>JAFGCB010000061.1 GCA_016932855.1 Candidatus Omnitrophota bacterium | reverse complement strand
CCCTCATTTTTGGGTAACATTAATTATGAGTCAACGATTCAATTTAACTATCGCTTCGGTAACATTTAATGTGAGTCAATTCGCTCTCGTAAATAATTCTCCTAAAAAACTTGTTTAGTGCTATAATAGAATTTCTAAACAGTATATAAATGAGGTACAAACACGCGCTATTTTTAAACCCCTATATTGAGCACAGCGCCACAAGCGCCATGATGCTCTTTCCGCCCACAGGCCTTGAATACGTCGCTACCGGCGCCAAAGACTGCGTGGACAAAGTAACGCTCTTAGACTTACGATATGAAAAAGAGCTGTCTCAGCTAGATAATCTTTTGGGTTTTATTAGCAAAGAAGTAGATATAATCTGCGTTGGAATCGGGTGGAAACGCCAGTTTAAAGAGATCTGCTCTCTTCTAAACCGGATGCCCAAAGCTATACCCCTGGTCGTTGGCGGCTATACCGCGACTGAAAGAGTTGAAGAGTTATTCGAAAACTGCCAAAATATAGATATCGTCGTCAGAGGCGAAGGAGAAGAGACGATAAAAGAGATACTTAAAGGTGCTACTCTTAAAAACATCTCTGGTATTTCATACCGGCAAAACGGCGGGATAGTCAACAATGAAAATCGGCCGTTGCCTGAGGTCGACACTCTTGCCTGGCCGGACCGGACATTGCGACACAATAAGTACCTTTTGACTATAAACGGTACCAATGTTGCAAATTTGACTTTCGACACAGTCTTGAGCGCCCGAGGTTGTCCCTACAAATGTAAATTCTGCACCTTTACATTAAACCCTCTCGGCCAAAAAAGAAGCTACTCTGCCCGCAGCGTCGAATCGGTTATCGACGAGATCGAAGCGACCCCCGCGGGAATCATCCTGTTTAGCGACGAAGATTTCTCGGTCAATGTAAAAAGAGCGGAAAAGATTTGCGATTTGATAATAGATCGTAAAATAAAGAAACGCTTCATCGTGCAGACCCGTATTGAAATAGCCCGGAGCCCTGCGCTGTTAGAAAAAATGGTCAAAGCAGGATTTAAAACTCTCTTAATCGGCATAGAGTCTCCGCACGACCGCATACTTAAGCAACTTAATAAAGGTTTTGACTCAGCTGACGTAAGGAAATATTTTAAAACTCTCAAAAAATACCCTCTTTACTACCACGGTTACTTCATTTATGGCAATATCACTGAAACTGAAGAAGAAATGCTATATATTGCGAAGTTCGCGAATGAAATAGGGCTTGACTCCATTACTTTCCTTAAGCTGAGAATAGAGAAGTTTTCGCCCTTAAGAGAACTGGTAGAAAAAACCCCGGGATACCACATTGACAAAAATGACGTTCTTTATTCCGATACCTATAGCACTGCGGATTTGAAAAAAATAGCCAGAAGAATACGGTTTTCTTTCTATACGCCGTCTAGGTTTCTTAAAATGTTATGGAAATGCTTTTTCGTGGTAAAATTTTTCACTTTCAGGGAAATAATATCGTTTTTAGCGTTTATGCCTCTAGTGCTGAAATCCCTTCTGGCTAGAGAAATACAAAAAGACAGGCTTTGGGATACGATAAAGCGTTCATTCATAAAAAATCTAAAATAATAAAAGCCCGGGGTAAACGTTACGCCCTTTGGCTTAAGAAAATATCCAAAGATGTATGTTCCCAAGCTATATATATTCGTCCCCAGTTCGTTAAAAAACAGTCAAAAATCCTTACGGCCGTATGACTGTATGTATCGACGAAAAGATTCTTTATTAGTATAGCGTGCTCGTCCTTTGCAAATGATATATAATTATGCTTAACCCATCCAAGAAAAGATACCGATTACGAATTATCGACCCAGTCTATCCGGCCTTTAATATCTACTCGAACATTGCCAAACTGACTACAGCCTTAGGTCCGGTATCGGTGGCTACCTGCGCCAATGAAGTAGAAGGTTGGGATGTTGAGGTTATCGACGAAAATAATCTACGTCTCTACGGCCCGAAAAGCCCTTCAGGCGGTGCTAACCATGATTTTTTGCAACAACAAAGACCAGCTGATGTTGTAGGACTATACGGGGGCTTGACAAGCACCATCCCTAGACTTTATGAAATTACTCATCTCTATAAAGCGAAGGGAATTATCACTATTGCCGGAGGGCAACATTTTATTGAGGATAATATTCCGGAAGCCCTGCATTCCGGAATCGACTATGTGGTTATTGGCGAAGCAGAGGACACAATCAAGGAACTCTTGCAGGCCTTGGAAGGAAAAAAAGATATAAACGAAGTAAAAAGTATTGCTTATCTAAAGGACGGACAGGTTTTATTGACCCCGAAAAGAAAACCTCTTATTGACTTTGATAGATTACCGTCACCGAATTTTTCTTTAGTACGTTACGCCAAGATCAAGCTTTATCCTGTCGGAAGGATACGGGGCTGCGGCATGAATTGTGAATTTTGCACTGTTAAAGGTAAAATACGCTGCGCTTCACCTGAACGATCACTGGAAGACATTCGTTTTCTTGTAGAAACCAACGACGCAAGACATTTTTTTATCGTGGACGATCTTTTCGGGCAACAGCGAGACGAAACAATACGATTCTGCAATATGCTTAAAGATTATCAAAAAAGCATCGGCAAACGGTTAGACACAGTTGTGCAGATAAGACTCGATAAAGCCAAAGACGCACATCTGCTTTCTCAAATGCGCCAGGCAGGAATTAATACGGTAGCTATCGGCTTTGAATCACCCATTGAAGAAGAATTGGAAGCCATGAATAAACATGTCCGTCCCGAAGACATGATTGCTCTTGCCAGAGCATACCATAAATTTGGTTTTTTAGTCCACGGGATGTTTATATTTGGCTATCCCTTAAAAGAAGGGGTACGTTTTGAATTATCGGCAAACGAACGCATTAAACGCTTCAAGGAATTTATTAAGAAGGCTCAAGTTGACACAGTGCAGATTTTGCTACCGGTCCCCTTACCGGGGACAGAACTACGACACAGGCTCATGTCGCAAAATCGAGTTTACGCAACTGCCGATGTAGGCTGGGAGTATTATGACGGAAATTTTCCTCTATTTGAGCCCGATGCGCCAATAACCGCCGAGGAGCTGCAAAGATCAATGCACAAAATCATGGGCAAATTTTATCAGTTTAAATATATGTTCTTGATCGGCTTACATATCTTTTCCTTTCCGGCCCTAATCTTCTTTTTACATAATATCCGGGCCGGATGGAAAAAATGGTACAGACCCTGGCGTAATAACTTGATCCGTTTCGGGGGCTGGCTTATTATGAAAGGATGGACTTCTGAATTTAAAAAAGGGGGTTTTGCTCAGAAGTTAAAAGAAGCTAAAAAACATCTACAATTAAAGAAAGGCTGATTTAATCATCTTCTAAATTATATACTCTTACCGCATTGCTATACCCTGCCTTAAAATTCGCAAGATTACATCTTTTTTTTCTAATTAACCTTTTTTCCTTTAATGCATTCAAAAAAATAAAAATCGCAAAGAAAACAATCTCAATATTAAAGCGAAAAAGCTAACCGAAGATGCGTTTCGAGAACCCACTCCAAAATTCTTAAGAACTTTGGAATAGGGAGAAATTTTTTTTGATTTCCGCTCTGTGCAAACTTTTACTGAATATCATATGATTAAATCACAACTTATTCTGCAGCAAAATCTTTCAAATTGACGTAAGCCTTCCCGCGAGATATGCTATTATCCAGTACAGTGTAATAAAAACTGCACTCTCCAGAAACGCAGCAGAAAGTAAAATCGCAATGTTAATATGTCCAACTCTAATTAAAGGAGGCTAAGATATGGCGAAGCATGTAAAAAAACTATCTAAAACAGCGGGTATGGCACCGGGGGATCTTGTCCTTGTCGGCGAACAAAGGACAGAAAAAGTAAAGATTACGATAATTGACTATGACGAAAACCAGTTCCAGGAAAAAGAGGCTGAATCCATTGAAGAATGCTTTTTATTTAAACAAACTCCTACGGTTACCTGGATAAACATCGATGGAATCCACGATGTAGAAACAATCGAAAAAATAGGCCGGCATTTTGATTTGCATCCTCTTATCTTGGAAGATATCCTCAATACCGGCCAGCGCCCAAAGTATGAGGATTTTGAAAACCAAATATTCATTGTCTTAAAGATGCTGCAGTTTCTTGAAAAAAGCAATGAGATCACAGCCGAACAAGTGAGTATTCTTCTCGGCCCAAATCTTGTGGTTTCCTTCCAGGAAAAAACAGGAGATGTTTTTGATCCGATTCGTGAAAGAATCAGAAAAGCCAAAGGCAGGGTCCGAAAAATGGGTGCCGACTATCTTGCCTACACACTATTAGATTCAATCGTTGATAGCTACTATGCACTGCTGGAAAGGACGGGGGAAACAATCGAAGACATGGATGACGAGCTGGTAGCTAACCCTTTTCCCGAAACCTTAAAAAAAATTCATAGACTAAAAGGGGATACGATTTTTCTGAGAAAATCTGTCTGGCCCTTACGGGAAGTGATCAGCGCCCTCGAAAGAGGGGAATCAAAACTCATAAAGAAATCTACTCGTGTTTTCTTGAGGGACTTATATGACCACACCATACAAGTAATCGATACCATAGAGACATTTAGGGACATGCTGTCGGGGATGACCGACCTGTATCTATCAAGCATCAGCAACAAAATGAACGAAGTCATGAAAGTCTTAACAATAATCGCAACCATATTTATCCCTCTTACTTTTATCGCCGGAATTTACGGAATGAATTTTAATCCCGACGCTTCGTCATGGAATATGCCCGAACTTAACTGGCGGTTTGGCTACCTCGGCGTCTGGGGAGTAATGCTTCTTGTCGCACTTCTTATGATACTTTATTTTAAAAGGAAAAAGTGGATATAATCTTGCCAAGAATACCTACCAGGAAAGAGCACCGCGTCCGTAAGACCCGGCCTTAACTGCGCCCTAAGCTACTGAAAAAATAATTCAGAAAAATTCTTGACAAAATCACCCAATGTGTGTATATATGAGCATATGGTCATATAAGTAAGTATCTAACATGGAAATTAGACGGATACGCCAAATTATAAAAACTTTTTCTGACGACACAAGGCTTAGGATTATCGCCCTTCTTCATGCAGAAACTCTTAACGTAACGGACTTATGCAAAATAGTAGGCAAATCGCAATCGAACATATCAAAGCATCTTGCCCGCCTGCGCCTAACCGGCCTGGTAAGCGATAAACGCCAAGGGCAGAACGTTTTCTATTTTCTGCGTAAATCAGCAAACGACATCGAAGACAAACTGGTAAACTCTCTGACCAGCAGCCTCTCAGCAACCGAAATATTCAAAAAAGATATCGAGGCCTTAAATAAAATCAGAAAAAAAAATAAATCTTCCTGCCCGCCGGCAACAGCTAAACCATCCCTTTAGCAAAAATCATATGCACGACAAGACCGATACCTTAAAGAAGCGAAATCTTTCTCATGCCTTCCGTGAATTTCTGCGTCGCAAAATGCGCACGCGAAAAACATTAAAAGACGAAACAAAAAATATACTGGTATCCCTATTATGATATTTTTCTTCAAAGAAAGGTGGTAAAATGGATACGCTTATCGAAGAAATACTGGTGAAAGAAGATGAACCCCCTGGGCGGTTGTCTGAATGGAACAATTGGAACTGGCAGCTGAAAAACTCTGTCTCTGAAGTATCCCGGCTCAAGGAAATCTTTTCCTTTTCTGATTCTGAGCTTGAAGGCTTGGAAAAAATAACCTTAAAATATCCTTTCGCAGTCACTCCTTATTATCTATCGCTTATCAGCGTAAACTTGCCGGATGACCCGATTAAAAAACAATGCATCCCCTCAATCCAAGAAAATGATGATTTCCAAACCCAGGACGACCCCTTAGGCGAAGAAGAGGACTCGGTGGTTCCAGGGCTTATTCACAGATATCCGGACCGAGCCTTAATAACCTTAACCGATATGTGTCCGGTTTACTGCCGGCATTGCACACGAAAAAGAGAATGGAAAAAAGGCAAGTGGGTTAGAACGGAAAACGAGCTAAAAAATATCTATGACTACCTTAAAGACCACAAACAAATACGGGATGTAATTGTTTCCGGCGGCGACCCCTTGCTGCTGTCAACTCATAAAATCGAAGGAGTCTTGAAGAATTTGCGCACAATCCCTCATCTGGAAATAATCAGGATCGGTACCCGTTGCCCGGTAGTCTTACCTCAGCGAATTGACGATGAGCTCGTAGCGGTATTGAAAAAATATAGACCTCTTTGGCTTAACACGCACTTTAACCACTCTAATGAAATAACCGAAGAATCCGCCCGGGCCTGCGATAAAATTCTCTGTGCCGGCATACCGATAAATAACCAATCGGTGCTTCTTAAAGGAGTCAATGATTCGGTCGAGGCAATGAAACGTCTATGCGAAAAACTCCTTACTATCGGAGTCAGGCCCTATTATCTTTTCCAGTGTGATCCGGTAAACGGGACCGGCTATCTGCGAACCTCGATCCAGAAAGGTCTGGAAATAATCAAGCAAATGCGAGGTTCCACATCAGGGTTAGCGATTCCCACCTTTGTTATCGATGGGTTATCCGGACAAGGCAAAATTCCTCTACAACCCAACTATTTAATCGACTTAAATGAAGACCATGCCTTGCTGAAAGGATGCAGGGGAGGAATATTTAAATATCACAATCCCGGCGAAAAATGATTACAAAAATCGGCATAACTTATAATTTGAAAAGCGATTTCTCTGAAAAAGAAGCCGTAAGCAGCGAACACTGCGAGGAATTTGACAACGAAAATACCATTAATGCCATCTGCGAAGTTTTTAACCGGAATGGTTACCAGGCAGTAAAGTTAGGATTTGACCTGGAGATGATAAAGAAAATAAAAAATGAAAAGGTGGATTTCGTTTTCAATATTGCCGAAGGCTGCCGGGGACGAAACAGAGAAGCTCATATTCCCTGCCTTTTAGAAATGCTGGACGTGCCCTATTCAGGCTCAGACCCTTTAACTTTAGGGCTTACTCTAGACAAAACCATGACAAAAAAAATCGCTCTGCAAGCCAAGATTCCGACTCCCCGATATACAATCATTACCAGTACAAAAGAAATCTGGAAAATCGACAAAAAACTAAATTATCCGTTAATAATAAAACCCGCCTGGGAAGGATCTAGCAAGGGTATCTATAACTCGTCGCGCGTATATAGCGAGCCGGAATTAAAGAAAAACTTAACTTGTCTTCTTGAGAGCTATTCACAACAGCCGATACTCATCGAGGAGTATATCGAAGGCAGAGAAATTACAGCCGGCGTAATAGGAAATAACCCCGCGCAGCTGCTGGGAATCATGGAAATAACACACAAAAATTCTTACGACGACGACTTCTTTTATTCATTGGAAACCAAACGGGACTGGAAAAACCTTGTTAACTACGTCTCGCCCCCGGACATAGAACAATCTCTGGCCGAACATATACGTCAATACGCGCTTCTTGCTTTCAAAGAATTCGGCTGCAGAGATATCGCCAGAATCGATTTCAAGATATCAAACGATAATAAAATCTTCCTTCTTGAACTAAACCCGCTTCCCGGCTTATCGCCGGAATACGCGGACTTGGTTATAATGGCCAAAAAAAACGGAATTGAATACGAAAAGCTGATTCTTTCCATCTTAAACTGCGGCCTTGAACGATATTCAACGCTTAACAAAGAGATCAGATTCGATTTGCGAATACACTAATACAACCCCTGTCGTAAAAGGAGAGACTATGGTAGCCTTAAAAATCAAATGCCCGGAATGCGCCGCAAACTTCACTCTAGAAGGGGACTCTTTCGACCCTGCGGATATCTTTACCTGCCCCCACTGTGACTCTTCAATAAAAATTGTAAGTCTAGATCCACTTGAAGTTAAATGCATAAAATCAGGTAACGAGAGCCGCTAAAAATAATACCGGCGACTAAACAAAATGATATATGAAAAATGTAATTGAATACCTGGAAAAACAGCCAAAATTTTTTGTTATAAGCCTCGGAGTCGTAATGCTTGCAATAATAGGTATTTTTGATTATCTAACCGGGTACAAGCTGGGCTTATCTATCTTTTACTTGCTGCCCATTGTTATGGTAACCTGGACGAACGGCAGAAATAACGGATTACTCATGTGTGTAGCCGGTGCCATCGTATGGCTTATAGCCGATACCATGGCTAGGCTGCCGGACGTAAACCACACCATAGTTCACTGGAACGCCGGAATAAGACTCGGTTACTTTTTAATCATTGCTTACATGCTTTCTAAATTAAAAACTGTCTTAACTCTCCAACGACAGCTGGCCAAAATAGATTACTTAACCCAGCTTGTAAACTCCCGGTTCTTCTATGAACTGGCATCTATGGAACTAAACCGAATGCTAAGGCACAAGCGGACCTTCAGCGCTGCCTATATCGACATCGATAACTTCAAGGTCATTAACGACACTTTCGGCCATGAAACCGGCAACGCGCTGCTAAAGTCAACGGCACAGGTGATTAAAAACTCCTCCCGAAAGACCGACATCGTTGCCCGGCTGGGCGGCGATGAATTTATAATCCTGATGCCGGAAACAAACCGGGAACAAGCCCAGATTTTAATCAACCGGGTCCAGAAAAATCTGAATAATTTCATACGTCAAAATGAATGTCTGGTAACATTCAGCATAGGCGTGGTCATATATACACAGGCGCCCTCGTCGATTGATGAACTCATATCTTTAGCTGATTCCCAAATGTATGTTTCCAAAAAAAGCGGCAAAAATATGACTACGTATAAGGTATACGATCATAAAGATCCCCGCAAAAAAATCGATTCCGCATTAACCGCCCCTCTCGACAAGCCATTTATCGGTCCGAAAACCTAGAATTAAAGAAATTCTAAGCCCCGGGACCAAAACTACCTAAAAAAAAATCGCTAAATTTCCACACGTTCTGGTATAATTTCAACAAAGAGAAAACTATGCCTACGTTTAACGTATCGAAAAATAAGGCCGCTGAGCTCCTGAACCGCATGCGGAAACTGCGGGTTAAAGAGGAGGAGTTCGATGAGAAATTTATTAGGGCTTCAGGCAAAGGAGGGCAAAAAATAAACAAAACCTCGGTCTGCGTCTTCCTGCGCCATATCCCTACAGGACTTGCGGTTAAATGCTGGCAGGAACGCTCTCAGGCTCTTAACCGGTTTCTTGCCCGAAGGCGGCTTTTAGATAAAATTGAACAGCTGCAAAAAGGCTTTATCGAAGAAGAAAAAAAACGCGTTGAAAAAATCCGCCGGCAAAAGAGAAAGCGTTCAAAACGGGCCAAAGAAAAGATTTTGCAAGAAAAACGCAGGCAATCGGAGAAAAAGAAGCTGCGCAGAAAACCGGAAATCCTGCCCTAGACATAAACTCGACATCCCGGAAAATCTTGCAGAAATATGGTATAATATATTGGTAAAGTGTTCTATGACATGATGGGGGTGACTGGATTCGACTCAAGCACACACTCAACAAGGAGCATGTCGAGTTTGCGGAGAGCTCGTAAAAACTTCGTAAAAAAAATAAACGCAAATCAAGAAAGATTTGTAACTGCTGATTTAGGCACTGAAGTTGCGGTTAACCCATTCGTGGGCGCGCCGTTCTTTATGGGCTTGAATTAAGCAGACTTTTAATCCAGCCTGCCTGGGCGGGATTAAGAGGTCGGTAATCAGGCTTGTTGAGACCGAGTTCGCCCTTATAGGACTCAAGACCTAAAAAGGGCTGCTGTTTGAGCAATCCTGCTTGCGGGGTAGGCTCAAGCGAAGAATATAAACACAAGCTAAACATGTAGTGCCTTTTGGGTCGTTGCTTTAGGACCGGGGTTCAAGTCCCCGCACCTCCACCAATATTAAAATCCTTCAATCTTATCTACCTTTCACAATTTCCTAATTATTTCCGATGCCTAAATAGTGCCTTAAATGTTTATTTTCTTGCTCACATAACACACCTACGATATAATAAAGTGCAATAAAATCAACGAAGTGATTAACAAAGATAACCAGGGCTAAAACCTTCGACATAGCCAATATGCCTAAAAGAAAATCCCGATTTCTTTTTTACGTTTTCAAAATATTTGTTATTGTTCTCGGCGTGATTATTTCCTTAGAAATTCTTATACGGTCCTTCTTATTTTTATCCTTAAAAATTTATTTCAAGAAAAACATTCCTCAACCCTACCGAACCAGAGTTGAAAAATTGCTTCTGTCTCCCGGCGAAAAGGCCTTGAGTAAAACCTTTGATCCGATCTGTTTTTTTCTCTGGGAAGGCTATGGCAAGGGCGTGTTCTTTCGCGGACCGAAGGGAATAACCGGCTGCGCTGAGAAAGAACCCGATGAGATTAGAATTATGTGCTTAGGCGACTCTACGACCTACTGCGGAGCTCTGCCTTATGAAGAAAGCTGGCCCTATCTTATCGAGCAGACTTTACGCAAAGAATACCCTGATCAAAACATTAAAGTTCTTAATGCCGGGATGCCGGGTTCTTTTGCCAAGCAGATGAAACGGATGTTCCAATTTCATTTAGTCAAATTTGAACCTGATATTGTTCTCTGGCGGGAACAAGGTTCCCAGTGGGTAGATACTTACAACGTAAACGTTGGAGTAAGCTATATTAGAGGACTGCTCTGGCGCATTTTATTCGAATCACGGATATTTCGAGTTATTTGCGTTTTAATAGACGGCAATAAAAAATGGCAAGCCACAGCGGCTGATTTTATCTACTACTATTTATCCGGCGAACGAGATAGCCATAAGGAGGAGGGTTTTACATCAAACTTCGATATTGTTGTAAAGATAGCCCAAGAGCACGGCATAAACCATGTATTGGCGATTGATTATACTGATATGGATGATGAATTTACTAATTACGCAGATATCGAGGGATTTAAAGGGCCTGTTTTATGGAGTAATTATTTAGAACACCGGGAAAGAAATCAGCCAGTAGTGGTAACCTACCACATCTTCAAGGAAGAAATTGAAAAGAACGGATTTAAAGATATTTTCTACGACGGGCATCATCTTACCGTAAAAGGATCCCGGATACTTGCTGAAGAAACCGCTAAATTCTTGACCGATAATGGCTGGATAGAGGAATTGAAAAAATAAAAGACATAAATCCTGCTAACTGCGAACTTTCCTTGAATTTAAAAGTGGATTCCTAAAATTTCGTCGAGGCTATTGATTTTTTTACCAGGGTGATTGCTGCACAATATGAGAAAAAAAATAAAAGGTTTGTTTACGGCAGAAGCCCGGCGGAATTCAAATTTCTAAATACGGTCTCAGCGATGACCCGATAGCCTTCTTGCGTACAATGAATGTCTTGCTCCCAATATACTTTTTCATCCTTTTCTGCGTTTCTAAGCGCGGGTAAGGTATCAATGACCAGCACCCCCTGTTTTTGCCCCCATGCCCTTAGACGCCTGCGAGCATATTCTTTTTCCTGAGTTTCTGAGGGAATATAGATAAATGCTATCTGTGCTCTTGCCTTCTTCGCTACCGAAATCATTCTTTGATATTCATTCTCGACTTTTAACCAATCTTTCTCATGGTAGCCGCCATCTTCAAACACATCGTCCCAACGCGGCTCACTCTTATCTTCGCTATCAGGATTGAACTTGTGATCCAGATATAGCTTTAATGCGATACGGCAAACGCGGCTGTTAAGATAAAGCCAAAGGCCAAATCTACCCAATTCGTATGCTTGTCGCGATAATAGATACCCATCGAGCACCAGCGGACAATCCGCTCCGATATAAGTATCAGTTATATCATTGGGACTAAACTGAACCAGTATTAAATCCGGGCTGTAGCGAATTCCTATTGTTTCTAAAGCTGACCGTTCGGGCTCAGGCCAGTATCTATTCATGCCGAGATTTATTATTTCAACATCGCTATTATCTTTTTTATTAGCCTTTATCAGGTTTTGAAGCTGAAAAAGATAGGTGCCTTCGAAACAAGAACCGGCTCCAACCGTGAAACTATCTCCTATTCCTACGATTCGAAATACATTTCTGGGCTTTTCGAAACTATGCTCGCTATCCCGAAAACCCAGACTATTGTAACGATACTCGAATTCGAACTCATCGCCGGCAGGCCAGGGAGTATTTTTAACTACGGAATTTGGAGTCCCGCGAAAGGGTAAGACGTTATCTTCGACGAACCTGGCATAGGGAAGAGGTATACTCGGCCCGACGTGCAAGACTCTTAGCAGGCCCTCAAGTAAAAAAACAATAGTTATCGGCACAAGGATAAAATAACAGAAAATAGCAATCCGGGTACCGGGCACTCGCGTTTTCTTCATGATAATCAAGACAGAATTATACACCTAATTTTCCTTAGAAACAAGCCGTGCCGATGATTTTATCGAAGTAGAAAACGCGTAATGTTTAAAAATTGACTAATTCTTTTAAGATGGTATTATTAAACTAATGCGCTGAATAATTTCCGGGGGAAGCATTCAGCCCGGATTTTGCCGAATGTGATACCTTCATCCAGCTAGATGCGCAGGATTAATCCCCTAAATCCACACATTAATTATAAAGAATGTTCGAAAGAGTATTGTTTTGCATACCTAAATCCCCGAATCAATACGGCTACCCAACCTATCCGCATATTGGAATAGGTTATCTTTCCGAATATCTGGAAGAAAACGGCATCCAGGTCGAAGTACTCGATTTACGCCTGGACTACACATTCAAAGATGTTAAAAAAAAGATCTCCGAATTCCATCCGGACCTGGTTGGCGTCACGATTATGTCATATTACCACAGCTTAGCTTACGATTTAGTGAACTACTTGAAACAATCCGGCTGTAGCGTCGTAGTCGGAGGGCCTCATGTCTCAACAATAAAAAAACAGGTTCTTTATGAATGCTCGGCTGACTATGCGATAAAACATGAAGCTGAACTTGCAATGCTGCAGCTGTGCAAGGGCGATAAATTCAATGAAATAAAAGGGCTTATGTACCGAGAAGACGACAAGGTAATAGAAAATGAAGACAGACCGCCAAGCTCCGATTTAGACAATATCCCTTTTCCCAAATACGAAAAGTTTCAGCTAAAAAAGTACTCAAGCAGGAGGATGCCGATCATAACTTCAAGGGGATGCCCTTTTCATTGCAATTATTGTCCGGTCACGGTAACTATGGGCAGAAATTTCAGACCACGAGGAGCTGAAAATGTTTTGCAGGAACTAGAATACTGGCATGATAAAGGATACCGCGATTTTGCAATCCAGGATGACTGTCTTACCTTTGATAAAAAGAGGATTTATCAATTTTGCGATCTGCTCGGCAAGAGCCACAGAAAATACAATATTATGTGCGGAAACGGCATAAGGGCAGATTTGGCTGACGAGGATATCCTTAGAACTATGTTCCGGTCCGGATTTACGGAAATAGCTTTTGGCGTTGAATCCGCGACTCCACAGGTGCTAAAAAATGTAAAAAAGGGTGAAACAATCGAGAAAATAGAGAATATGATCAAAATTTCCTGCGAGATCGGATACAATGTTATACTTTATTTTATCGTAGGACTGCCCGGAGAAACCAAAGAGTCACTTAAAAATTCAATAAATTTAGCCTGTAAATACCCTATATCCGTAGCTCACTTCTACAATCCTATTCCTTTTCCAGGAACGGAAATGTTTGATTGGGTAACGCGGAATAACTTCTTTATCGGCAACAGCAAAAATTATTTGAATAGAATAGCCCACTGGGAGAATGAACCGATATTTGAAACACCTGATTTCACTCTTGACGAAAGAAGAAACGCGCTTATCGAGACAAAAGCCGTAACCCGGGCAATAATGAAAAAAGGGTTTAAAAGAAGATTTAAAAAATTGGCCGTCTTGGCGGATATCGTCTATTTCGGTCCTTTCTACTATGCCCTCTTTCATATTATGAAAAGAAACAGATTGTTTAAAAAAAACTTAATCCTGGCCCTGAATAAACTAAACATAACATTTTATATCTGATTGACAAATGGTCATGAAAGTTGCGATAATCGATCCCGGCGGCTTTACGATGCCATACGACCACCATCTCTGCACCAGCCTAAGCAATCAGGGAATAGATACGACTTTCTTAACTATTCGCCAAAGCCGGATCTACTGGCATAATAAAAAATATAATCGTATAGATCATTTCTATCGCCTAAGCAGCCGGCTTTTTACAAAATCGCTTAAAATACAGATGTGCCTCAAAGGCATCGAGCACTTTGGGGATATGGCACGACTCTTGAAACATTTAAGACAGTGCAAGCCTGATATCATCCATTTTCAATGGCTCTGCCTGGCTATGATCGACGTATTTTTTTTAAAAAGAATGCAGCAAATTGCAGCGTTGGTATTAACGGTTCACGATAGTCAGCCTTATCAAGGCAGCCCCTCATCAATTTTTCAGCTTTTATCTTATAGAAAAGCTATTGAAACATTCAGGCAACTGATCGTGCATACCGATTACTCTAAAAATAAGCTCATTGATGAAACCGGCGTCCGGCCCGATAAAGTTACGGTTATTCCGTTCGGAAGCATTAAATATCAACGTCCCAAAGAAAATCTTACCTTGTCTGACCTCGATATCCGCAGACCTAAACAAATCTTATTTTTCGGTTTCATTAAATCCTATAAAGGCCTTGATATATTGATTGAGGCTTTCTCGATGCTGCCTAAAGACGTGCTCGAGACGGCCTGCCTGCAAATAAAAGGATACCCTAAGATGAGCGTAAAACCCTTAGTCAACCTTGTTACAAAACTTAATTTAGCAGCAAAGGTTAAATGGGATCTTAGGTTTATTTCCGAGGAAGAAGTATTTAAAGCCTTTCAAGAAGCAGATATCGTGGTTTTACCATACACACGGATTGACCAAAGTGCGGTTCTGATGACGGCTTGGGGATTCAACAAACCGGTTATAGCAACGCGCATAGGCGGCTTCAGGGAAATTATAAAAGACCGGATTAACGGCCTTCTGGTAGAACCGGGCAATCGTGAAAATTTAAGAGACGCATTACACGAAATGATCTCAAACCCGGAATTGATTACGAATATACGCGAGGAAATCCGGAGTCAGCAAAAACAAAGTTTATCCTGGCATGGGATTGCCATCAAAACAATCAATCTTTACAACCGGATCGCCAAAGAGGAGCTAAAATCTTGAGCGCTGTATCGATTGTCGTTCCAGCATTTAACAGCCAAGGGACTCTTGAAGAATGCCTTAGAAGCATCAGGACCTCTATCTACAAAGATTATGAGCTTATTGTCGTTGATGACTTAAGCAATGATAGCACTCCTAGAATTGCTCGAAAATATGCCGATCGAGTTATTCGCCAAATAAAGAACCAAGGCAGGGTCCAGGCACGAAACACAGGTATTTCCGCATCAAGAAGTGAAATTATCGTATGCATAGATTCAGATGTCGTAATAAAACCTGATACAATAAAATCTATAACAAATTATTTTATCGCAAATAAAGAGATATCGGCAGTAACCGGCCTATTTTCTAAAATTCATCCAAATCACGATTTCTTCAGCCAGTACAAAAACCTTTATATGCATTATACTTTTAACGAGCTGCCCGAAAAAGTGACTTTTCTATTTGGGTCAGTATGCGCTTTTCGGCGCAGTGACGTAGGATTATGGAATTCGGACTTTGCGGCAGGGGAAGATACAATGTGCGGGCAGGAATTGATTGGATCAGGTAAAAAAATAGCTTTTTTAAAAGATCTGGAGGTAATCCACCTTAAAAGATATAATTTCTTCTCACTTATCAAAAATGATTTCGTAATTCCTTTTTACTGGGCAAAAATATTTGTAAAATTCAAGGGATGGCGTCAATTATTCCGGAATAAAACAGGCTTTGCCCATGCTTCCAGAAAACAGCTTTTAGCCATAATTTTCATAGCGGCGGCTGCTTTGCTATGGATAATACTCTTATTTGGCCATGGCGAACTGGATAATCTATTTTTTTCTTTAAGCTTTGGCTGGCTTTTAGTCAATTTTCAATTTATCAGATTTCTTTCAAAAGAAAAGAATTTTTTCTTTGGCATGCGCTCGCTACTATTTACTTTTTTTGACCAGCTAGTGATGGTTTCGGGCATCTTGTGCGGCTTAATCCATTCTGCTTTCGTGCAAGCAAGAAATTAAATCTTGCCGATTCAAATAAGCCAGGGGAATAATCGAAAACATTGGCCGTATGAAATTAACCAAAAATCGCAATAAATATCCGGCCAGTTTTTTCATCGCCCTTCTTAAAAAAAGGGCTCAATATTTAATCCTAGTAAGTATTGCTTTATTCTACGCAATTACGAATTTTATTTGGTTAAAGCAAAACACCTATCCCAGCGGCCCGGATGAAGCCACACACCTTCTTATAAGTTCCGAAATTTCTCGCCTCATATCTTTTGACGCCAAAAATATTTTCTTATTTTTTACCTTTGGCTTAAGCGGCCAGCGACCGCCGTTATTTCATTTCGCCTCGGCAGTACTTAATATCTTTTTGGGCACCTCGTATATTGCCTCTGTAACGATAAATATCGTATACCTGCTGATCTTGTTAGTTTCAGTATATTTTATCGGCCGTAAGCTCTTTAATAAATCAACGGCCCTGATAGCGGTTATAGTTACATGCTTTTATCCGCTGGTTTTTAGATATTCTCGGTTTTTCGGGCCCGATTTTGCCTTGACTGCGGCTGTCTCAATGAGTATATGCTTTTTGATTTACGCCGAACAATTTAAACAGCTGAAATATTCTATTTTTTTTGGTGTTTCCTTAGGCCTAGGAATGCTTACCAAAGCGACATTTGCTTTATTTATGATAGGCCCTTTGGCTTACGCCCTAGGACAAATTTTTAATTTGAAAATAATAAACCACACTGCTGTTAAAAACAGGCTTTTAAATCTTGCCGCTTCTTGCATGACGGGATTTCTGCTTATTGTATTGGGGTACTTACCGATTTTATCCAGGATATTTGAAACAGCAAAAATATCTTTGCTGCGTTCACTTTTTCTGACTACGGACAGAAGCCCTTCGTCTGCGGTCAGCTTCCTGGAACGATTATCTTATATTCTTCAGGGCCTGTTCTCAATAATCAATGACCAGATTTCGTTTTTGTTTGCCATAATCTTTACACTAGGTCTGTTTTTTTATCTTCTGCGGGCGAAGAAGCGTTTATTTTTAATCAGCTGGTACTTATTCCCTTTTCTTTTGCTATCGGCATCATTATACACCGAGGCTCGTCTTATGTTGCCGGCATTGCCTGCTCTTGCCTTGATTACTGCCGCCGGATTAGATACTATCCGCTCAAAAAAATATCTATATCCGCTTTATACGCTCATAGTTTTGCTTGGCTTGCTGCAATTCCTTTATGTATCCTACTATTCTCCTGGAAATAATCTTAAACTTACCCTGCACACCCCTTGGGGTCCGGTTCGCATGCTTTATTTTCCCACAAATGAACACCGGCCTTGGTCTTACGGGCCGCCTTATACAAAAAACTGGAAGATAGCCGAGTTAGCGGAATCCATAGAGACAAATTACATCCGAAATGCAACCGTTGGGATAATATGCCAAGATAAACACGCCGAAGAAATATTCTCCCAACCCGGCCTTCTTGATTATTATCTGACAAAGACGAATTACGTAAAGGATTCTGAAAGTTTTGATTTGCTGCAGCCTTCGATCGAAAATAAAGATATACTCAAATTCCTTTCGAACTTAAACCGGCTAAATTGCATCATTTTTATATCGAAGAAAACAACATGGCCCGAGTTTGGAATATTAAAAACAGATCTTAATGACCGCTTGACGCGCACAAAAAAATATCTGGATTTTATAAAAATTGATTCCGATCCAGATTCTATGTCCTATATGTTATATTCTGATTTCAAACAAGAAGCGCTTGCAAAATTTAAAGAATTCATCAACCAAGGCAAAAATAAGTTTAGCTTAGCTCAAACAGTAAATCTTCCCGACGGCTATTATGCCTATATCTATATCCCAAAAGACCACTGCTTTCTTAAGAAAAGTTCATTGGCTTTAACTTTTGTACGCGGTTCGGCGTTTCTCTACTACAAGGATAAAACAATTGCGCCTCAGCAAATCGATAGCAGCTTTAGACACGGAAATAAAATATATGAATCTGCGAATGCGTTCTGGAAAGCCGAAAAAATCTCATCTACGGCTTTACAAGCCCAAGGGACCTGGGAAGATTTACCGGGTATTACTCAAATCCTGCGGTTTGAACTTAATGATAAAGGCAAGTTAACCCTTAGGGCTGCCTTAAAAACAAAGGATAGCATAACAATAAATGACGCGCAGACCTGCGTTTCTTTTTCCAAACAGCATGCTCTTTATGAATCCTCCCATACCCAGCAGCCCTATGCATATGTCGCCCTGCCGAAAGACAGCATGACTGCTGCCCTGATTTTTTCTGCAGATAGTTCCGACGACACCGATTTTATCGTTAAAAAAAATGTGAGATTATTTAAACCGACTGCTTTTAATGTATCGGCGGTTAAGGGATCTTCCCGCAAAGAGCTTGTTTTACCCGGAGGAACGCATAGCTTAACCAGCTTTTCAGTTGAAATCTTTTCCAACCAAGAAGATTGGCGCAAAGGAATGCGCAGGATCGAGCAGACTTATAGCCTGGTTAAAGATAAATTCAGACTACTTTTTTTTGACGGACGAGCTCACCTATTCTACGACAATAACGAACTGACTGCTGAAGGCATCGAAACCAGTTTTAAATACGAAAACAAGGTTTATGACTCCAGCGAAGGTTTTTGGGAAATCAAGAAAACCGTACCAAGCACTTTACAAGCCCAAGGGACCTGGGAAGATTTACCGGGTATTACTGAAGTTTGGGAATTTACAGCTTTGGACGAAAACGAAATTAACTATTCAGTGCGGCTAAAACCTACCGGCAATCCTATGAATATTGACGGCTTTAAAACAGCGAAAATTGAATTTACGCTTAATGATAAATATAAACAATGGATAAATGGATTCCAGCAAGGCGTATTTACGGCGGCGGAGAATTCCGGAGCAGTTCTTAATGACGCTGCTGCGAAAAGCATAGGTATGCTGGTCGGTCAAAATAAAATAAAAAGCAACCCTGCTCTTTTCTTCATAATGGACAAACCGGATTATTCATTGATGCAGCTGCACTATTCCGCTAGCCATCGAACCTTAATCCACTGGACCGATATAAATAACCTAGCTTTCAGTGTTGAACCGGACAATTATCTTTTATTTAAAGGCAAAATAAGGATTCCTGTTTCCAACAGGGAAGTAAAAAAATTGACACAACTGCAGACAGAAACGGAAACAGACAGGAGAAAGTATTTAAAAAGCAAATATTCTTTAACCAGAGGTGATATTAAGGTATTTTTCGATTTCGGCCTAGGCCGAATATATTACAAAGATAAAGAAATAACTTCCGGCTTCGGTCTTTATACGTCAATATTATCCGACGGATTTTGGCATGATTCACAAAATATATTGTGGCAAACCATTGAGCGCGGCGACAACATGTTGCAAGCCCGGGGAATTCATATCGATTTGCCCATCGCGCAACTGTGGACAATACGTCTAAACAAAGAAAACCTTATTGAATGGGAGGTTACCTTGGATGTAGATGAGGCGATTTGCTTAAACGAAGTCCAAGCCAATATCATACTGAGTCAAGATTATCAAAGGGTAGAACCCGAAAACCTGCATGCCATAGCCGGCCCAGCCGAATCCTCTAGATCAATTGAGTTTATATTAGATGATCCTAACGTCCTGTGCTGGAAAAAAAATGTCGCCAAAGCGGATTTCTTAAATTCCAAGGCCTTAGTCTTTAGATATTACAGCCTAAACCAATTCTTGCAACCGGAGAAACAGAAAAATTACTTCAAGGGCAGCGTGCATTTGAAATAACCGATAGAAGGCGGTAAAGATCTTTTAATAGTGTAATATTTTAGGAAATAAAACTATCGTATACCGCAAAGATTATTTACTGGTTGTTAAAATGATTTAAGATTTACCGCAAACATGATTTACTCAACTGCGCCTCATAATGAAATCATAAAATAGACTGCTATGCTAAAGTCTAAAAGTTTATTCAAATATTTCATAATCTCTTCTTTATTACTTATGTTGATAGGTGCTATTTACGCGGAAAGAGTGTTTCGATCCGGGCTTTGCGAAGCTCAAGATGTCCTTGAATCCGAAATACCTCTTGCCTCATTTTTTGTAAATACAGTAAAAAATAAAGCCTTTGCGCTGTGGAACCCGTATAAAATTCTGGGAATACCTTTTTCCGAAGTTTCTTTTATGGGGCCCTACTATCCCTTTGTTACCTTCTATTTTCTGTTCAGCCTAACAAAGGCTATAAATTATGCAATTTTATCTCATATCATCCTTACAGCGTTTTTTATGCTCCTGCTTTGCCGGGAGCTTAAATTTAACGCACTGATTGGCTTATTTTGTGCTATAACCTGGGTTTCATCTAATGTTTTTCGCGAATTTTCGGCTGGCGGATGGCTTCCTCAAATCATATCAACCACCTACCTTCCGCTGCTTGTTTTTTTATTCTTAAAAGCGATAAGAACCTACTTTCCGGTAAACATTATCTATTGCCTTTTCGGCGGTATTGCCTCTGCATTAACGATTACGGGGGGAATACCACACTATACAGCAATCATTCTTTACTGTCTTATTATATTTTCACTTCCCTTGCTAAAAAGCAAAAAAAAGCTTGGCTTGTTATCATTAATGCTGGTTCTTGGCATATTGATAAGCATCGTCTACTGGGGACCGATATTACTTCAAGTAAAAAACACTCTATTAAGCCCGCGAACTGAAAGCGGCTTAATTGAAGAAGGATACACTTTCAAAGAACTATTCAATTTTCTCGTGCCGACTTTGCATAAAAGAGGCTACATCGGAAAACTCGCCCTTCTCTTAGGGCTATGGGGGCTTTTACTAAAACATAAATTTTCTGGCCCGGTTCGTTTGCTGTCCGGAATTTGCTTTATTCTAATACTTAAATATACATTCTTCGGTCTACAAATAATAAATTACGTTCCCTTGGCTAACCAGGACCGAATCGCCTGGCCCTGGCAGATCGGCCTTGTTTTTTCTTTGGTAATCGCATCCGGAGTTGCTCTTGATAAACTAAAAAATATATTCAAAAATAAAAAAATTCTTTATGCCTTAACTTTACTTTTTTTTCTGGGCCTTCAATTTTGCGACCTTTATCAGTATAAAGAACTACATAAAACTAAAATATATTTTACAACTGATGAATACTTCAAATCTTCGCCAATATTTACTTTCTTAAGAAAGGACGGGTCTCTCTTTCGAGTATGCAATCGGCTTGTTGATTTTAAATATTTCCACGTTAATCAAAATATAATGGAAAATGTCTGCTGCCTTCAGGCTACTGTTAAAGGCGTCGCTATACCGAAGATAACCGGCGATATCGACTTACATGCGCATTCCAGCTATTTGCTTATGGACAGAAAACCGGCTTTGGATCTTTGCAATACTAAATACATGATAACGAGCTTTCAACTTGATTCCGCCGATTACATTAAGCATCTGACAATGGAAGATGCAGTAAGCACCATACATTCGGGCAACGCCCTCAGATCGACGGAATGGACGCATTTCCGAGAACATAAAAAAGCGTATTTATATGAAAATAAAAATTGTTTTCCCCGCGCTTTCATTATAGAAAATATGAGTATAAGCCGACTTCAGGCATATTTTACAGGCAATAATATACCTGAATGCTTAGGCGAGCTTGATATACCGCAAGATGTTTATCAAATACTCGCCAACCACAAAAAGGTCGACATAGAGTGGCTCCCGAATACTTACAGAATATCGTGTGAAAATTCCTCAGATTCATTCTTATTCCTAAGCGAAATGCATGATAGCGGGTGGAAGGCAAAATTAGATAATAAAAAAATTGAAATATTTTCTCCCTACGGCGTTTTTATGGGAATCTTTGTACCAAAAGGAAAACATGTTGTAGAATTTCATTATAGGCCAAGATCATTTTTTATTTTTTTAGGAATAAGCAGCGTAGCCGCTATAGGCGCGGTTTTTCTGCTAATAGTATTGATCATAAAAATAAGGCTGATCAAGAAATGAAAAAAAAGCTAATCCATTAAGGAACAAACAGTTCCGTATTTTGTCCTTTAATATCTTTGACTGCGGCTGAAATCATTATCGCGAGATTTGTCGTTTCGCAAAGAAACTAAAAAAAGGCTTTAAGGATTTTAAATATTTTTTTTGCCAATTTGCCTAAATGACACCCCTAAACACCCTTTAAAAGTTAAATTCTTGCCAAAGATAACATATACGATATACTAGATAGGTAAAGGCGTAGAGAAGACTTAAACAGCCAAATTTTCCCAAGATTTAAAATACGGGAATTGATTTAACGCTCTGGAAGAGGGAAGCGGGATGAACCTCAATGCAGAAACAGGGCCTAAGGCTTTGCGGGCGGTAAACAAAAAAAAGTTTAGGCCTTGTAAGGATATATTTATATCAATTTGTTACTCATACCTGAACTTTATTCAGTCGGAAATCCGTAAGCAAGCGGGCCCGATCTACCAGGCAAACGGCAAAAGAGTGTGATCGAAACTTCTTAAATGATTTTCCAAAATCTTTCTGCGGACTAGCTATGCAAGTATTCCAAAGTATCATCTTTCTATTTTTCTGTATAGTCCTGTTTAATCAGGGTCATTTTGAGATATCGGCCCAAGATAACTGGGAGGAGATAAAAAGCCATCATTTCGTTGTTTATTATCCGGAAAATAAGAAAACTTTTGCCAAGCAAGTCCTTCGGGTAGCCGAACAGGATTATTTTCGGGTTGCCGATTACTTACGCTATTCACGCCGTTCGAATTTCTGGACCTGGAATAACAGGGTAAAAATCTACCTTTATCCCGATAAATTCACGTACCTTAAGGAAACTGCCGCTCTGCAAGCTTCTAACGGCATGGCGGATTATGACCAAAAAACCATATACAGCTTTTTAGAAAGTCCTGACTTCTTAGAATCGATACTTCCCCATGAAATTGCCCATCTTATATTTCGAGACTTCGTAGGGTTTCATAAAAATGTTCCTTTGTGGTTAGATGAAGGCATCGCTCAATGGGCTGAAGTTAAAAACAGGAAAGAAAGGCATGAAATTGCCAAAAGTTACGCAAAAGCTGGCATGCTGCTTCCTTTAAAAAGGATGATGATAATTAATATATAGGTCTTTGATAGCCCTACAAACCTTTATTTTATGCCTGCCATAGGCAGAACGGGGAAAACTACCATGTTTGTCAAAGGAGAAGATCTAGTCAAACTTTACTACTTAGAGGGAGCGTCTCTGATAGGCTATTTAATTGAAAAATTCGGCCCTGATAGATTCGGCATTTTTTGCCGGGAACTGCGCGAGGCAAAAAACATCAATGAAGCCTTAAGTTTTACCTACCCGACCCAAATCAGCGATATCTATAAGCTGGAGGAAAAATGGTTAAAATACCTAAAAGAACACTGACCCCTGCGTCCTATTGACTCATTAAAGAATGTTACCGAAGGGGG
>JAFGCB010000060.1 GCA_016932855.1 Candidatus Omnitrophota bacterium | reverse complement strand
TAATCCTATCTTAATAAGTCAAAAACCAAAAGGCAAAAGCAAAAGTTCAAGTTAAAATTCAAAATTTTTAAAAATCCTGATATTTTAAATGTTTTCTAAAATGCGCGTCAATTCTTTCCGAGCTTTTGAATTTTGAACTGCAATTTTTCATTTTGACCTTTGACTTTTGAATTTCCTGCCTCCTTGCATGAAAAAGAGTCCTTTAAAATCAACGGTTTTTCCCTCATCCTTTCATACAAGCTTTGGCATTACCATTATATACTTAACAAAAGCGCGAATCTACAATTTGCAACAACTTATTAACCAAGGCCCTTCTGTTCTTTACGAGGCCTACGTTCTTATCTGCATCAATAACATAGGCTTTGGACCTTAATCCTTTAAAATCTTTTAAATCATTAGCCACCACAATATCTGACTTATTTTCAACCAAGCTCCTGAAAGCGGCATTTATCAAGGCCTTTCTTGTTTTATTAACCTCTAATTTAAATTGGATAAGAAAAACATCTTCGCGTGTTTTTCTAATCTGCTTTATAAGCTTCGGGGCAGGTTTTAGCCGCACAAGAAGGCTCTTTTTTGAAGAAGGTATTTTCGCGGCTTGTACTTTATAAGGCTTATAATCGGAGACCGCCGCGGAATGAATAACCACCCTATAAGCCTTGTCTTTTAATTGTTCTTTAAGAAGCTGCTGTAAATCTTCAAAGTATTTAAACCTTAATACAGTAATGCCCCTAGCCTCAAAAGGAAACCTTGTAGGGCCTAAAAGAAGACTGACCCTATACCCTTTGTCCTTAAAAACCCTGGCGGTTAAAGCGCCGGTTGCTCCGCTAAATATACTAGTAAGCACCCTTACCTTATCCAGTCTTACCCAGGTAGGCCCGGCGGTCACTAATATTTTTATCTTTGCCTTCTTTTTAGCCATCTTCAACCGAGATTTTTCATTGGGTAGTTCAAAATTTTTAACCAGAAATTATATTAAATATTTCTTATTTTGGCGTTCAACGATTATCGATTGACGTTTCCAGCTACGCAACCGCAGCCGTATAACTTAAACTCAAGGCAAATATTCTTCCCTTATGTTGCGGCGCTGCAAAGACCGGAAGATATTGGTCTTTACATGAGGGAAATCTTTTTTAAGCTCACTTATCTTTTTCTTGATAAGCTGGCGCTTAGAATCTTTGGAATAAGGACAACTACTGTGCTTGGTATCGGGAAAGCCCAATTTCCTGCAGAAACTTTCTATTTGATATTTCTCTAAATAAGCAAGAGGCCTTATCAGCGATATTTCTCCCCCGAAGAAATCCACCCTCGGCTTCATGCTGCTTATCTGACCATGGAAGAAGATATTCATCAGAATTGTCTCGACAATATCATCCAGATGATGAGCAAGGGCAACCTTATTGCAATTTAACTCTCTGGCGGTGGTAAAAAGTATTTTTCTTTTATTCCAGGAACACCAGAAACAATTGATATCTTCTTTCTTAAGACGCAGTTCCTTTATAACGTAAGGGACATTTTCCTTCTTGAAATAATCTTCAAGAATCGATCTATCGGTATCGTTAAAACCTACATCAACAAAACAGGCAGTTACCTTAAAATCTATAGGCAAATAAGCCTTGCGGGTAACTAATATCTTAAGAAGCCCCAGGCTGTCCTTGCCCCCGGAAACTCCCACAAGGACTCTATCCTTATCCTCAATCATAGAGTAATAATTTATAGCCTTGCCGGCCGCCTTATAAACCTGGCGGACAATTCCCCGTAATTTTATTTTCTCCTGCTGCTTAGCTTCCACTATCATTACACCTTCACAATGATTTTATCCTTTAGCTTTGCCCTTAATAAAGCTGCCGCG
Source organism: Candidatus Omnitrophota bacterium (assembly GCA_016932855.1). Lineage (GTDB taxonomy): Bacteria > Omnitrophota > Gorgyraeia > Duberdicusellales > Duberdicusellaceae > JAFGCB01. Next base: position 11,841 of record JAFGCB010000060.1, on the reverse strand, counting down.
CTCTTTTCTCTTAAAGATATTTCCAGAAAACCGAAGCTGCCCTCGCAGAGAAAAAGATTATTACTTAAAGCCTGGTTATAAAAAGAGTAAATCTTATTTACCACCCTGGATTTTATATGCAATCTAAACCTTCTTCTTTTTGTGAACTTTAAAAACTGGCTTTTGGTAATATTGGTAACAAGATTTCCGAACTTATCTATATAGAGAATTTCTCCGGACAAGCGGTTATTTTCTAAAGAGGCCATGGGCAAACAAAGGCTTTTAATCTTATTTAAAGAGTTGCCTAGCTTATTTATATCCATACCTTTCGATAGATAAGAAGCGCAAGGGGCAAATATGTCCCGGCCGTGAAAAGTAGAAGACGGCTCTTTTAAAAAATATTTTTTATTGGTTAAACTTATTATTTTTTTAATACCGTCTTTTGCGGCTGACTGCCACAATACTCCGTTATCCGGACCTACAAAATAAAAATTTCTTGTCTTTACAGCCAGAGCTCTCCTTTGCGAACCTACCCCGGGATCCACGACTACTAAAAAAACAGTACCCCCGGGAAAGAAAGAAAAACTTTTAAGAAGTAAGAAACTTGCCTCTAAAATATTCTGAGGCAAAACCCCGTGGCTTATATCTATAAGACTTGCCTCGGGATTTATCTTAAGGCATACGCCTTTTATGACACCCGCAAAGTTGTCTTTAAGGCCAAAATCGGTTATCAGGGCTATTGTATTCATATTTAAGTAACACTGATTTTCGCGAATCAAAACGCGAATCTCCGCTAATCTTATTCACGATGATTAACGCCGGATAACTAGCGGCAATTATTATCTGCCTGCATGGCTCCGAAGCGTTTTCTTTCGGCCAAGAGAATAATATCCCTTAAATCTTCTCTGCCCCGGGCATTCATCCACTGCTTGTCAAAATCTTTATCCTGGACTATTTGAGCTATGGCTGCCAGGGACCGAAGGTGAAAGTTGCGTTCGTCCTTTGTTCCCACAAGCATGAAAACGGTCTTTACCGGCGAGGAAGATTCGGAGAAAACAACCCCGGCCTTAACCCTGGCCAGAAGAATACAGAATTTATGCTGGCCTTCTATAATAATATGAGGAATCGCTAGGGCCGGCCTTATAACAGTATTGGATTCTTCCTCACGCTGAATAAATAGCTGCTTTAGGCTGTCTTGGGCGATTTTCAACTTTGGAGAAAGAAAGCTGCTTGCATCACGAAAGAAATCATCCCGCGACAAAGGACCCTCTAAATCCAGAATAACGCTTTCCTTAATAAGATGGTCGAATCTATCCTCGACAATCTGGTCCCTTTCTTTAATAATGCCTTTTAATTCTTTGGATAGCTGGCCTGAGGTCAGTTCCTTGTTTACAATACGTTCAATGACGTGGATTAATCCGAATTCCCGTATTTGCCTTACCCCCAGATAACCCATATACCACACAAGACCGCCGATAATAAAAAGGCTGCTTGAAAATAACATAAGCCAACCCATCTTGGCAAGTAAGAATCCACAGCCTATAATTCCTAATATCGGCATTGCCGGATACAAAGGAGAACGAAATTTAGGTTGATAGTTCTGGAGCCTGCTTTCCCTCATGATGATTACCGCTAAGTTCGTAAATATATAAAGTAAAATCAGTAATTCCGAAGCAAGTTTAACCAGCATCTCCAGCTTCAAAAAGAGTATGGCTAAAACCATAAATAAACCCGTAAAAAATATAGAATAATAGGGGGTAGCGTATTTTTTGTTTATTTTAGCGAAGAACTTAGGAAGAAGATTATCCTTGCTCATGGCCAGGGGATAACGCGACGCCGACATTATGCCGGCATTAGCAGTCGAGACAAAGGCCAGGATAGCGGCAACAGCCATGATTATTACGCCGAAGTTGCCGGAAAAATTCCTGGCGGCATCCGATATCGGGGTGAGGCTATTTGAAAGCTCATCCTGCCCAAGCAAACCCGTGGTAATAAAGACAACCAGAGCATAAATTATTCCTACCACCGCAAGAGAAAGAATCATCCCCAGCGGTATGTTTCTTGCGGGGTTATCTACTTCCCCGGCGACACTGGCAATCTTGGTCAGACCTCCGTAGGAGATAAAAACCAGGCCGGCAGTGGCAAAAATCGAACCCGCGCCGAAAGGGGCAAAAGGAGTATACCTGGCGATATTAATGGAAGGAAAACCAAAAAATATGTAGAAAATAAGTGCGGCCAAAAGCCCGAAAACAAGGATAACCTGAGTCTTTGCAGCCTCTTTAATGCCGGCCAGATTAAGAACTATAAAAAACAGACAAAAAGCCAGGGCAATTATCTTTATGGGAAAAGGCGCAATTAATTCTACGTAGGCAGCCATACCGATAAGGGCGAATGTTGCCTTAAGGCTTAAAGAAAACCAGCTGCTTAAACCTCCGATAATTCCGGCCACAGAACCCATGCTTCTGCTAATATAGAAATAATCGCCTCCTGCCTTAGGCATTGCTGTAACCAGCTCTGACTTGCTAAAGAGAGTCGGCACGGCGATAAGACTGGCAAGTATATAAGAAAGAAAAAGGGCAGGGCCTGCCTTTGTTGAAGCAATGCCCGGCAGAACAAATAGCCCCGAGCTTATCATGGCTCCCGAAGCGATGGAAAAAACATCCAGAAGCCCTAATTCCCGCTTAAGTCCTTTTTTCATAACTAACTTTCTCTAGGACATAATCAATTTCTCCCAGGCCGATATCTTCAGCGTACTTAAATTGAGAGCTATAATCAACTTCGCTGTGCATATCTTTAAAAATATCTTTTTTATTCTTGGCAATGGCTAAGTCCACCGATGCTTTATCTAAGGATAAAGGGTCGACTGAGGCCAAAATACCCGAATCCAAAGCCGCGGGGCTGCCTTCCTTGCTCATGCAATCGCATTCCTCGGTGACAAAAAGGGAAAAATTAACAAAAAACTTAAGCCCGCAAAGGTCACAGGCTGCCTTGGCGTATTCCACCATTTTCTCCTGCATAAGAGCATAATCTTCGGACCAGGCTATCTTTATCGCACCCTTAGGGCATTCACTTATGCACTGGGCACATCCGGTGCATTTGGCTTTATCTATCAATATCTTATCCTCCTTTAGAGAAATAGCTTCGGCTAAACACGTAGAGATGCACTTCTTGCACTTTACACATATATCATGTCTTACCGAAGGCGAAACTTCGCAATGCTGCTCCATCTTCCCTGCTCTCGAGGCACAACCCATGCCTAAATTCTTTATGGCGGCGCCGAAGCCGGTAAGCATATGGCCGGTAAGATGGGATAAAACCAGCACAACATCCACATCTCTTAACAATGAAGTTATCTTGGCTTTTTTAAAGTGCTTACCGCTAACATCTACTTCTATATATTCCTTACTCTTTAATCCCCCGCCGATAATAAGAGGAATATTTAAAGTCTTGAAATTATGTCCAAAAAAAGCAAGATTGAAATGGTCTACGGAATTAGTCCTTTTCCCCCGGTAAAGTGTGTTAGTATCGAAAAGAAAAGGATTTGCCCCCAGGCGCTTTATTTTCTCGACCAAACCTTTTATATAATGGGGCTTTAAGTAGCCTTTATTTTTGTCTTCTCCAAAATGCATTTTTATACCCACGAGACTTTTATTTTTTATAAGAGAAAAAAGCTCGGTCTTATCCAAAAAATTAACCAGCATCTTCGGCTCTCTCTCGAAAGTCTTTAAGTCCGTCTCCAGAAAATAAACCTTACTCATTGCTACAAGGTTTTTTTACTTTACTACGAATAATGAATGATAAATCCCAAATCCCAAATCCCAAATCCAAAGCCTGTTGGGATTTGGAAGTTGGCCCTTCGGGAATACTCAGGGCCATCCTGAGTGTAATCGAAGGATGGGATTTGTTTGGTAGTATTGGTATATTTGAAATTGGGATTTATTACTAAATAAGGAACCATTTTACTTATCCAAAATTCGTATGTTAGTATTGATTCGCGCGTTCGCGCTCTAAAGCCTTCTACTATCAATATAGTCCTCTATTATCTTTCTATGGTCAAAAGCGATTTCGTTAGGCAAAGAATCCAAAGAAAAAACCTTAGCGTTCTTAGCGTCGCTTGCGGCCTTTAAGGAACCTTTTGCCTTCCCGGCAAAAACCACGGATACCGTGTGAAAACGCGCATCCCTGGAAGGGTCTGAATAGACCCCAAACTGCCTGAAATCCACTAAATCAAGACTAGTCTCTTCTTTTATCTCCCGAACCACGCTCTCCTCTACCGTCTCGCCCTCATCGACAAAACCGCCGGGAAGAGCCCAGCCCAAGGGAGGGTTTAAGCGCTCTATTAACACAATGCCTGATTCAAATTCAACGATTCCGTCAACCGTAAGAAAAGGGCCTTGACTTACTTTTTTGAAAAGATGCTCTATGTAGCCGGAAACGTTTCTTTCAAAAATCTTAAAACCATCCTGCCCGTAAAGGACAAAAATTATCTTCTTCAAGGAAGGATGAACTTCTTTTCTTAAATATTTGAATATTTCCTGGGTCATTATTTTAGCGGCGTCCTTGTAGGAAAAATCTCCCGTGCCGCAGCCAAGAGCGCAAAAAGAAATCGAGGTTATATTATTCTCTTGAGCAACCCTAAGAGCCGAAGCAGTAGCTTTTCGTATTTTTAGCTCGTCAGTTTTAAAATCTTTGGCCATGGTTGCGGCGTGAATGACGTATTTCGCCTTAAGCAAGCCTGCCGAAGTAATTATTGAATCGCCGACGCTTACCGGGCCCTTCTTTACTGCCTCGTCTTGAATACCCTGGCCCCCTTTTTTCTTGATAGCGTAAGCTACGCCCCCGCCCATGGTAAACTCGTTATTCGCGGCGTTTACTATAGCTTCTGTATCCTGCTCGGTAATATCACCCTGCTTTACGAGTATTTCAGTATCTTTTATCTTCATGACTGCTTATTTTCTTTTTCGGCCATTTGCTTACTTAAGTAAACTTTAGCCGCCAGGCTTAAGGCCTGTTTTTTTGTCGCGACTTTTCCTAAGGCCTGAAACTCATCTATCTTACGCAAAATAGCACCTACAAGAGGTGAAGGGGGTATATTGAATTTCCTCATTATATCATAACCGGTAGCCAGTTTCCTGGGAGGTATTTTTTCTTCTCTCTGGAAATACTCATTAATCAAAGAAAACATGACTTTTTCGTGTTTTCTTCTACGCCTTAAATTAGTAAGAGGACCCCGGGTCGCCCTCCAGTCCGACAAAGAAAGAAGAAGAACGCCTACCGCCTCGTCTTTGGTATCGCGGAAATATCTGTAAATCGCCCTCTGGGTAGGCCTTTTAATATCAGCTAAGTAGCCGGGCCTTAAGTGCAGATAAATTAAATGTTTTATAAACTCTTCCTCCTTTAATGAAAGCCGCAGCCTCTTAGATATTCTTTCGGTCATATCTCTGCCGATTTTCTCATGGCTATGAAACAAAGTCTTTTTCTTTTTCCGCCTTCTTGCCTTAGGCTTTCCCACGTCATGAAACAAGCAGGCGAATTTTATAAGCTGGGCCCGGGTTCTTTTCTGAGCCACTTCTTCGTCTAAATAAGAACGAATCCGGGAATTTGTAGCTAACTTCTTGTTTACTAATCTTTCGAAGCATCTCAAGGTCTCCAAGGAGTGACGCCAGACATCCAAATGATGGTATTTGCCCTGACCGAGATTTCTCATCGGTTTAATCTCAGGAAAAATTTTCTCTAAAACTCCGAACTTATCCATAAAAGCCAGGGTCTTATGAGAATTACTCACTGAAAAAATCTTAAATAATTCTTCGGAAATCCTTTCTCCGGCCACCCCGGAAAGTAAACTCGCGTGTTTCTTTATAGAGGTTTTGGTTTTTTTATCAAGGCCAAGACCAAAAAGAGCGGACAAGCTGAATGCCCTCATAATTCTTAAAGGATCATCGGTTATGCAAGAATCCGAAGGCGCTCTTAAAATTTTACGCTTTAAATCTTTCCTGGCTCCCAGGTAATCGATTATTTCTACCTTGGGTAGATTATTTATCTTTGCGGCCAGGGTATTAATAGTAAAATCTCTTTTTTTGGCGTCTTCCAGCAAATTCTCAGCTCTAAATTCGCTAAAATCGTAATTCAGAATCTGTTTATTCTTTTTCAGAACAACTCTTACGTTTCTTAAGACCCTGTCCAAAACGACAATTCTGCCGTTAATACTTTTCGAAAAGTCTTTAGCAAATTTCATAATCTTTGTCTTCAAGGCAAAATCAAAATCTAGTTTTTCGGGCTTTCCTCTAAGAATAACGTCTCTTAAGAATCCGCCTATAAGATAAACTTCAACCCCGGATAGACAGGCTATTTTTTTTATCTTGTTTATGTAAGGTATTTCCCTTATATTGGCCTTTAAATCCATAGGGCAGTCTAAAGATAGAAAATTTCCCCGGAAAGAGACCCTGGATCCAAAATAGAAACAGTGGACTTTCCCGTAAGCCAACAACCCGCCTCTCCGGGGTTTATAAAAAGGTTGTCTTTTGTCTTCTTTATTTCCGGTTTATGAGTATGGCCGAAAATTACTATATCGGCCTCAAGTTCCTGAAACACGTGAGTAAGGGCTATTCTCCTGGAATCAAAAGTAAGGAAAAAAGGAGGCTCTTTTATCCGAGAAGAAGATTTTTGGGAAAGCATTTGTTTATCTCCGTCGTTATTGCCGAATACCCCCAGCCAATCAGCCTTTAAATACTTAAAAGGGTTCAAAGAAAAAGGAGCAATAAAATCCCCCGCATGAAGAATAAAATCCACCTTATTCCGGTTGAAAAATCTTACCGCCTGTTCTATGCGGGGCAGATTATCGTGGGTATCCGAAATAAGTCCGATTTTCATAATGTTTCGTTTTTAAATAAAGGGTTATGCTTAAAACGCAGGAACATTGAAGCGGTATTACATTCCCGGAAAAGAAGACCTGTTAATAACTTCTTCTTCTACAAATATAGGGGTTTGCGTCCTTACAGCAAGAGCGATACTGTCAGAGGGCCGGGCATCTACGCTTTTAAGAGCGCCTTTTTCGGTCTTAAGAAAGAGTTTGGCATGAAAAGTACTGTCGACTAACTTATCGATTACTACCTTCTCTAACCGAGCCTCTAAATTATCTATCACGGACTTAAGAAGATCGTGAGTAAGAGGCCGGGGCGTAGTAAACCCTCCGAATTTCATTCGTATGGCGGCAGCCTCATTTATCCCGATAACAATAGGAAGCAGCTTAGAGCCTTCTTTTTCTTTCAAAACAATCACTTGCTCCTGGGATTTCTCGTCGATTATTATCTTAGAGATTTCGAATTCTATCATCGATCACTTGCGTTTATTGAGTATATCCCGCAGTTCCTTCATAAATTCATTAACATCTTTAAATTGCCTGTAGACCGAGGCAAACCGGACATAGGCGACCCCGTCTAGCTTGGAGAGTCTTTCTACCACCATCTGGCCGATTATCTTGGAATCTATCTCCCGATCGTATTTTTTCTGTATTTCTTTCTCTACCTCATCTGCCAGTGACTCAAGCTGGATCATTCCTACCGGCCGCTTCTGGCAGGCCTTGATTAAACCTTCCAATATCTTATTTCTATTAAACGGCTCCCGCCGGCCGTCAGTCTTTACGACCATAAGCGGTATTTTCTCTACATATTCGTAAGTGGTAAACCTCTTGCCGCACCTCAAGCATTCCCGACGCCTGCGAATAGCCAAATCCTCGCTTGTCGATCTGGAATCAATTACTTTATCTTCTTTATGACTGCAAAAAGGACACTTCATATTTTAGACTAAAGACCCTTGGATGGTTTGGTCTGCCGGATCTTAGTTTTAATCTTGCGTATTTTTACTTTCGCCTGCCTTAAAAAACTCTGGGCTTGCTTATCAGGATACTGGCCCTCGATAACTATCTCGCTGGTACCGGCATTGATAATCATTTTAGCACAAATTATGCAAGGTGTAACGGTAATATATAAAGAAGAGTTTTTCGTCGAGACTCCGTGAAGCGCTGCTTGAAGGAGAACGTTCTGTTCGGCATGAAGACCCCTGCATAGCTCGTGACGTTGACCGGAAGGTATATTAAGCATATCTCTTAGGCAACCTACGGTCTGGCAATGAGGAATACCGGAAGGCGCGCCGTTATAACCGGTAGCTAAAATCCTCTTGTCTTTTACCAAAACAGCTCCCACTTTTCTGCGCAGGCAAGTCGAACGCCTTGAAACCAAATGGGCTATCTGCATAAAATACTCATCCCAGCCAGGCCTTTTTAACTTTTTATTGAATTGCTTCTTCATTATTTCTTTATCTGTATTATTACGCTAAGCTTGAACGATAAAAGCGCAGCCCTAAGCCCGACTATATCTCTATTTCCGGATAAAGAGGAAATCTATCTATGATCCTGGAAACTTTTGACCGGAGGCTTTTTAAAGTCTCCTTGTTTTCATTGCAGGTAAGACACTCGTAGATTATCCGGGATATATCTTCAACTTCCTTAAGCCCTATTCCCCTGGTGGTAACCGCGGGAGTGCCTACTCTTATGCCGCTAGTTACTGCCGCGGACTTGGGATCATAAGGAATTAAATTCTTGTTTACGGTAATATCTATCTCTTCCAGAATATCACAGGCCTTTTTTCCGGTAATGCCTATGTTTCTTAAATCGACAAGCAAAAGATGAGTATCGGTACCTCCGGATACTATCCTTAAACCTAACTCGGCAAACTCCTCCGAGAATTTCCTGGCGTTGGCTATTATCCTCTTTTGGTATTCTTTAAATTCAGGGTCTTGAGCTTCTTTAAAAGCCACTGCCTTAGCGGCAATAGTATGCATAAGCGGGCCGCCTTGAATCCCCGGAAACAATGAAGTATCAATCTGCTTTGCAAATTCCTTCTTAGTCAAAATAAAGCCTCCCCTGGGACCTCTTAATGTCTTGTGAGTTGTGGCGGTCACGAATTCAGCATAAACACAAGGATTAGGATAGAGGCCCGAAGCTACCAATCCTGCGAAATGAGCCATATCTACCAGTAAAAAAGCTCCAACTTCATCGCAAATTTTCCGGAATTTTTTGAAATCTATAATCCGGGGGTATGCCGACGCTCCGGCAATTATCAACCTGGGCCTGTGCTCCCTGGCAAGGCTGCGCACCTGCTCATAATCAATGACCTCTTTCTCTTTATCTACGCCGTAAGCAACAATATTATAGAACTTACCGGAGAAATTAAGAGGGTGTCCGTGGGAAAGATGCCCTCCGCAGGCTAAATCCATCGCAAGCACAGTATCAGAAACCTCCAGCATAGAAAACATAACAGCCATATTGGCCTGGGTGCCGGAATGCGGCTGAACATTGGCGTGCTCCGCGGAAAAAAGCTCCTGGGCTCTTGCCCGGGCTAAATCTTCGGCTTCATCAACAAACTTGCATCCCCCGTACCAGCGGGCACCGGGATAGCCTTCGGCATATTTATTGGTCAAAGGCGAACCCTGGGTCCTTATGACAGCAAGCGAAGTAAAGTTTTCTGAAGCAATAAGCTCAAGGCTTCTGCGCTGTCGTAAGATTTCCTTTTTTATCGCTTCGTAGACTTGGGGATCTTTTTCTTTTAAGTAATCAAAATTCATATCCCTGCTCTATTTTTCTTATTTGATTAAGTCTTCTTTCATGTCTCTGGCTTTCAAACTCTGTAGAAAGCCATATGCCGGTAATCTTCTTGGCGTATTCGGCTTTGACAAAATCCGAACCTAAGACCAAAACATTAGCGTCGTTATGCAGCCGGGAAAACTTTGCTCCTCTAATATTGTGAACTAAGGCCGCTCTTATATCTCTAAACTTGTTCAGGGCAATAGCTGAACCGATTCCTGTTTTGCAGATAAAAATGCCCCTCTGGGCTTTTTTACTGGCAACGGCCTGGGCTACCTTGAAACAGTATACCGGATAATCGCAGGACTCTCCGGAAAAGGTCCCAAAATCTAAAACGGTATGGCCTTTTGCTCCCAGGTATTGGGCGATTACTTTCCTTAATCTAAAACCCCTATGATCAGAACCTACTGCTATCCTCATGTTTTTTATTTTGCGCAGATGATCGCAGATCTCGGTTGAAGGCATTTTTTACAGATGACCGCAGATTTTCGGGTGTAGCGTATCGGGAACAAGCAAGATAAATACGATACCCGATGCGCGATGCCCGATATCCGAAATAGTCGGTATCAATCTACACCTCATAACCAGTCCACGATCTTCTCTATGGCCTTTCTAATCAAAGAAAAACTTGTATTGTAATCCTCTTCCGTGCCACCCATAGGATCAGGTATATCCTGGGCATCCTCACCCAGGAAACTTCCCATTAAGAAAATTCTCGGCATGGCCGAAGGCTCCATGCCTACGATAACATCTCTGTGACGCCTCTGCATTACTATAATTATATCGGAAGAACGGATTAAATTCATGGTTATTTTTTTTGAATGATGCCCGGAGGCGTCTATTCCTTCCTTAGCAAGTAGCTGCAGAGTCTCGGGGGAAGGCGAAAACCCGTCTAAAGCCCCTACGCCGCATGAAGATATCTCTATCGTCGAAACTATATCTTCTCTTTTTCTGCTAAGAGAAAGTTTAAGCAGATATTCTGCCATTATTGAGCGGCAAGTGTTACCCGTGCAGACAAATAAAACATTTTTCGCATTGACGGCGCTTTCTATATCATCTCTGGAGATAGAACCCTCTCTTAAGACCTCAAAGGGCCTCTTGGTTAAATCTACGATGGTAGAGGCCACTTTAAATTTGGGAGATAAAGAATCAACGATACAGTCTAACTTAGCTCCGAAAATATCTTCGACTTCCTGGGCGCTTACCGCCGGCGGACTACCTGTAATATTCGCTGAAGGCATAACTACCTTACAAAGACTTTCTTTTAAAATCAAGCTAGTTAGGGGATGACTCGGGCAACGCAGGCCAAGAGTTTGCTTTGAGTCTTTCTTATAGTAAATAATAGTAAGCGGTCCCGGCCAAAATTTATCTATAAGCTTATAGCCATAAACAGGCAGGACATCTATGAAAAAATCAATATCGCTAGGTTCGCCTATATGTATAGTGGAAAGCTTATCCGGAGGCCTCTGCTTAATACTGTAAAGCCTTTGCAGGGCTTCTGTATTATCTAGGTTTACCGCCAAACCATAAACTGTCTCTGTAGGAAGGGCGACGATCTTTCCCTTCCTGATAAGAGACGCGACATTCTTTACAAGATCTAAATCGATATTCTCAGAATCTATGTAAATTTTTTCCACTACTTACTTATTTTTAATAACGCCTCTGTATCTTTTAATCCTTGCTTTAAGCTTCCTGTCGCTTAAAGCCAGAATCGTTGCGGCCAGAAGGACAGCATTAATCATGCCCGATGAACCCACAGTCACTGCTGCCACGGGAATACCCTTGGGCATCTGAAGAATCGAAAGAAGCGAATCTATTCCTTTAAAAGCCTTGCTGTAAAGAGGCACTCCTATCACCGGAATGCTTATGTAAGAAGATACTACTCCCGGCAGAGCCGCGGATAAACCCGCGCAAGCTATAACCACCCTTATACCTCTTCTTTCCAGGCCTTTTACATACCGCTTAAGTTCAGCGGTATTTCTGTGAGCGGAGAGAATCTTAAGCTCATATCCGATCTTGAAATCATCCAAAAGCATAAAGCCACCCTCTACCTGAGGTAAATCTGATTTGCTTCCTAAAATAACTGAAATCTTCTTCATAGCCTTCTCCTTGCTTTAAATTACGTATTGTCAAAATCTTAATCCTATCTTAATAAGTCAAAAACCAAAAGGCAAAAGCAAAAGTTCAAGTTAAAATTCAAAATTTTTAAAAATCCTGATATT
>JAFGCB010000059.1 GCA_016932855.1 Candidatus Omnitrophota bacterium | reverse complement strand
GTTAATTTTATACGGGCCGGGGCGATATTACGGGTCGGGGCGATATTACGGGTCGGGGCAAGCCCGGCCCCTGCATAATTATAATTATATTTTGTTTTTTGTATTTGGCCGAAAATGCATTCACGGTTTTTTGTACAAATGGTTACAAAATATGCGGCATTATTTGAATAATCATATCCTGTCAGACGGTTATTTTTACGGGTACGTATCTTGTTCATTTTTTGGTTCGTTTTGCTTCCAGGGCCTGGATTCGCTTTTCCTGCTCCTGTATTGTCGCCTGCTGTTCCTGGACTGTCTTGGTTAAAAGAGCCACAATATTGCTTAAATTAATACTTTTTTTATCAGAAGATGTTACAAAGTCCGGTGAATCCTCGGCTATAAAGCCCATATAAAGCCTTGATTCTTCTATAATAATTTCCTCGACTCCGAGTTCATTAATCTCTCTTTCTTTAAAATTGTATTTAACCGGCTTTAAAGCCATAAAGCTTACAAGGGCTTCTTGACTTGATAAATCAGCAATATTCACTTTACATTCCCGGGAAGAATTAAGGTAATAGGCGTTGGCCCGGACATTTCCCATTACTTGCAATTTCTCATTAGGAGGCATTATCCCGATGCCAAGGCTGTTAGCTATATAAGCCGTGCCGCCCCCAAAGACCCAAAACCTCGGACCGTAATAATCATCCACTCTCAGTAAATCGTGGCCATAACTGGTTCCTGCTGTTTTAACATACAAACCATACAAGCCAGTATTCTCTATATTTGCAAGGAACCCAGACCCTCCGCTGCCGTAAACATGGAACAGGCCCCAGGGACTTGTCGTGCCAATGCCAAGCGAACCATCCATTACCGCTAATTTAGTGCTGCCGGGCTCTGTCGTGCCAATCCCAACTTTGCCGTCAACAATAAGGTCGCCGTCAGCAGCGAACAACGAAAGGCTAATCGCAAAAACTCCGGCAGCAAAAACACTTAAAATTTTCTTTTTCATTTCTTCCTCCTTGCTATTTTTTTTGGTTACGAAAAATTTAATTTTCCCTTAAGACAACTTCACCTTAAATCTGATTAGTTTTCTTGGCAAGCAAAGAAGAAGACGTTTTATGCAACCTTCTGAGTACAAAAAAGTTATGGAACAATTACAGAGGCTATTTTTGACTTGTCAAAAAAATGGTAAGAGTTTTTGGTTGGTTGAAATCCGATTTCAACCATTCTCATTACACCTTCCAACATAACGGTCGTTAGGTTGGAAGGTGTAAAATACACAATTATAAATGAGGATGATTTGGAAAAGTGAAAGAAGCTAGCAGGCCTTGTTGGGATCAGATCTCAACCATTCTCCCGACATAGTTTTTCGGCAAATGGGAGCGCGGCTTGTAGAATTTCCCTTTTCCGGGTCTGATCCCCTTTTGTTTGAGTTTTTAGAAAAGCGGTAAGAATTTTTGGGTTAGAAATGAAGGGTAGCGCCGAAGCCGATGAAAGGATTTTTTCCTTCTTTCTTAACTCGCAGGAAATATTCGAGGTCCTCTTTAGCAAGTAGTTTTTGGCGGTAGACTAAAGTTATGCCGACGGGCTCTTTTAATCTGTTCTTAAGACTAAAGGAGACTTCTTTGGATTTAGATAGACTTACGACAGCCGAAAACTTAATCTGCCTTACATTATGCGGGCCGTAATTCATTTCAAAGCCTAAGCCGAGCTTACGGCTGAACTTCCAGAGGCCGTGCAAGATGATTAAACGCGTTTTTTTATCCTTCCTGGCACCTATTCCCACTCGATATTTAATCTGGCCTTTCTGGGGACGGACAGTGGGAGTCTGAAGGTTAACCATAAAATTAAATCCGGAATCAATAACCGCTCCTTTTTTTCGGGCAACCCGAAGACGTGAACCTTCTAAAACATAAGTTAAGACATTTTTAGAAAAAATCTGCCAGAAGCCTTCAAAGGTTAAAGTGTTTTTTCTTCTTGTTTTAAGCTTGGCATAACTATAAACAATCTGCTGGCGCTTATTGACACCCCAGGCACCCTTAAAAGTCAAGGTGCCGGAATTCTGTCTTTTCTCCAGCTCAAAAACAAGACGGTTAAACTTATCCTGGGTCCATTTTCCCTGAAGCTTTAGAAAGGAAATTTTGGTTACTTCTTCGGAGGGTTTGGTACGGACTTTAAAAATAATGCTATTTTTATCGAGGGTAAAAATCTGGCTGTTTAAAACCAGAGTTTTTAAGCCGAATTTATCGGCCTCTGTTAAATCAAGGACTAAATCATGATCGGCATTAAGGCTCCAGGTCCCGGTAAATTTAAGTAGGGTGGGAACTTTAAACTCCCTCTGCCAGCCCGAAGGCTCATTTACCAGATAAAGCAGGCTATTGTACTTATCGAGCATAAAACGACCAGCAAGTTTTCTGGGTTTATCTTTGGGCGAGGTTTTAATTAGGAGCTGATTATCTTTATTAACCGAATCTACAGTGTAGGACATGACGCTTTATTATACCACTTCTTTAAGTTTCCGGGCACGTAAAATTAATCCGTTAGCTATGCCGAATAAAAACCAGAAAAGTAACGAATCTTGAACGCCGACCATAATAACCGAGGACGCTAAAGACATGGCCAAGCCGGCAACAACAACTCCTACAAGGCCTAAAAACACCGACTGCTCAAGCCCCTCTAAAGCAGCCAAAGCCTTGAAAGATTTTATGAAAAATAAAACAAAAATACCTAAAAAAGCGAAAAGACCAAAGAAGCCCATCTCGCTGGCAATTTCGAGATAAATACTGTGAGCGTGATAATGTATATACCGGATGCAGTTATCAGGGACATAATATTCATCCTGGTAATACTTATAAGCAAGGCAGTGTTCGGGCGGAAGATATAAATATTCAAACATCCCCAGCCCGGCTCCCACAAAAGGATGCTCTTTAGCTATATCTATTGCCGAAGCCATCAACTCAACTCTATCATCAAGCGTGGACCGGCTGAAAGGATTGGCAAGAGTCTTAAACTTAGCTTTTCCTAAAGGGGAAAGAAGAAAAAAACCAAGGACCAGAACAACAAGCAAAAAAGGAATCAGCTTCTTATTTTTTACTATACTCATAAAAAATACCGCTACTGTTACAGCCACCCAGGCTGAACGGGAATTATGCCAGAGAAGAGTAAAAAAAAGTAAGACCAACGCGATAATAGAACCTGCTTTCACCCACTTGTTCCTGGCAAAACAGGAAAGTGAAAAGTTTAAGGGAAGAAATACTATCAAAAAAGAAAAGAGACACTTCTGCCCCTTGCCAAAAACAGAGAACAGCCTCTCGGGATGAATTCGTATGTAATCCCAGACTCCTCCTCCTCCCAAAACAATACTTGAGACTATAAAGGCAGCAATCAGGAAATAAAGCTTTTTTAAAGAATAAGATTCGGAAGTGATAAAACCAAGACCAACCCAGAAAAAAATAAAATAAGGCAAATACCTTTCAAAAAGAACACTCTGACTATGCTGGGGATTTAAGCTGAATATTGTAGAAATCGAGGCAAGGCTTAAAAAAAGAAACAAAAAAATATTTAAGTGTACGTGGGGTATAAATTCCCGATAAAATCTTCTTTTGTGTTTTAAAATGCTTATTAAAAGCCACCAGAAACCGGCGTTAATAAAGCATATTTTGGCGAAGCGTTTACTGTAAGGAGCGCCTATTAGGAAAATTGCGAAAACAAACAATAATATAGCTTCAAGAATTCTTGTTATCTTCTTCGCAGCTATCATAGGCCGTTGTTATTTTCGGGGGCAGAATAGGAAGGTATAAATTCCTTTATTTTGATAATAATCTTTTTATCAGCCATAATATTAGCGAGCTTCTCAAGCTCTTTTACTTTAAAGCGCAGCTCCTTAGGGTTAAAATCATCGGGTTGAGCGATATATATTTTATCGTGTTTCGTGGCTTTATCTTTCTCGGTATGAAGAAACATCTCCTCCCTAAGCTTTTCACCGGGCCGCAAACCTATAAATTCTATATTTATATCTTTGTCAGGCGTAAAACCCGAAAGGGTAACCAGGTTTCTGGCTAAATCCTCTATTTTTATCTGCTCGCCCATATCCAGAATAAAAATTTCGCCTCCTTTGCCCATGGCTCCGGCCTGAAGTACAAGCTGGACCGCCTCCTGAGTGCTCATAAAATACCGGCGGGCTTGAGGGTGGGTGACTGTTACCGGCCCGCCTTCTTCAATCTGCTTCTTAAAAAGAGGTACAACGCTTCCTTTAGAGCCTAAGACATTTCCGAATCTTACAGCTATAAATTTTGTCCTGCTCTTCTTTGCCTTCGCCTGAAGGAGCATCTCGCTTATACGCTTGGTAGCCCCCATAACGCTGGAAGGGTTTACTGCCTTATCAGTGGAAATAAAGACGAAACTCTCCACTCCGTAATGCTCGGAAGCATAGATTAAATTACGGGTAGAAAGAATGTTGTTTTTAACAGCGGCTGATGGGGTTTCTTCCATTAAAGGAACATGCTTAAAAGCAGCGGCATGAAATACTATTTGAGGTTTAAATTTAGAAAAGGCGTATTTTAAAAGGCCTATATCTTTTACGTCACCTACTACAAGCCTAAAGGAAAGCGAAGAATGCTTTGCCTTAAGCTCAAGCTCAAGAAAATAAAGGTCGTTTTCATTGTAATCAAAAAGCACAAGCTGGGAAGGGGAAAAACTTGCAATTTGCCTGCAAAGCTCTGAACCGATAGAGCCGGCCGCGCCGGTAACCAGCACCCGTTTTTCTTTTAAATAAGAAGTCACCTCTTTCTCATCTATCCGGACGACTTTCCGGCCTAAAAGGTCTTCGGGCTTTACTTCCCGTAATTTTACCTGTAATTGGCCGCTTAAGATTTTATCAACCCCGGGCACAATCTTAATCTTTATTTCGGGTATCTGACACCAGCCTAAAATCTCTCTTATAACCTCTCCTTTCGCCGAAGGAATAGCAATGATTATCTCCTCAATCTCATATTGTTTTGCGATATTGGGGATTTCTTTTCTGTCGCCGAGAATTCTTATGCCATGGATGCGGAGGTTCTTTTTTGCCCGGTCGTCATCAATAAAGCCTATAACCCTATAATTCATGTAAGGGTTATTTCGAAATTCCCTAAGGACAAGGATACCGGCCTCGCCAGCTCCGACGATAAGAACCTTTCTGGTTCTATGAGCCCAGGGGATACTTGACTTTTCTCTAAAAAGCCTGGTAATAAATCTTATGCCCGCTGTAAGGCCTAAGCATATTCCCCAATCCAAAACAAACACCGAACGAGGAAAACCAGCCAAGCCAAACGCAAAGACAATTGACAAAATAAAACATACGGAAGAAATGGCGTTAGCTTTTAATATCTGCCATAAATCAAACATGCTCACATATCGTAAGGAAGAATGAAAAAGGCCAAAGTGGTAAAAAACAAAAAGTTTCATTATAATTAATATAGGTAAAGTCTCGAAAATAAGCTGGGGGTAATGTCTTAGAGAAAAGTCAAATCTCAGAAGAAAGGATAAATAATAGGAAATAATTATTATTGCTAGATGGCCAATAACTACTAAAGGCATTCGCAAGAACTTGAAAAATTCAGCTTTAGACATAATTTTCTACTTACACTTTTCGGGCAACAGCGTAGATAATCTTATAATCTTTTGTCGGCTGAAAACTAATGCTCGCCGGCTCAGAATAGGCTGCGGTGCCTTCGGTTATCTCATAGGGCATAGGCCTAAGACGGCCGAAAAATACTTTCTTGAGAAATTCTTTTGATTTCATTGTCTTCGGAATTAAATGCGCCTTTACCGCCAGCCGTTTTACCCAGGAAACCATTATATCCTTAAAAGAATTAGTTTTTGTGGAGAATGCCGCAAACATATTGACCTCAGCGAAAAATTCTTTTATTAAATCCCGAAGCTCGGGGACGGAAAAATACCTTTTGCTAAAAGGCGAAGGGTTAAAATCCTGCCAGTCTTTATTTACCGTACCGATTACCAAAACACCGTCATTCCTTAAAACCCGCCAGGCTTCTTTAATAAACTCCCGGGGATTTTCCAAATAATAAATTGCCTCGTACAGAATAACCACATCAAAGCTCTTATCCTCGAACAAAAACTTGTGGGCGTCCATCTGAGTGACTGAAATATTGTCTCTGTCTTTATAATATTCTAAAGGGACCTTAAGGATTTCAGCGTCAACGTCAGTACCGACAACTCTCCTGGTCTTTTTAGCCAGATACCCTAAACCCATACCGCCACCACAGGCAACCTCTAAAACATCTTTACCTTCACAAAACTGAGCGGCAAAACGATAACGGCTATAAAGCCTTTGAAGCTGCTCCTTAGGTATGCCCTGGCCGGGAAGCTCGGTAACGGTAGTATAATTAATATCTTCTTTCAT
>JAFGCB010000058.1 GCA_016932855.1 Candidatus Omnitrophota bacterium | reverse complement strand
GGCACCTCGATGTCGGCTCGTCCTATCCTGGGGCTGGAGAAGGTCCCAAGGGTCCGGCTGTTCGCCGGTTAAAAGGGCACGCGAGCTGGGTTCAGAACGTCGTGAGACAGTTCGGTCTCTATCCACCGTGGGCGTTGGATTTTTGAAGGGGAGCTGTTCCTAGTACGAGAGGACCGGAACAGGCGTACCTCCGGTGTGCCAGCTATCTTGCCAAGGGTAATGGCTGGGTAGCCGTGTACGTAAGAGATAAGCGCTGAAGGCATCTAAGCGCGAAACTCGCCCCAAGATTAGAAATCCCTTTAGTTAATTCTAATGAAGGGCACTCCGAGACTAGGAGTTTGATAGGATGCAGGTGTAAGGTCCGTAAGGATTTCAGCCGAGCATTACTAATCGCCCGATAGACTTGATATCTGGCCCTATTTTATATATAGCGTATAGCGAATAGCGTATAGCGTTTAGTAGAATATACTAATCGCTAGCCGCTAACCGCTAGACGCTTACGTATTAATAGAATATTTTGGAGGTACTCATACTGGGGAGGCCACACCCGTTCCCATTCCGAACACGGCCGTTAAGCTCCCCGAGGCCGATGGTAGTGCGTTCGCAAGGATGTGTGAGAGTAGGTAGGTACCTCCTTTTTTTTATTTCTGGCTAAGCCAGAAATAAAAAAAAGGAAACTCCAAATCCCAAAACCCAAACTCCAAATAAATTCCAAGATTCAAAACCCATCTTAAAAATGCTTGTTTAGCTTTTTTGCCTGTATTAAAATGTCCCTATGAAAAATAAGCTATGTAGACTTTCTAAGAAGCTAGGTCAGCTTCTTAGAAAGAAGAAGCTGACTTTGGCTTGCGCTGAGTCTTGCAGCGGGGGATTACTATCTTCGGTAATCACTGATATTGTGGGAAGCTCGGATTATTTTGTTTTAGGGGTTGTTACTTACAGCAAAATTCAAAAAGAAAAACTTCTTAAAATATCCAAGGTGATTTTAAGAAAATATTCTCCGGTATCAACTGAAGTCGCAATTTGTATGGCTAAACATATAATGAGGATTGCCAAAACTGATATCGGCGTTGGTATTACAGGCTTCGCCGGACCCACCGGCGGCACTCCTAAAAATCCTAAAGGCACAGTCTATATTGCAGTAGCGGTCAAAGATAGGGTTTTAGCAAAGAGGCATTTGTTTAAAGGCGGTAGAATCCAAGTAAAGCGTAAGGCAGTTGAGAAAGCCTTGAGATTAGTTTGCGAGTTGGCGAGTTCAACGAGTTGACGAGTTTTGTTGTCATGTGTTGTGCGGAATGCGTAGAGCGAATTTGTACTATTCCAATATTCTTAAGAATTTGAGAACAGTAGTTAGTTTGAATCCCTTGATTAATATCCAGGAATAAAAATCTGTGATCATCTGCGTAATAGCGAAGCTATGAGGTGTTTTGTCGCCATAAAACTATCTAAAGAAGTTAAGGATGAAATAGTCCGTATTCAGAACAAGTTGCAGCCCTTAGAGTTACACGCTAAGTGGACAGAATATGAAAACCTGCATATTACCCTTAAATTTTTAGGCCAAATTCCGGAGGAAAATATAACCGAAGCAAAAGAGATTGTTTCTGGAGTATCTTCTTTGGTTAAACCTTTTACGCTTAATTTTTCAAAGGCAGGTGCCTTTCCCAGTTTAGGAAGACCGAGGGTGCTTTGGGTAGGAGTAGAGCCAGATGCGGAGCCGGTAAAGATAATCGAATATTTAGAAGAGCAGTTTCAAAAACTGAGTATTCCCAGAGAAACCAGGCCGCCTCATCCCCACATAACTTTAGCCCGGATAAAGTCACCTGAAAATACCCACAAGCTTAAAAGCGCGGTCGAGTCTTTAAAGGTAGAAGATATAAATTGGGAAGTTAAAGAGGTGGTTTTGTTTAAAAGTATCCTTACCCCCCGGGGGGCGATTTATGAGGAAATATTCTCAGTTACTCTTCCATAGTTTTTGTAAATCCCAAATCCCAAATTCAAAACCAGGTTTGCTATTTGGGATTTAGAAGTTAGGATTTATTTGGTAGTATTGGTAGTATTGGGATTTTGGATTTTTCGGTGGGTTTCAAGCTGTGAGTTTTATAATAAGTCTTGCCAATTGAATCAAGATATTAGCGTAAATCCCCGCCACTAAATCATCACCGACAATTCCCAGAGAGCCTTTCTTCTTTTCAAGATAATCCGCCGGGAAAGGTTTAATTATGTCGAATATTCTAAAAAGTATAAATCCTAGGAATATATAGGCAGCTTCTTTGGGTATAAATAGTAAGGCCAAGAATTGCCCGGCGAATTCGTCGATTACTACTTGTTTGGGATCTTCAGTTTTTAAAATCTTAGCAGATTTTCCGCTTACCAGAAACGAGGCTACAATCGTAGCCAGGGTAAGAATTACAAATACTGAGTTATTTTTTAAAATTACGAATACTCCCACTGCAAATAAGGAGGCAAACGTTCCTGGAGCATAAGGAAAGTATCCGATTCCTAGGGCTGTAGAGAGCCCCAGGGTTATAAGCTTCGAATAATTGTTCTGTTTTTCCATAGATAGACTATCCCTGATATTACCGTAAGTATTGCCACCCAGACCATAAGCAGAAATATAGCCATACTCCGAAAATCCTTAAACCATCCCCAGGCGTTGAGATTAAGTGTTATTTTCTCGATGATGACCAGGATAAATATGACTATAATAGCCGCACTTTGAGTAACGGTTTTATGTTTTCCAAGGTAGCGGGCCTCAATGACTTTATTCTGGCGCAGGGCAAAAAGCCGAAGACCTGTAATCAGGAATTCTCGGATCATGATTACTATAACCAGCCAGGAGTTTACTATACCTTTTTCTAGGAAGGCTAGAAATGTTCCGATTATGAGTATTTTATCGGCCAGGGGATCGAGTATTTTTCCTAAATCAGAAATTTTACCTTTTTTTCGGGCAAGGTGGCCGTCGAGAAAGTCGGTGAGACTGGCAATTACAAATACTCCCAGGCCGGCAAGAAGAGAGTAAAGGTCGCATTTCAAGATAAAACCCATACATAAGAAGGTAAGCAGGATTCTTAAAACGGTTAGTTGGTTGGCGATATTCATCTTTTCGTCGTGAGTACTGCGTACTGAGTAACGAGTAATATTTTTTTTAACAAATCACGCGGTACGCGGCACAAAGTATGTTTATCGTATGGTTTCTGCTACTAGGTCGTATTCGTAACTTTGGGTTATTCTTACTTTACTAAAGGTGCCGGCTTTTAGCTTTCTAGGTATTATTATCTGGGTGTCTATTTCATGAGCTTGAAAGTAAGCCCTGGCTAAAGAGTGATTATTTTCTACATCATCTATAATAACATCAAAAATCTGGCCTACAAGTTTTTTGTTAAGCTCTAAAGATATCTGTTGTTGGAGTTTCATTAGAGTATCGAGCCTTTTCTTTTTGACTTTTTCAGGCACCTGCCGGAAGTTTGCAGCCTTTGTTTTTTCTTCTTGGGAGTAGGTAAAGGCCCCTAAATTCTCGAATTTATATTTTTTTATAAATTCCAGAAGCTCAATAAATTCTTTGTCCTTTTCTGTGGGGAATCCTGCTATAACAGTAGTCCTTATGGCTATATCAGGCATTTTATCGCGCAGGAGGTTGATTTTTTTTTCAATTTGTTCTTTAGCTATTTTTCTGTTCATAAGCTTAAGGATTCTATTATTTACGTGTTGTATGGGCATGTCGATATAATTACAAATCTTTTTTTCTTGGGCCATGAGGCTTGCAAGTTCTTTTGTGACGAACCTGGGGTGGGTATATAGAAGCCTTATCCATTTTATATTTTTGGTTTTTTTTAAGATTTCTTTAATAAGCCAGGCTATATCTTTATCGGTTTTAAGGTCTTTTGCCCAGGAAGTGATATCCTGGGCTACCAGATTAAGCTCTCTTACCTTATTTTTATCCAGAAACTCAACCTCATCGAGTATGCTTTGGGGCAGGCGGCTTTTAAGCCTTCCCCGGATAAGAGGAATCGCGCAATAGGAGCAGAGATTGGAGCAGCCCTCGGATATCTTAAGATAGGCAAGATGCTTTGTCTCTAAGGGGATTCTTTGGGGGGTGTTTATATTAATTATATCCAGGTAGGCATCCACGCCTTTTAGGTATTTTTTAAGTTCTTTAGAGTAGCGTTTTACCAGGCATCCCATTACAATAACTTTTTTAAGCTTGTTTTTTTTCTTAAGTTCAAGAGCCTGGTTTATGACCTCGATTGATTCTTTCTTAGCTTCTTGGATAAAGCCGCAGGTATTTATTATTAAGGTTTCGGCCTGGTGCGGCTGGACGATTCGGTGGCCTTTATCTTGCAGGAGTTTTAAGAATTTTTCAGAGTCTATCTGGTTACGGGGGCAGCCTAAAGATATTATGGAGGCTTTCATTTTTTTCGGTTTAGGGTTAGCGGTTAGACGGGGATTCATTTTTCAACCCTGAAGCCCTCAGGGGTGATAATATACAAGGCAGGCCGTTTGGTGTTTGAGGTCGGTATTATCTGGTTGCCTATTTCCAGGGAGACCAGGGAAGGATTACTTATCTTTATTTCCAGTTTTCTCTGAGCAATCCAGGATTCTTTGGTTCCGCCGATAATAACATTCTGGAAAATGAGCTTTCCGTCAACGCTTACTTCCACAAAGACATCTTTTTTGGTCAGGATGCTTACCAGGGGTTTTTCGTTTTCGCTTTTTGTTGGAGCAACAGGCTTGGTTTTAGTTGTTTTTGTCTCCACGGGGGCCTTAAGATCAGGCGCACTTTTTTTAGCGTCTTTTTTAGGGATTATTTGAAGCAGTATAAGCAATACCGCTACTGAGGCTATTACAGCAAGAGTTTTCTTATTTATATTCGGCTTTATTTTTTTGAGCGTATCTTTTGAGGGGAGTTTGGGCGGTTGTAATTTAAGTTTGGGGGTTTTCGGTTTTACCTGAGGTTTGGTTTTTACCTCTTCCTTTTTAGCTTCTTTAATTTCAGATTCTTCTTTGCCAGGAGTTTTTTCTTGGCGGAAGCCAAAAATATTTTTTTTAGGTTTTTCGATTGCGAAAACCTGGTCGATCTCCTTCAGCAAAGACCCTTCTTTAAGAAATTGGGCGTATATTTTAAGAAATCCTTTTAGATAGAATTTTCCGATTTCATCAAGGTCTTTGGCTTCTTCGATATTTCTTAATATTGAAGGATGCAGCCTTGTCTTTTTGGATATCTCTTGGAGAGATATGTTTTTTTCCTTACGTACTTGCCCAAGTTTGTTACAGATTTCAACAAGTTCCATTATAGGGTTTACAGGCTTGAGGAATTCTTTTCCTCGAATTGTTTTAAATATTCATCTCTATCGGTAAGAATTTCCCGGGCTTTACTGCCTTGAAAGGGCCCGACTATTCCTTCTTGTTCCATCAGGTCCAAGAGCCGGGCTGCCCGGGTGTAGCCAACGCGCAGTCTTCTCTGTAAGATTGAGGCTGAGGCTTGGTTTGATTCCAGTATTACTTTTATGGCTTCATCTAGGAGTTCGTCTTTTTCCAAGGTTATTCGTGTTTTCTTTTGGAGCTCCAGTATTTGCTGGTTATACTGGGGGCGTCCCTGCTGTTTAACAAAGTCAACAAGCGTGCTTATGTCTTCGTCGTCAACAAAACAGCTTTGGGCTCTTATAGGTTTGATTACCCCGGGTTTGATAAAAAGCAAGTCACCTCTTCCTAAAAGCTTTTCTGCTCCGACCATGTCCAAAACGGTCCGCGAGTCTACTTTAGATGCTACCTTAAAGGATATCCGGGCGGGGAAATTCGCTTTTATGACTCCGGTGACGACATCCACCGATGGCCTTTGGGTGGCCAGGATAAGATGTATTCCTACCGCTCTTGATAGTTGGGCAAGTCTAAGTATCGCGGTTTCAATCTCGTCTCTTGCCGCAATCATAAGGTCCGCAAGTTCATCGATAACAATCACAATAAAAGGCATTTGTTCTTCTTTGGCCTTACGGCTGTTATAGGCGTCAATGTTACGCGCCCCTTCTTCAGCTAAAAGGCCGTATCTCTTTTCCATTTCTTCGGTTGCCCAGAGAAGTATTCCTTTTGCTTTTTTGGCGTCAGAGACAATCGGGGCTAAAAGATGGGGGATGTCGGCAAAGTGGACGAGCTCTACCATTTTAGGGTCAATAAGAAGGAACTTCACTTCCCAAGGAGCTGCTTTAAAAAGAATAGAAGAAATAAGACTATTTACACAAACGGTTTTACCGGAGCCGGTAGTTCCGGCTATAAGCAGGTGGGGCATGTCTTTTAAATCAGCTACCAATGGGGTTCCGGCTACGTCTTTTCCTATGCTTAAGGTCAATTTTGATTTGCTGTTGGTAAAGTTTTTATCGGTTATAACTTCTTGTAGATAGACTATATGCATTACCGTGTTAGGGACTTCTACGCCCACGGTGCCTTTTCCGGGGATAGGAGCCACAACTCTAACCTGAGTGGATTTCAAGGAAAGGGCTATATCATCGGCTAGCGATGAAATCCGGTTTATTTTTACTCCCGGCGCAGGCTCAAGTTCGTAGCGGGTGACTACCGGACCACGTTCTACGTTTACGACTCTTGCTTCAATACCAAAGTCAGAAAGAGTCTCTTCGAGATTTTTGGCGTTAAGTTCTATATCTTCCTTTATTTTTCTCTGGTCGATAGAAGGAGGCTCTTTTAAAAGGATAAATGAAGGAAGAGTATACTCTTTATCTTCGCCGATCTTGGATATTATAGGTTTTTCTTCTTTTTTTGGCTGGGGAACCGACGGTTTTGCGATCGTTACTTTGGGAGGGGCAGCTTTTTCTTTAAAAGGCTTTTTTTCTTTTAAGAGCTTGTCTTCGGGTTTGGGGATTCGTATTTTAAATTTGGACTTTGTTTCTTTAATTTCTTTGTTTACGGCCTTCTGCATTCTTCTTTTTTCTTTAAGGTTTGCCCAGGCTTTATTTAAAAATGCCTTCATTTTATGAAAGCCGCTTATTACAATCTCGCCCTCCAAAAGAATAATTCCGATTATAAAAAAGGTCGTCCCTACAATAGAAGCTCCGGTAAAACCTAAATATTTAAGGAAAAAGGAAGAAGCAACGTATCCAAGCAGGCCCCCTCTTTGGAAGCTAAGCGAAGAATTGGAAGATTTAGCCGACAAGGAAAGAAGCAGGGATAAAGAGATTATAGTTATTATTAGAGAAATAAGAGCCGTATAGCGTGTCTCAAAATAACCTTCTGTTTTTACAAGCTCAAGTCTTCTTAAGCCGGAAACTATTAGAAGGATTATAACTAGATATGAGGCATATCCCAGAAGATAGGTAAGAAACCCGGCAATATAAACTCCTAAGATTCCGATAAGATTTTCTGGGGGGATTGTAGGGTGTGAGGTATAGAGAAAAAAGTCTTCTTCAACGAAAGAGACAAGGCTTAAGATTAATATGACGGCGGCAGCAAATAAGGAAAAACTTATTACCCATTTAGTTATGTTCTTTTTCATTAGCCCTTCTTTCGGCCTGTTTCTTACTTAAGTTGACTCTGCCTTGTTCATCTATATTTATGACCATTACCTGGATTTCATCGCCTTCTTTAAGCTCATCGTAGACATTCTTCACGAAATTATTGGATATTTCGGAGACATGAAGCAGGCCGCTTTTAGTAGGACCTATATCGCAAAAAGCTCCGAAATTTGTGATTTTAGCAACTGTAGCCTTATAGATTTTACCCACCTCAAGTTCCCGGATTATTTCTTCTACCATTCCCACGCCTTTGGCCAAAGATGCTTCATCTGCAGCGGATATTGTTACTTCTCCTTTTTCATCATCAATGTCTATGGCCACGCCGGCTTGGCTTATGATTCTTTTTATTGTTCTTCCGCCAGGGCCTATGAGTTCGCCTACTTTATCGATATTAATTTTAAGGCGGGTTATCTTGGGAGCAAATTGGGAAACTTTTTCCCGGGGAGCGTTTAAGGCCTCGATCATCTTTTTAAGGATTTCCTGGCGCGTATTTTTGGCAAGCTTAAGGCCTTGGTTTAGGATTTCTAAATTTATGCCTTGAATTTTTAGGTCTAGTTGAATAGAGGTGATCCCTTCTTTAGTTCCGGCTACTTTAAAATCCATATCTCCGTGATGATCTTCGAGACCCGCGATATCCACCAGAATAAGGTAAGATTCACCTTCTGCTATCAGCCCTAAGGCTACGCCGGCGATAGGATCTTTTATCGGCACTCCCGCATCCATTAATGACAGGCTTGCGGCGCATACAGAGGCCATAGAAGAGGAGCCGTTGGATTCCAATATCTCCGATACCACCCTTATTGTATAAGGGAATTCTTCTTTAGTGGGTATTACCGGAGAGAGTGATTTTTCCGCTAAAGCGCCGTGGCCGGTTTCCCTGCGCGAGGGTCCCCTTAAAGGAGAAGTTTCGCCTACCGAGAAGGGAGGAAAAGTATAATGGAGCATAAAATGCTTATACGTTTGCCCTTGCAGGGCTTCTATCATTTGTTCATCGGAGCTTGTTCCCAGAGTCGTAACCGCCAATGATTGAGTCTGGCCCCTGGTAAATAGAGCTGAGCCGTGGGTTCTGGGAAGGATGCCTACTTGGCAGGTAATCGATCTTAAGTCCTGGGGCTTTCTTCCGTCAGGCCTTATTTTTTCGTTTAGTATTTTCTTTCTTACGAATTCTTTTTCAATCTTTTCGAAACAATCTTTTATGATATTCGGTTTAACTTCCTGTTCTTGAAATTTAGGATCTTTGGCTAGGTTTTCCAGTAAATCCTTGCGGAAAGCGTCCCTTAGCTCTTTGTCTTTCTTCTCATAAAGCTCTGAGAGAGAATCCTTGGTTTTTTCTTTAACCCAGCCGAACATTTCCTCATCCGGAATATACAGAGCAGGCGCTGATTTTTGCTTGCCGGCTTCCTGTTTAAGCTTTTCTTGAGCCTTTATTACTTCTTTAATAGAGGCATGGGCTAATTTTATAGCTTCTAAGGCATCTTCTTCCGATGCCTGGTAGGCTTTTGCTTCTATCATCAATATTTTTTCTGAATTTGCCGATATAACCAAATCTAAGACAGCCTCTGCTCTTTGTTGATAGGTAGGGTTTACCAGGAAGCCCTGGTTTGTTTTAATTACTCTTACCGCAGCTATTGGACCTGAGAAAGGTATGTCTGATATAGACAGAGCGGCTGAAGCTCCATTTATCGCCAGGACATCAGGGTCATTCTCGGCATCTGAAGAAAGAACCACGCAGACAACCTGTACGTTGTTGCGCACGCCTTCGGGAAAAAGCGGCCGTATGGACCTATCAACCAGACGGGCTGTGAGAATCTCTATATCTTTAGGCCGGCCTTCGCGCTTAAAAAATCCGCCCGGTATCCTGCCGGCGGCATATGTTTTTTCCTGATAGTCAACAAGCAGGGGAAAGAAGTCAATATCCTCTCTGGGCTCTTTAGACATGCAGGCGGTAACCAGTATAACCGTGCCGTTAAGCTGCACCAGAACAGAGCCGTTTGCCTGCTTGGCTAAATCGCCGGTTTCGAAAGTTATTTCTCCAGCACCAAGGAGTGCTTTAGCTTTTGAGGTTTTCATTATTTACGAAGGTTGAGTTCTTTTATGATTTGTTCGTATTTTTTGGAGTCTTTTTTCTTGAGGTAGTTTAAGAGCCTGCGTCTTTTTCCTACTAGACTCAAAAGACCCCGGCGGGAATGGATATCCTTTTTATGTGCCTTAAAATGCTCTGAAAGGTTATTTATCCTTTCAGTAAGAAGGGCAATTTGCACGTGGGCTGAGCCTGTGTCTTCAGGGTGGCTTTTAAATTTCTCAATCAGCTCTTTCTTTTTTGTCTTATTTGCTCTCACTTTGATTTTCCTTCCTTCTAGAATAAAGCCTATTATACACTAAAAAGCCGATTTTGTAAACACCTGTGTTAGGTGATAAAAATATCCTCTTTTTTGAAGTTTGTATTATCCTTTTTGATATAAAGAGAGGTGTTGTATTCTTTTAAGCATATTAGGGTGGGTGCTTAAAAGTTCCATAAGCCTATCGGGCGCCTTAAGTATTACTTTTTTCTTTTTAAGCTCTTTTAATTCGTAAGGATCGATAGTTCCGCTTCTGTCCAGATCAAGCTGGGAAAGTTCTCGTATTTCTGTCCTTGCCCGGGATACGTCGTTTAGAAAAAAAGCTTTCAGGCCTTCGAGTTCTCTTAAGTTCTGGCGGGGCAGGCGGGCTGAGCCGTATACAAGTTTATATAAAGCGGTGGCAAGATGAGAAGGCGAGTTTCCAAGCTCTATAGAGCCCTTATCAGCAAAGTATTCCCGGATTCTTGAGGCATAGAGAACCAATAGATTGGTAATGAAGTAGAAGAGTAGAGCCGCAATGCCTATAAGCGCAGTATACCCTTGTGATTCTCTTCGTCGGGAGAAGCTTCCAAAAAATAAAAGGTGGAAGGCAATTCTGTATAATATTAAAGGTATAACCGAGAGAAAGGTAATGAACAGAACGTCTCTATTTTTAAGATGCGATAGTTCATGACCCAATACCGCCGATAGTTCATCTTTATTCAGCAGATTAAGTATGCCTCTGGTTACGCAGACTCTGCCGTCTTTTATACTCCGGCCAAAAGCAAAGGCATTGGGGATTTGAGTTTCCGATATGCCTACTTTGGGCATAGGTATTCTTGCTTTTTTGGCCAGGTTCTCCACGCTTTCATAGAGAAGGCGGGCCTCTTGTTTACCGACATATTTCACCCTCATTGACCATTCCACTATTTTAGGCCCAAGAAGATATTGGATGAGCATGATAAATACAGCCAGGATTATATAAAAAGAGAAGCTGGTAATGCCTAAAAAGGAAGAAAAGAGGGTAACTATTACATAGATTATCCCGAAAAAGAGTATTAACAGAAGATTTAGTTGAAAATGTAGGCCTATCATAATAAATTTGTTTTAAATCTTAGCTATTATATCATTTTTCGCAATCTATACAACTGGTTTATTAAGGAAAAGGGGATTAAAAAAAAGACTTTATTTTCGTTTTAGCTTAAGGTAGGTCAAGGGTAAGGATGATCTTTTCGTTATTGCGGTTAAGTTCCACTGATTTTTCGGTAATCTTTAGGACTTCTGCTTTTGCTATGGTTTCTCCCTGGCCCACAATCCTGCCGTTGATAACAGCCATTGCTTTGTCAGGGCTATAGATTATGCCTGAGAGGCGGAGTTTTTCTTCTTTCTGCATAAGTTTCTTATAGAAGCTAATAGGGGGCTCGCTATAGCTGAAGGTTTGGGGTTTATCGGGGATTTGTTCCTTATTTGTTTGTCGGGAATATTCCTTTACGAGATTTTGTTCGGTTTTTGTGTTTATTGTAGCTGTTTTTACGGGGGTATTCTTAGGTATAGATATATAAATAATGCCGGCACTTATCGCTATGAGCAAAAGAAATAGAAAAATATGCCTTTCTTTATTTTTAGGCGAAGTTTTATAGGAGGGACGTTTTTCGATTTTCTGCAAGGCTTCGTATATTAGGCTCATAAATTTAATACCGTTTTGCCCTTCGGGAATACTCAAGGTCCTTCTGTAAATAATCTTAGGCTTGTCGAAGGACGGTTCTCGGTTTCCATGGTTATTGGAGGTCTTGGATGCACAAATGTATAAGTTCTTTATCGATAATATGTTTGTTTTTGGCAAAGCCGGCAAGAAGAGCCCTATCGCAGAGGACATTGATAAGCCGGGGGATGCCTTTAGAGAATTCGTATATTGGATTAAAAGTTTCTTCCGCGAAATTCAAATTAAGAGCCCCGACTAAATCTAGACGGAATTTTATATAATCCTTTATTTCGTCCACGTCTAAAGGGGCAATGTTCACGTTTACTGAAATTCTTTGTTTTATCTGACGCAGGGATTCAAACTCGAGCTTTTGCTTAAGCTCCGGCTGGCCTACCAGGATAATCTGGAGAAGTTTATGTTTCTCTGTTTCAAGATTGGAAAGAAGCCTTATTTGCTCTAATTGTTTGGCGGTTAAGTCCTGGGATTCGTCTATTATCAGGACGGCATTGGAGTTATTTTCGGCTGTTTCGATTAAGAACTTATTTAGAGCGTAAACCATATCTAATCTGGATACGCGCTTAAGGTGTATGCCGAAATCTTCGACTATTGCCCGTAAAAGCTGGCTGGAACTAAAATAAGGGTTAAGAATAAGAGAAGTTTTAAATTCTTTAGGAATTTCTTTAAGCAGGACCTTGCAAAGAGTGGTTTTGCCTGTGCCTACTTCGCCGGTAAAGGAGATTATTCCTTTGCGCTCTTTAATGCCGTAGAGAAGGGTGGCTAGGGCTTCTTTGTGGTGTTTGCTTTGAAAGAAAAGGCTGCCGTCAGCAGTTATATTAAAAGGAGCCTCTTTAAGACCGTAATGTTCTAAATACATACCGGCATTATTGTAGCATAAAATTTAAACCTGTAAAGGCAGGAAACTAAGATTTGTTAGGAAACGCCAGGGATTTTGGCACTTGACAAATAGAAAGCGTTGATATAAGGTATATAATTACCTGGGCAAGCAACCAATACTAAAACTTAAAATTATGCTTAATTCTATTGACGAAATTTTATATGATTTAAAGCAGGGCCGGCCCGTAATTGTGGTTGATGATGAATCCCGGGAGAACGAAGGGGATATTGTCATTGCTGCTGAGTTTGCCACCGCCGCAAATATAAATTTTATGATTAAAGAAGCCAGGGGCCTTATTTGTGTTCCTTTGGAAGCTAAGAGGCTTAAGGCTCTTAGGCTTCATCCCATGTATACAATAGAAGAGGCTTACGCTAAAAGCGATAGATTCGGCACAAGCTGGATGATTTCCGTTGATTCCGCCAGCGGAATAACTACGGGTATTTCAGCTTACGATCGAGCCCGGACCATAAAATTTCTTATTTCCCAAGATGCAAAGCCGGAAGATTTAATAAGACCGGGCCATGTTTTTCCTCTTAAAGCTCAGGATGGAGGAGTTTTAGTAAGAGCCGGTCATACCGAAGCCGCGGTAGATTTGGCTAAGTTGGCCGGGTTAAACCCTTCGGGAGTAATCTGCGAGATATTAAAAGATGACGGAACAATGGCAAGGCTTAAGGATTTATTCGAGTTTGCCGCCAAGCATAAGCTTAAGATTTGCAGCATTGCTTCTCTTATTGAATATAGACGCAAACGAACCCGTCTTATAGAGAAACTGGGAGATGCCCAGCTTCCGACTAATTTCGGCGATTTTAAGGTGCATACCTACAAGTCTTTAGTTGATTCAAATACGCACATAGTTTTAACAATGGGTAATTTAGATGAGGAGCCGGTGCTGGTAAGGGTCCATTCCGAGTGTCTAACCGGTGATGTGTTTTCTTCTTTAAGGTGTGATTGCGGCCTGCAACTGAAGAAAGCGATGCAGATCATATCTTCCGAAGGTAAGGGGGTCATACTTTATATGCGCCAGGAGGGAAGAGGAATAGGTCTTGAAAATAAAATTAAAGCTTACCAGCTTCAGGACAAAGGCTTAGATACCGTAGAGGCGAATCAGGCTTTGGGTTTTAGTCCTGACTTAAGGGATTATGGGATCGGGGCTCAGATTTTGGCAGATTTAGGAATAGAGAAGATAAGACTTCTTACTAATAATCCCCGGAAGATAGTAGGGATTGAAGGTCACGGTATAAAGATCGTAGAAAGAGTTCCTTTAAAGACAAAAGGGAACAAGAGCAATAAGAATTATTTAGAGACTAAGAAGAAGAAATTAGGACACCTTATTTAAGCGTTTAGCGGTTAGCGTTTAGCGGGATAGAAGGAGGGGATATGAAAGAGATTAAGGGAAGTTTTCAGGGTAAAGGTAAAAAAATCGCACTTATTGTATCGCGTTTTAACGAGTTTATAGGAAAAGAGCTTCTTAGCAGTTGCGTTGAGACACTTACCAAGTGCGGGGTAGATGACAGCGATATATCTGTGGCTTGGGTCCCGGGTTCTTATGAAATGCCCCTTGTAGCCAGGAAGCTAGCGGTTTCTAAGAAGTGTGATGCGGTCATATGCTTGGGAGCGGTAATAAGGGGAGAAACCCCTCATTTTGATTACATAGCCAGTTCAGTATCCCGAGGCTTAAGTCAGGTAAGTTTGGATACCGGCATACCGGTAATTTTCGGTATTATTACTGCCGATACTCAAGAGCAAGCTATGGACAGAGCGGGTCTAAAGCAGGGAAATAAAGGTCATACAGCTGCTCTTTCAGCCTTGGAGCTGGTAAACTTACTTTTAAAGGCAAAGTAACTTCGATTTAAGACTTAAGTTTAGCGATAGGCGATAATTTTAAGTATAGGGTTCAGGATTAGTAAAGTTCTTTTAATAATATGGGTTTAAGAACTCAAGCTCGCCAGTCTTCTCTTCAGATTCTCTACCAGATAGAGGTTGCCAAAATCTCGCCTCTCGAGGCAATTGAAGATTATTTTTCTTCAAATAAATTTCCTATCCAGCATAAGGAATTTACAGAATCCATTGTCAACGGTATTTACCAGCATTTTGATGATTTGGACAGGATAATCTCCAGCTACGCTAAAAATTGGCAGATTTCCCGGATGGCGATTGTGGACAAGAACATACTTCGCATGGGAGCATTCGAGCTTCTTTATGCAAATGATATCCCCCCTAAGGTGACTATAAACGAAGCGGTAGAACTTGCCAAGAAATTCGGGGACTTAGACTCGCCTAAGTTTATTAACGGGATTTTAGACAGTGTTTTCCGGCACGAGGATATTAAGAAAACCGCCTAGCAAAAACCCCGATGAAATACGCCGACCTGCACATCCATTCTAATTTTTCAGACTCAAGCTTTAATTGTGAAGATATATTTAAGAGAGCTTCATCATATGGCTTAAGCTGTATTTCGATCGTAGATCACGATAGCCTAGAAGCCTATTCTTCGGAAGATATAACCTCTTTAGCGGAAAAATATTCAGTTGAGATAATAAAGGGCATAGAATTCAGCTCTCAGCATAAGGATAAAGAGATACATCTGTTGGGATATTTTTCTGATAGGTCAATCGAAGAGGAATTTCTTTTACTGCTTAAAAAAATAAAGAATGATCGCATGGTCAGGATTTCAGAAATTATAAATAAGTTGAAGGATTTAAAAGTTGTGGTAGACCCCGATGAGTTTAAGGATTTTACGGCCGGGGCCTCTCTTTCGCGTCTGCATCTGGCCACCTTCTTGACGAAGAAGAGGTTAGTTAAAGACATAAAAGAGGCTTTTTCAAAATATCTAGGGGTGGGAAAAGAAGCCTATGTGAGTAGATTTCGTTACGAGTTACCCGAGGCTATTAAAATACTAAATAGGGCCGGGGCATTAGTATTTTTAGCTCATCCTTTTAATACTTACACTCTTGATCAAATTAAAGAGTTTATCCCTTACGGCTTAGCCGGCATAGAGGTCTTTTATCCTTTTTATT
This sequence comes from Candidatus Omnitrophota bacterium, assembly GCA_016932855.1. GTDB lineage: Bacteria > Omnitrophota > Gorgyraeia > Duberdicusellales > Duberdicusellaceae > JAFGCB01. The sequence continues at coordinate 43,847 of JAFGCB010000058.1, read as the reverse complement.
CACAGGCGACTATCGAAAGCTACAAAAGTTTTGCTGAAGAAAACGGTATTCTTATAACCGGCGGTTCTGATTCACACGGAAGATACAAAAGACACATTATAGGCGCGGCCAAGTTGCCTTATGAATATGTAGAGCAGATAAAACAAGCCTTTAAGACTTGAATTTCAAATGTCAAATGACAAATTTCAAATTTAGAATCTCTATTTGTTGTTGGATGTAAAACAGTAGTTATGAATTTAGATGAATATTACATAAAAAGGACATTTGAGCTTGCCAGGAAAGCAGAAGGCAGGACTTCGCCTAATCCAATGGTGGGCTGTATTATTGTAAAGAAAGGTAAAGTAATAGCAGAAGGCTTTCATAAAAAAGCAGGCTTGCCTCACGCTGAGATAGAGGCTTTAAACAAGATTAATAATAGGGCAAAAGGCGCAGATTTATACGTAAATCTTGAGCCTTGTTTTCATTGGGGAAGAACCCCCCCCTGTGTTGATAGAGTGATAGCTTCTGGCATCAGGCGGGTGGTGGTTGCCAGTAAAGATCCTAATCCCAGAGTTTGTGGTAAATCGATATCGAGATTGAAAAAATCCGGCATAAAAGTTACTTCCGGTGTGTTAAGTTCCGAAGCTAGAGAGTTAAATGAAGTATTTTTTACTAACATAAAATCTAAAAGGCCTTTTGTAGTTGCTAAGGTTGCTCAGACTTTTGATGGTAAAGTTGCTGATAGTAAGGGTAAATCAAAATGGATTACTGGTACCAAGGCCAGGCAGTATGCTAAGAAGTTAAGGTCGTTATGCGATGCCATTTTAGTAGGAGCAAATACGGTTATAAAAGATAACCCTTCTTTATCTTGCCCTGGTAAGAAGCTGGTCAAGGTTGTTTTAGATCCCCGGCTAAGAATTTCTTCTAAAGCTAAGCTTTTTGAAGAATCCAAGGACGTGATTATATTTACAAACAAAGATGTCGCTAAACATAAGATAGAGGCGTTTAAGGATAAAGCGTCTATTGTGGGGCTGGATTGTCTTAGGAAAGGATTCAACTTAAAAATGGTTTTAAAAACTCTTTATGCCGAAGGCATATGTTCGGTATTTGTTGAAGGCGGTTCTCGTACCTTAGGTAGTTTTTTTGATCATAGACTAGTTGATAAACTTTACATGTTTTTGGCGCCTAAGATTATGGGTAAATATTCAAGTCTTGATTCCATTGGCGGCAGCGGATATTTAGCGATAGAAAAAATCACCCAGCTTAAGAACATAGATATTAAGCAAATAGGCAAAGATTATTTAATTACAGCTTATCCTGAATTTAGATAAATGCGCGGTATATATAAACTTATTTTAGAAAGAAGAAGTATTCGTAAATTCAAGCAGAAGAAGATACTTAAGAGTTTACTTACTAAAATAATTAACGCAGCCCGGCTTGCGCCCTCGGCTGCCAACTTACAAATTACAGAATTTTTGGTAGTTGATAAAGAAGATTTACTTAAGAAGATTTTTCCCTATACCAGATGGGCAGGGTATTTAAAAGGTAAAGGAACTCCTGGAGAAAACCAAACCCCTTGTGCTTATGTGTTTATTTTGATCAGCAGAGAGCGGACATCTAACCCTGATTTACGTGATGTCGGTGCTTGCGCCCAGAATTTGATTTTGACCGCTTTAAGTTTTGGTATAGCCAGTTGCTGGTTGGCTTCGATTGATAGAGAATCCCTAAAGAAGCTTTTAAAAATACCGTCTAAATATGAATTGGATTCTATTGTGGCCTTAGGCTATCCTGCTCAAAAATCAAAGGTAAAAGATACAGATTTTACTGTTAGGTATACCCAGGATAAAGAATCAAATTTAACCGTACCCAAACGGCCTTTAAACAAAGTCTTACATTATAATAGGATCTAGCCGGATTTTTTGCGAATTCAGTTATGGTTGATAGCAAATTTAAAAAATTAGTAGAAGTTGTCGACATTTTGCGCGGCCCCAAGGGATGCCCTTGGGATAGAAAACAGAAGGTAAAAGACTTAAAGAATTATATCTTAGAAGAAGTATATGAACTTTTTGATGCTTTAGACGCTAAGAATCCCCATCTTATTAAAGAAGAACTCGGGGATTTATTTATGCTTTTGGTTTTCTTCTCTAAGCTTTTTGAGGAGAAGAACATATTTAAGGCTGAGGATGCCTTAGAAAATATTGTCAATAAGATGATAGTAAGGCATCCTCATGTTTTTGCAAGGCGTAAGATTAAGACTTCAAGCGGTGTTTTAAATATGTGGATTAAGGATAAGGCTAAGAAAAAGCTTAGAAAGAGTATTGCTGACAGAATACCAAAAAAAACCCCGGCCTTATTTTCGTCGTATTTATTCATTAAAGAATGCAAGCATTTAGACCAAATAAAGACAAAAGATTTGGAAAAAGAGTTAATAAAAAGAATAAAAAAATATCATAAGCACAAGGATAAAAAAACCTTGTTTGAGATTCTGTTTTATTCCTCATTAGTCCTTTCCCTCAAAGGCGAAAATCCAGAAGTCTTACTTAAGAAAAAAGTAGGAAAGGAGTCCTCGAGAGTCCTTTATGCCAAATCTACGTATAAGACTTCAAAATAAACCTTTCAAGCATTACCTGGTTAAGTCTTCTAAAAAAATACATGGTTGGTTTGCCTGGCCTAAAAGAGAATGCAGCTGCGAAAGATTTCTGCTTAATCCTTATAACGGCTGCAGTCTAGGCTGTTTTTATTGTTATAGCCGGGCTTTGCCAGGATATTTTCAAGAGTTTCATAGAAATGGCAGGGTCTTTGTTTTTGAAGAATTTGATAAGCTGGTAGCAAGCCAGCTCGATAGTATAGATATTGGTTTTTGCGGTTATCTTTCTCCGGTAACAGAGCCTTTTCAGAAGATTGATAAGTTCTACAATCTATCGGCAAAGCTTGTAAAGGTTTTTATTGAGCGTAACTTACCCATTGAGTTTATAACTAAAGAAAGAGTTCCCCAGGAAGTAATAAATTTAATCAGGACCCAGGAACATTCTTTTGGCCAAATTTCAATTTTAAGTCCTGACAGCAAGCTTAATAGATTACTTTCACCAGGAGCCGACTTGGAGGTTCTCTTCGCTAATATTAGGCGTCTTACAGATCAAGGCGTATACTCAGTGGCCAGGATTGATCCAATTTTACCGTTTATAAGTGACGACAAAAAGGGGTTAACCAGATTAATGACTAGAATTTCGCAAGAAGGTGTAAAGCATGTTGTGGCTTCTGTTTTGGATATACCGCCAAGAATAAAAGGTTATGTGCTTACTAAGATTGCTCGATTGTTCGGCAGGCATATTAAGGATAAATATTTGTCACTCTACAAAGAAAAAATAGGCTATCTTAATGCTTGTATAGATTACCGCAAAGAAGTCTTTGGTTTTCTGCGTAAGCAAGCTGATTCTTTAGGTCTTACATTTTCACTTTGCATGGAATATGAAAGCCAAAAAGGAAATATTATAGGATTAAATAAGCAGTTTTCTTCAGCTTTGAACTGCGAAGGGCTTAATATCCCCATATATAAACGTAAAGGTGGTAGATTTTACCCTCAGCAAGGATGCCGGGGTAATTGTTTAAGCTGCAGTGAGGCTGTTTGCGGCATTGATGAGTTAGCTTACGCTAAGACAAAAAAGCCCTTGGCGTTAAAATATAGTGATTATCGGCGTTTCTCTAAGATACAGACGATCACAGATTGAAGACGCAGATGATCACAGACCGAGAACACAGATGATCGTAGATAGTTATATGTATAATTGACGGCCTCTTTTTTAGGTGATAAACTATCTTTCTTTATTTAATTTATAGAGTCGCAAGCCGCGCGTCGCTAATATATGTTTACGGGAATAATCGAAGAAGTAGGAAAAATAAGCAGGATTTCAAAGAGAGCCGGCTACTGGCAGATAGGGGTAATCTCGAAAGTAATCTTTCCCAAAGTCGAGGAGTCAGCCAGCGTTTCGGTAAACGGAGTTTGCCTTACGCTTATAAAAAAAGAAAAAAATATTCTTTATTTTGATCTTATTAAAGCGAGTCTTGATTTGTCAAATCTAAAGAGGCTTAAAATTTCAGATTGCGTCAATTTAGAATCAGGGCTTAGTCTGGGAGGCAAGCTTGACGGGCATTTTGTCTTGGGTCATATAGATTGTGAGGAAAAAATTAAAAGAATTTGGCGTTCGGGCGGTAACGTATTATTAGAAATAGCCGCACCACCAAAATTTAAGAAATATTTGGTTTCAAAAGGTTCAATAGCTTTGGATGGTATAAGTTTGACTGTAGCAGAAGTAAAGTCCGGTAGCTTTTCAGTAAATATTATCCCTTATACTTGGCAGAATACCGGCTTGAAGAATAAAAAAGCCGGTTCCTATATAAATGTTGAGTTTGATTATTTAGCAAAAGTGGCGTTGAATAGATAGATCCTCGATCCTGGATGTTAGATCTTCGAGGGCCTATAATAAGAGTTTCATAGAGGGTATTTTATGCCTAAAGGCATTCGATGCTGATGAAATCTAGGTATAAACCTAGATAAAAATGATTTCATCGGGAAGTAGCGCAGTTTGGTTAGCGCGCAACGTTCGGGACGTTGAGGCCGAGGGTTCGAATCCCTCCTTCCCGATCATTTTTTTTCGTAACGCGTAATGCGTGGTGCGTAACGCGCAATTTAGCGAATAGCCCTTCGGGAATACTTAAGCGTCCTTCGGCAGATAATTTTAAACTTGTCGAAGGACGGTTAGCGGATAGTATCTGGAAAAGCCACCAAGATACAAGGTCACAATGTCACAAGGATTTATTTTCTCTACAGAAAGAATCATTTTTTATTTTTTAGAGAAAGAGTAGGCGATTTTTTTTGGCCAGTATAGTTATAAATTCGCGGTACGTGGTACTCAGTACACGGTACAAGAAATTAAAACAGATAATTAATGTTACGATATCACCTTATATTTACGGGAATGGTTCAGGGCGTAGGGTTTCGTTTTACCGCCCAGAGAATTGCCCGTAAGTTTGGTATAGTCGGCTGGGTGAGAAATAGCCCTGACGGTTCAGTTGAAATAGTCGCTGAGGCCGAGGAAGAAAAGCTCAATTTATTTTTGGTTGATTTAAAGGATTATTTTAAGGATTATATCCATGATTATTCCCAGGAGGCTCTTTCAGCTTCTTGTGAATTCTCAGGATTTAAAATAACCTTCCGTTAACACAGATGATCACAGATATTCGGGTATAGGGTTTCGGGTTTGGGGTATCGGGAAGATAAATACGATACCCGATAGGCGATGCCCGATACCCGAAGCAACCATTGTTAATTTGTTAAAAATCAGTGCTGATCTGTGCAAGAATCGCGAAACGACGATGAGGGTAGCTTTATTATCAGACATACATTCTAATCTGGAAGCCCTTCTTGGGGTCGAGGAAGAGATAAAGAAATTATCCCCGGATAAAGTTATTTGCCTGGGAGATATCGTCGGCTATGCAGCAAGGCCTAACGCCTGCATAGAGATAGTAAAAAAAAACTCATGGCTGGCTATAGCCGGCAATCACGATTTAGGCTGCCTTGGCAAGCTTGAGATATCTTCGTTTAATCCCTATGCAAGAAAAGCCATAGTCTGGACGCAGGAAAAACTTTCCCAAGAAAACCAATCTTTCTTAAACGGATTTGATTTAACTTACAAAGAGGCTAATTTTATATGTACGCATGGCAGTTTATTTGAACCCGATAAATTCCATTATCTTGATAATTATTCTTTAATTTTTAGGGATTTCTCGGTAGTAAACCAGATTGATGAACAGATTTGTTTTGTGGCTCATACTCACATACCGGCGTGCTTTATCTGGAAGGCTGATAATTTATACCGTGATTACTCCAGCGCCATAGAGATTTCTTCTAAATGCAAGTATATTATAAATATTGGCAGTGTCGGCCAGCCCAGAGACAGGGACTCCAGGAGTTGTTTTTGTATTTTTGATACTCAGAAAAATACGCTTAAATTCATACGCCTAAGGTACGATATTAAGACAACCCAGGGTCAAATAATAGAAGAAGGTTTGCCTGAAGTTCTAGCGAATAGATTGAGCGGGGGATGGTAAATTTAGCGTATAGCGTATAGCGTATAGCGTTTAGGGTATAGGGTTAGAGGATAGAGAGATGGAGAAGTTGGATAAGGTTAAGAGAGAAATTGAGGATTTAAAGGGCCGGATTCAGAGACATGATTATTTGTATTATGTTCTTTCGAATCCTGAGATTTCCGATAAGGAGTATGATGATTTAATGCGGGTATTAAAAGACCTGGAAGATAAATTCCCGCAATTTATAACTTCAGATTCGCCGACCCAGAGGATATCCGGTCAAGTTTCAGAGGGATTTAAGACAGTTGCCCACAGGGTGGCCATGCTTTCTTTAGATAACACCTATTCTATAGAGGAGGTTCGTCTTTGGGAAAATAAGATTAAACGAATGCTGGCCAAGGGCGTGATTTTGGACTATGTTGTTGAGCCTAAGATAGACGGAGTAAGTTGTTCGCTTACTTATGAGAAGGGGGTTTTGACTTTGGGTTCTACCCGGGGCGACGGCAGGCTCGGAGAGGACGTTACCGCCAGCATAAAAACCATACGTTCTGTTCCTTTGAGGCTTTTAGGAAAAGAGTTGCCCGCTGCGCTTGAGGTAAGAGGTGAAGTTTATATGAGCAAAAAGGATTTTCAGTCTTTGAATGACCAGAGACTAAAAAATAAAGAAGCTGTCTTTGCTAATCCCAGGAATGCTGCGTCAGGCTCTCTTAAGCTTCTTGAATCCAAGGTGGTTGCCGAAAGAAGGCTTAAATGTTTTATCCATTCTTTTGGCTATATCGAAAAAGCCTTTTTTATCGCCCAGAAGGAATTTCTCGATAAATGCAGCGCTTGGGGCTTAAGAGTAAACCCTTACTCGAAATACTGTCAGAATCTGGATGAAGTTATAAAATACTGCGTTTCTTTTCAAGAGAAGCGCGAAAGCCTTGATTATGAAGTTGACGGGATGGTCATAAAAGTAAATTCTTTTAAACTTCAAGAGCAGCTCGGTTCGACCCTTAAAAGCCCGCGCTGGGCTTGTGCCTATAAGTTTCCCGCTCATCAGGCGACAACCAAGATTTTAGATGTTCAGATGAGCGTGGGAAGGACCGGCGTCATTACGCCGGTTGCAATTTTAAAGCCGGTAGAATGCGGAGGAGTAACTATTTCCAGGTCCACGCTTCATAATTTTGAAGAAATAGAAAGATTGGATATAAAAAAGGGAGACGCCGTTCTTATAGAAAGAGCAGGAGAGGTAATTCCCAAGATAGTCAAAGTTATAGTTTCTAAGCGTAACGGAAAAGAAAAGACGATAAAAATCCCTGCTAGATGCCCTGTCTGCGCAGGTAAAGTTTCTAAGATAAAAGAGGAGGATGTCGCTTATGCTTGCATAAATCCGCTTTGTCCGGCCCAGCTTAAGAAATCCCTTCTTCATTTTGCATCCCGGGGCGCTTTAGATATAGAGGGCATGGGAGATTCTTTGGTGGAGGAGCTGGTGGAGCGGAAATTAGTGAAGGATTCGGCCGATATATATTATCTAAACGAAGAAGATTTACTGGGACTTCCTCTTTTTAAAGAGAAAAAGGTGCGCAATCTTCTTTCGGCGATTGAGAACAGCAAGAAGAAAGGCTTGGCGCGTTTTCTTTATGGTTTAGGGATACGTTACGTGGGCGAGAAAGCAGCCCGGATTTTGTCCTCCAGGTTCAATGTCATTGATAATTTCTTTTCTCTAAAGACTTGCGACTTAGAAAATATATCGGAAATAGGCCCGGTTATTGCCCGGTCTTTAGTTGAATATTTTCGGCAGCCTCAAGTAAAGAAACTTATTCAGAAATTCAAGAAAGCAGGCTTTAATCCAAAAGAGCAAATAAGCCCTTCAAAAGGCGTGCTTAAAGGAAAAAAATTTCTTTTTACCGGCGAGCTCGAAAGTTTTTCGCGGCTTAAAGCTCAGGAGCTTGTTTTAAGCCAGGCCGGGGATGTCAGCAGTTCCGTGAGTAAAAATATAGATTTTGTTGTTGTGGGAAAAAATCCGGGCTCAAAATTTGCTAAAGCAAAGAAATTAGGGCTTAAGGTTATTGACGAGGCAGAGTTTAAAAAGCTTATTAAACGCTAATTTTCGCTAATCTATTGCTAATTTCCGCGAATTCAGTATTATTAGTAATTCGGGTTTTTAATTAGCGTTAATCAGTTTTTGATTCGCGATAATTAGCGCAGATATTACAAATGATAGAAGAGAAGAAAGGGGTAGAAATGAGAAAGTTCTTTATTGCGGTTTTTGTTTTGATTATGGTTTTTGACTTTACGGGTTGCATGGCCTTAAGAAAAAAATTTGTAAGGAAAAGGAGAAAGGAAGTCCCTCCTCCTTTATATTTGGAACTGAAAGAGTATCCTAAAGTTCCCACGTCGGATATGTACCATCAATACTGGCTTTTTGTTCGGGGGTGGCTTGACGAACTTAACGCTTCTATGGAAGAAGGCGCTAATGCCAAACGGCAGAAGAAATCAATTGATGAGGCGTTTATGAATTTAGAGCAGATTATCTATTATTACAACGAAGAGGGCAAGAAAGCCATAGATCCTATATACAAGGAAATGGTTTCTATACGTACCGCAGTGCACGATCCTTATTTTAGCAGTTCAGAAAATTTTGTTCTTATGAAGAGAAGGGTTTCGAAGGTCAAGCGTGACTTTGAAAAAGGTTTTACGTACGAAAAAGCATCTGTTTGGATGGAAGAATGATTTCGGTTTACGCCCAGGAGATTATTGAACAATGAACAGTGAATCCCCAATATCAAATACAGCCAATATTATCAAGCAAATCCCAAGTAAATCCCTGCCTGGCCGGCAGGCAGGGTAATATTGGGGTTTTGGATTTTCCATAGTGTTTTTGAGGCCAGAAGCGTGTATTTCGAGAGTTTGATTAACGGTAGGCGGTAGTTAGTTATGAGGTGGCTTTAATGGAGAACAGAGTAATAGTCGAAAGAATTGAAGTCGGGCCTTTTGCCGCTAATTGTTATGTTGTGGGAAAGCCCGGGTCTTCCGCCTTTATTATTGACCCCGGTGATGAGGCCGGAAAAATAAAGGCAATAATTAAAAAATATAATTTCTCTGTTCAGTTCGTAATAAATACCCACGGCCACATCGACCATATACAGGAGGATTCCGCTTTCGGCGTTTCGGTATTTATTCATGAAAAAGACGCCCCTTTGCTTAGAAGCCCTGATTTAAATCTATCCTTATTTTTGTCCAATCCCTTTATCCTGAATGATAATACCGAGATTAATCTTTTGCAGGACGGTCAATTTCTTAAGTTCGGCCATGACAAGATGGAGATAATCCATACCCCCGGCCACACCCAGGGCGGGGTATGCATTAAATTCGGAGGCTGTCTTTTTTCGGGAGACACTTTGTTTTGCCGTTCAATCGGCCGGACTGACTTTAAGGGCGGCAGTCACCAAGAGCTTATTCAGTCTATAAAGAATAAGCTTTTTATCCTAAATGAAGATTTAGTTGTTTTCCCGGGCCATGGACCCAGGACTACTTTAGCTGAAGAAAAAAAAGAAAACCCGTTTCTGACTTAAGGCAATGGATAAATACATAGAATTATTCGTAGATTACTTGAGAGTTGAAAGGGGTGTATCGAAAAATACCATCAGCTCTTACGTAAATGATTTAAAAAAATACGTAAAATATCTTTCTTCGCAAGGCGTTAATTCTCTTTTCCAGATAGACAAGAAGCATATTATTGAATTTATGGGTCAGAGAAGAAGTAAAGGAACTTCTGTTGTCTCCGTAGCCAGGAATTTATCTAGCATAAAGAGCTTTCATCGATTCCTGGTAAGAGAAAAGATTTTAGATAAAGATTTAAGTTCCGCTATAGATACGCCCCGTCTTTGGAAAAAGATTCCCCAGGTTTTGGAATTTAAAGAGGTGGATAAACTTCTCGCCCAGCCTAATATCCGGACTAGCCGGGGGTTAAGGGATAAGGCCATCCTTGAGCTTATGTACGCGACAGGACTTAGGGTTTCCGAGGTTTCTTCTTTGAATATCAACGACTTAAATACTGACGCGGGTTTCTTGAAGGTTAAGGGAAAGGGCGGCAAGGAAAGAATTGTTCCTTTGGGTAAGACCGCCATACATTTTTTGTCCCGTTATATAAGCCAGGCAAGAGGAGATATTCTTAAAGGCCGAACTTCTAACGGGATTTTTATTTCTTCCTACAAGAGAAATTTGAGTCGACAAAGCATATGGAAAATGATAAAATTCTACCTTAAAAAAACCAGAATTAAGAAGGAAGTCTCCCCACATACTTTACGGCACTCTTTCGCTACACATCTTTTAGAGGGTGGGGCGGATCTGCGAAGCGTCCAGGAAATGCTTGGACATTCGAGCATCTCCACTACTCAAATATATACTCATATTAATAAGGCCAGGCTTAAGGAGATTCATAAGAGATTCCATCCTAGAGCCTAAGACACAGATGATCACAGATGTTGGACAGATGATCACAGATAAGTATAATCTGCGATAGAGAGATGAACTTAAAGCATAGATTATTCAAACTTCCCCTTGGTATGCAGAAGCTTATAAGGGCGGTATCGCTGTGCGCAGGCAAGAATAAAGTAAAGGCTTATCTTGTAGGCGGTATAGTGCGTGATTTGATTCTAAAAAAGGCTAATTTTGATTTAGATATCGTGGTTGAAGCTGATGCCATAGAATTTGCCAAGATTCTTTCTTCCTATTTAGGCGTGGATTTCAGGCGGCATTACAATTTCAAGACTGCCACAGTCTTAAGCCTTCCTTATAAAATCGATTTGGCGTCTGCCCGCCGCGAATTTTATCCTTACAGCGGCAGTCTTCCCCGCATCGAGCTGTCTAATCTTAGGGATGATTTAGGCAGGCGGGATTTTTCCATTAACGCCATGGCTTTAAGTTTGAATAAAGGCAGCTTTGCTAAACTTATTGATTATTTCGGAGGATTTTCTGATTTAAACAAGGGCGTTATAAGAATACTTCATGAAGACAGCTTCTTGGAAGACCCTACGCGATTATTTCGGGCGATACGGTTTAAAGAGAGGTTTAACTTTAAATTCAGCCCAAAGACTTCGCGATTTCTTAAGCAGGCTGTAAAGAAGAAAGCCTTAAGTTTTGTTAATGAACACCGTTTAAGAGACGAGTTAGTTCTTATTTTGAGCGAAAAAGAACCTCTTAAGTGCATAAGGACTTTGAATAAGAGCATAGGCTTTGATTTCCTGGCGGTCTCCGAGCTGGAAAAGTCAGATTTTTTATTCTTTCAGAGGCTAAGAAGTGCGGTTCTTTGGTTTTCAAGGAAATTTCCTTCTCAGAGAAAGCTGGAAAAATGGATTATTTATCTTATGGGTTTATTTAAGAATACGCCTTTGCCTAAATTACGGCAGGTTCTGGCTAAGTTTGGTTTTCGCAGAGGAGAAAGAATAAGGTTGCTTAGCTCGAAAAGAATAAGGGTTTTGGATAAATTATCGGCAAAGGCTTCACCTTCAAAAATCCATAAATTACTTGACCCTTTTAGTTTTGAGACTATAATTTTCTTCTATGCCTTAAGCTCTTGTAAATTAGCCAGGAAGAACATAGAAGATTTTTTCTGTAAGCATAGCAAGGTGCGCCTGAAAATAAAAGGCGGCATGTTGGCTCATTTAGGGCTTTTGCCTCAAGCAATGTACGCCAAAGTTCTTAAGAAAATACTCTATAAAAAAATAGACGGAAAAATTACCAGCAAAAGTGATGAGTTCAGAGAAGCCAAAAGGCACCTAAGAAGTAACTAAGTCTTTGGTTGCGGCTTGTCGTCTTTGGTCGATATTATTCCCAAGACGTTAACCGCTAACCCTGCCTGCCGGCAGGCGGGCCCTAACCGCTAAGCGTTAAATGTTCCTAGGGACTTTACGAATAGAATTATTTATACCTTACAGTAATTCTTTGAAATGTAAAAGGCAGGCCATAAGCCGCATTAAGGAAAAGATAAGAAATAATTTTAATGTGGCCGTAGCAGAAGAAGCCATTGATAAATGGCAGAGAGCTATACTTTTCGCGGTAGGCATCAATGTAAAGAAATCTCATCTTGAGAAGACTTTTTCTTCTATAGAGAACATGCTGTATAATTTCAGGGATACAGAGGTCATCAGCGCCGAGAGGGAATTCCTATAATTTATAATTTTGATTGTATATTGCTTGGTGCCAGGTTAAGCAAGTATTAATACCTAGCACATGGCACCAAGCAATATAAAATTAATAAATAGGCAATGGGCAGGATTGGTAAAGTAAATCACCAGATACAACGGATAATTTCCCAGATTATCCGGGAGGAGATCGATAACCCTAATTTAGGGATGGTAAGCCTTGTTCGGGTGGAGACTACGCCGGATTTAAGATTTTGTAAGGTTTTCTTCAGCGTATTTCCGGAAGAAAACACAGATTCCGCTTTTTTAACCCTACAGAAGATGAGGGGTTTTATAAGGAGATTATTAGGCAGCAGGCTTAAAATTAGATTTTTGCCGGATATTGAATTCGTGCCGGATGATTCGATTAAATACAGCGTAGATATTTATGAAAAAATAGAAAGGCTTAAAGATGAGTCTACAAAAGATAGTAAAAACCATAAAGAACAATAAAAGTTTTCTTTTAAGTACTCACCAGGATGTGGAAGGCGACGCTTTAGGGTCAATGCTTGCTATGTTTTGTTTATTACGGCGCTTGCGAAAGAGGGTCTATATGTATCACGGCCAAAAAGTTCCTTTTAATTATACCTTTTTGCCTTTTTCGCATCTGATACACCGCATGCCCCCTCATGAGGAATTTGACGTGGGAATTATACTTGATTGTTCGGATATAAGCCGTTTGGGCAGATCCCGCAACGCTTTCCTAAAGCCCGAGACTCTTATAAATATAGATCACCATACGAGCAATACTCGTTTTGCCGATCTTAATCTGGTTGAACCCCAGGCATCAAGCGCATCTGAGATTGTCTACAAGATTTATAAAAAGTTTTTTACCAAGATAGCTAAACAAGCGGCTCTTTGTCTTTATACCGGGATTTTCACCGATACCGGCTATTTTACATACAGCTACACTGATTCGTATGTTCATAGAGTAGTTTCCGAACTTATGGATTACGGCGTTTCGCCTACCAAGGTGTATCATAATGTTTACAGTTCTTTCCGCATTCAAGATATCGCCTTTTTGGGAAAAGTTATTTCTACTCTTAGTCATGACAGAAAGGGCAGAATGTGCTGGGTTAAGACTAATCGCTGGCATGAATCGGTATACGGCGATTTAACTGAGGTGATATTTCATAACCTAAGATTTATAAGAGACGCCGAAGTTTTTGTTTTGTTTAAGAAGGTAGGCAATAATACAGTAAGAGTAAATTTTCGCTCAAGGGGCAAAGTCGATGTAAACAAAATAGCTAAGTTTTTCGGCGGAGGCGGTCATAGGAGCGCTTCGGGGACTTCTATCCGAAATTCTTCGATTGCGGTGGTAGAACGAAAAGTTATTTCTTTTATCAAGAAACATACCTAAATAAACAGTCTGCCCATGCACTGCTTCGGGCATCGGTAATCGCGCATTCTTTCGTGAACCCTTTAGCGCAATCCCAAGCGGTAAAAAATATATGCAGAAGGAGCTTAAAGGAATAATTCTTGTCGATAAGCCTTCCGGAATTACATCTCATGATGTTGTTGATATTGTACGTAAAAGACTAAAGATTAAGAAAGTTGGCCACGGCGGCACGCTCGATCCTTTGGCTACAGGTCTTTTAATTATTCTTGTGGGTAAGGCTACCAAGCTTTTCTCTAAGTTTTCAAGTTTTGATAAAGGCTATGAGGCAACGCTTAAGCTAGGAGTTTCCACTACCACCGGCGATAGCCAGGGTGATGTCCTGGGCGAATGTGCCTACGAGCATATTTCCCTGGACAGGATTAAAGAGGCTTTTAAGGATTTTGAGGGAGAAATATTGCAGACTCCGCCCCAAGTGTGCGCCCTGCGTTATAAAGGCAAAAGACTTTATGATTTAGCAAGGAAGGGGCAAATAGTTGAGCTTGCGCCCCGGAGAATTAAAATTCATTCTTTGGAAATAAAGGACATGAACTTACCCGAGATAGACTTTTATATTTACTGCTCGAAGGGCACATACGTAAGAAAGATCGCTCAAGACATAGGAGAAGTTTTGGGTTGCGGAGCTTATGTCACCAGGATTCGAAGAACTAAGATTGGGCCGTTTTTATTAAAGGACAGCCTTGACCCCTATAAGATAGATGAGGACTCTCTTATCCGGAAAATCCCTGAGATTTAAGAGTAAACCAGCCTGCACAGCAACTTTTGGAGTTTTTGATGGCTTGCACCGCGGCCATCTGCACATCCTAAAAAAAGTAGTAACCCGGGCAGGAAAGAGAGGGCTTAAAAGTCTGCTTGTAAGTCTTTCCCCCCATCCGCTTCATTTTTATAATAAGGAATTTGCCGGCTACATTATTACCCAGGAGGAAAAGATACGCCTTTTGAAGAGACTGGGTCTAGATTATTTCTGGATCGTTAAATTCAACAAAAAGGTGGCCAAAATGGATGGGGCTAGATTTTTACAGCATGTGCTTCGATATTTCAATGTTAAGAATATTATTGTGGCAGAGGATTTTAAGTTTGGCTATAGGGCCGGCAATACCATATCCGATTTAAAGCGAATTTGTCGCAAGAGAGGAATAGCAGTAGAAGAGATTAAAAAGAAGAAAATAAAAAAGAGAATAATAAGCAGTTCCTTAATCCGTAGATTGATAAAAGAGCAGAATTTTAAAGAAGCTAAATTGTTTTTAGGAAGGGATTATTCTGTCGGCAGTAAGGTAAAGAAAGGCGGAAGCATCGGAAAAAAATACTTGAATGCTCCCACGGTAAATCTGGATGTGGATAATAAAGTCTTGCCGGGCCGGGGCGTATATATAACCAAAACAAAACATAAGAAAAAGATATATGAGAGCATAAGCAATCTTGGCATTTCGCCTACTTTCGGAAAGAAAAAAATCGGCTTAGAATCACATATACTTAATTTTCATAAAAGCATTTATAAAGATTTTGTTCAAGTCTTCTTCATAAAGAAAATCCGGCCCGAGAGAAGGTTCTCGACTCTTAAAGATCTTAAGGACCAGATAGATAAAGATAAAACTATTGCAGAAAAGTTCTTCTCTTCTTGTCGCTTTCGGATTCTTGGGTAAATAAAATTATCCAGTCTAGTTGTCACGCCGATAATATTTTTTAAGTCACAAAAAACACCCTGCCGAATATATTTTACAGATTACTTGTCGCAAATCGGTGAATTTAAGAATATTTTTATAGCTTTGTATAAGTTTTTATATTCAGTTAAACTCACAATATCTTGTGTTTGTAAAAAATATAATCCACAACTTATTGATTTTGAAGAGTTTAGTCGAAATTTTGTCTTGACATAAACTTAGAGGCGATTTATTATTGTTTTTGTGGAACATAGTGGAGTAAAGTGGAATGTGGTACGGTGAATACCTGCATAGTTTAGATGATAAGAATAGATTTGTCTTGCCTTCAAAGTTTCGTCAAGAGATCAAAAAAGAAAAAATAAGAAAATTTTATTTCGCCCGAGGTCTTGATGGATGCCTGTTTATGTTTGCTGAAGAAGATTGGAAAAAGCTCGAAGAAAGATTTAAATCCCTTTCCTTTACCAAAAAACAAGCCCGCTTTTTTAACAGGTTATATTTTAGCGGGGCTTATGAAATAAGCCCTGATTCGCAGGGCAGAGTCCTTATCCCTGATTATCTCAGAGAATTCGCCGGAATAGCCAAAGATATAGTGATCGTCGGTATTTCCGACCGGATAGAGATTTGGGATAAAGACCGCTGGCATAAATTCTATGAGCAGAATCAGAAAAATTTCGAAGAGATGGCAGAAAATATCTTTGACTAACAAAGGACACATTCCGGTTATGTGCAAAGAAATAGTAGAATATTTAAAACCAAGTGAAAGAAAATGCATAGTTGATTGTACTTTAGGGCTGGGGGCTCATGCCCAGGAATTGCTTAAACATATCTCGCCCCAGGGCAGACTTATAGGCATTGACAAGGATGAAGAGTCTTTAACTTTGGCTCGAGAGAGGCTTAAGGAATTTGAAGATAAAACCCATTTTTTCCATAGCGATTTCCGCAACGTTGATAAGGTCCTGGATTCCTTAGGGTTAGAGAGTGTAGATGCAGCATTATTCGATTTGGGCAGTTCCTTCTATCAATTATCAGCTTTCGGGCGGGGATTTAGTTTTTTAAGAGAGGGCCCTTTGGATATGCGTATGGACAGAAGTATATTTATTTCCGCCTATGATTTAATTAATAATTTAAGCGAAAAGGAGCTTGACTATATCTTTAAAAGATATGGTCAAGAGCGCTGGCATAGAAAGATTGCCCATTGTATAGTAGAGGAGCGTAAGCACTATCCGATCGCCACAACTTTAAAGCTTGCCGAAATTGTCGCCAAGGCTTTGGAAGGCCGTAGCGAGTCGAGAATTCACCCTGCTACCCGTATTTTTCAGGCTTTACGGATAGTGGTAAACCAGGAATTCGAGTCTTTAGGAATAGGCTTAGAGAAAATTGCAAAATTCTTGTCTCCGGGAGGCCGGATTTGCGTGATAAGTTTTCATTCTTTGGAAGATAAAATAGTAAAGGAAGCTTTTAAGAGGCTTAAGGCAAACGGCCGTTTCAAAGTTCTTACTTCCAAGCCGGTAAGGCCGTCTTCTTGGGAAATAAAACTTAATTCCAAGGCGCGTTCATCTCGACTCAGGGTTGCCGAGAAGATTTAGATGCTCAGAGTAGCTTTGCGAAGACAAAAAACATGAAAAAATTTTTAATTTTCTTTTTTATTCTTTTCTTTTTTACTTTTGCCCACCTTTATCAGAAAGTAAAGATAGTGATCTTAGCTTATCAAGTTCATGACAAGAGAGCGGCGCTTAATAATTTAGTTGAAGAAAAATACAACTTCGTATATAATTTTTACAAAGAGGCAAACCTTGCGACTCTCAATGCAAGACTGGCTGATGAGGATGTAGATCTTAATTATCCCAGGGAGTATGTCAAGGTTGTCGTCCAGAAAGAGTTGGATAAGGCAAGTCGGGCCCGCAGCGAAAGCCTCTTAGCTAAGATTTTAGGTTTTGCTTCACGAGTTGAAGCCCGTCCTTAACAGCCTAACACATTACAAATCGGTAATTCCAGAAGCTTTAAGCATGTTTACCTTAAGATTACAAGCCAGATAAAGGCCTAATCTTAATCTTTCCCTACTTAGTTTCTACTTAATAAGTCCACAAATTCTAATCTAAGTGAACAGACAGAGGAATTTAAAATTAACTCTTGTATGTGTCGGTATATTTATTTTAGCTTGCGCTATAATCGTAAAATTAGTTTGTCTGCAGATTATTGCCGGCTCTAGGTTCACGAAAATTGCAGCCTCCCAGCATACCTATGTAGTGGAGTTGCCGGGCCGCAGGGGCGACGTTTTTGATTCACAGGGAGTTACCTTAGCCAGCACCATGCCTTCATATTCTTTGTACGCCTTACCGAAAAAAATCAGCGATAAAGATAATATGTCTACTAGGCTTTCTCAAATAACCGGTGTACCGAGGGACCGGATATTGGATAGGCTCAACAGAGATAAATCTTTTGTTTGGATAAAGAGACAGTTGAATAAATCCGAAAGGCAGTCAATAGAAGATATGGGTCTTGATTGCGTAGGCTTTATAAAGGAGCCAAAGAGGTTTTACCCCCAGGAGGAATTGGCCTGCCAGGTTTTGGGAATCGTCGATATCGATAATAAGGGCTTAGAAGGCCTGGAGCTGAATTTTGATGAATTTTTAAGGGCCAAGCAAGGTAAGGCTATTTTGTTGAGGGATAGCCACGGCAGAGTTCTGCCTTTGTATAAAGAGCTTATCTATCCGCGTGACGGATTTAACTTAGTTCTTAATATCGATTCTCATATACAGCACTGGGCGAGCTTTTTTCTTGGTCAGACCGTAGAAGAAACAAAGGCAAAAGGCGGCAGCGTAGTTGTCCTTAATCCCCAAGACGGAAGGGTCCTTGCCTTATGCAATTGGCCCAAGTTTGATCCTAACCAGTTTCTGGATTTTCCCAGGCAGAATTTCCGGAATAAGGCGGTTGTTGATTTTTACGAGCCGGGATCTGTTTTTAAGGTAGTGACCCTGGTTGCGGCTTTGGCTGAGAAGCCCGGCCTTGAGCGTGAAAGCTTCTTTTGCGAAGAGGGTGAACTTAAAATACCCGGAAGTACATTACATGATTGGAAGAAGTTCGGAACTCTTAGTTTCCAGGATGTATTTAAAAACTCGAGCAACATAGGCGTAGCCAAGGTAGCTAATGCCGTGGGTGATAAGATTATTTCGAAATATATGAATATAATGGGTTTCGGCAGGCTTACCGGAATAGATTTACCGACTGAGACCAGCGGTTTCGTAAAACCTTTGGCTTCTTGGTCGAAGACATCCCGTTTCATTATGCCAATCGGTCAGGAAGTCTGCGTCAGTCTTTTGCAGCTTGCCCGGGCCTTTAGTATTGTCGCCAACGGAGGATATTTGATAAAACCATATATTGTTGATAAGATAGTAGATAACAAAGGCGTGGTGATAAAAGATTTCAAGCCCCGGATAGAATCAAGGGTTTTGCCCGAATCCGTAGCAGATAAAGCCAAACAGATTCTTTGGAAAGTTGTAGAAGAGGGGACCGGCAGACGGGCCAAGATAGAAGGGATAAATATTGCCGGCAAGACCGGAACGTCCCAGAAGATAGAACCTTCGGGAGGTTATTCACACAGGGATTTTTATGCCACATTTGTGGGTTTTTTTCCTGTAGAAGATCCCCGGTATGTGATCGCCGTGGTCGTGGATGAACCAAGAACCTATTATTACGGGGGAATGGTGGCGGCCCCTTTATTTAGGAATATAGCTCAGAAGATTGTCGAGTATAAAAACTTGATTAAAGTAGAGAGTAGAGAGTAGAGAGAACGCGAATTACCGCTAATCTAAAACTAATTCCCGCTAATATAATTAGTGCAAATTAGCGTCATTGATTCGCGGAAATCCGCGTTTCTCAATTCGCGCAAATTAGCGTTAAGAGTAAAGAGATGCTATTAAGAGATATTATTAAGAAAATTCCTCATAAAGAAGTCTTAGGTAAGAATTTAAGCGTTTCGATAGAATACGCAAGTTCTGATTCGCGGCTGGTGTTTGATAACAGCATTTTTTTAGTAAGGAAAGGCGCCAATTTCAACGCTCTTGATTTTATTCCTAAAATAACGAAAAAGGTAGCTTGTTTTATGGTTTCCCTTAAGGATAGAGAAATGGCTTTAAGTTTGAGCAAGAAGTTTCCGAAGAAAACATTCATTCTTGTTCAAGACATTGACCTTACGGCCAAAAGGATATCCGAAGTTTTATTTAAGGGTATTGGAAATCTAAAGATTATCGGAGTTACCGGGACCAACGGCAAGACTACAACAAGCTTCCTTATTAATAAGGTTCTTAACGATTTAAACAAACCATCGGCTTTATTGGGGACTGTATATTACAGATGGGGTTTAAATCGTTTTTCTTCTTTTCTTACTACGCCCGATAATTTTATGCTCAAGTCTATCCTGCATAAAATTTATAATGATAATATTAAATATGCGGTGTTAGAGGTTTCTTCTCACGGATTATCCGGCGGCAGGATTGAGGGCTTAGCTCTTACGAGGGCTATTTTCACCAATTTGACCCATGATCATTTAGATTTCCATAAGAACCTCAATAATTACTTTAGGGCTAAGCTTAAGATATTCGACTACCTTAAAGAACGAGGCAGTGCCATTATAAATATCGATGATCCTTACGGGTATTCAGCTTACAGACGACTTAAGGCCGATAAGCTAAGTTACGGGATTGAAAAAAATGCCCTTTATAAAGTCAAAGCCTACAGATTCGATAAGGGCAGGCTGGAGTTTTTAATTAATCTTAGAGGAAAAGACAGATTTGTAAAAGCCCCTCTTTTGGGTTTGTTTAACATATATAATGTTTTGGCTTGTCTTTGCTGTTGTGATTCTTTAGGGCTTGCGTTGGATGAGATTATTGATTCTATTTCTTCATTCAGCCCTGTTCCTGGAAGGATGGAGCAGGTAAAGTCCGGTGTGTTTGTTGATTATGCCCATACCCCGCATGCTTTAAGGCAGTCAATTTTAGCTTTAAGGCATAGCCGGTTTGAAAAAATAATAGTTGTTTTTGGTTGCGGCGGCGATCGAGACCGTCTAAAAAGACCGAAGATGGGAAAGATTGCTGCTAGATATGCCGATTATACTATAATAACTTCAGATAATCCAAGAACCGAGGAACCCGGTAAGATTTGTCGCGATATACAAAGAGGCATTGCCGGTAACGGTTATGAGATTATTTTAGACAGAAAAAAGGCTATTATGAAAGCGGTAAAATTAAAGAAGCAACCCTTGACCGCGGTTCTTATCGCCGGCAAGGGGCATGAAAATTACCAGATATTAAAGGACAAACGAATAAAGTTCCGCGATAAGCAAGCAGTTAAAGAATTAACGGATTAACTAATTAACTGATTAATAAGTTTACTGATTAAAGATTTTTTCAGTCAGTTAATTATTTAATCCTTTAATTCGTTAATTTAACGGTATGTTTGGTCTGAATTTTCAAGAGATTATAAGTGCGATTAAACCCAAAGGGGTTATAAAAGATAAAAATCCGCCTAAGATAATTAAAGGCATATCCCTGGATACAAGAATTTTTGAAAAAGAAGAAGGCTTCTTAGCTCTCAAGGGTAAAAACTTCGACGGCCATAATTTTTTAACTCAAGCCCAGGAAAAAGGTGCCTCTTTCTTAATTGTTGATAAAATTCCTTCGAAAACTGAAGGTGTCATAAGAATACCGGTATTAGTAGTCGAAAATACAACCAAGGCTTTGGGCTTATTAGCTAAGGCCCTGCGCCGGAAGTATTCACCTTTGGTTTTTGCGGTCACAGGCTCTTTGGGGAAAACCACCGCTAAAGATATGATCTTTTTCATTTTAAAAAATGATTTTTTTCTTATTAAGAATAAAGCCTCTGAAAATAATCAAATAGGGCTTCCCAAGACTCTTTTTGGTCTTAAGCGCAGCCGGGCCTTTTGTGTTCTCGAGCTAGGAACGAACCATTTTGGTGAAATAGCCTATTTGGCCTCTCTCTGCAAGCCGGATGTAGGTATTGTTACCTGTATTGACAATGTGCATCTTGAGTTTTTCAAAAATAAAGAGGGTGTGTTTGAGGAAAAAACCGCGATTTTTAAAGTTTGCCCTGGTGCATTGCCCATCCTTAAGGGAGATGACGAGTTTTTAAGAGGGCTTAGGACTAAAGTAAATCCCTTATATTTCGGTAAAGATAAAAAATTCCCTATTTATTTTAAATTTAAAAAAAGAGATAGAGAAAGCTTGCTTTTTCTCATAAATTCAAAGTATCTTTTGAGGTTGAATACCCCGGGATATTTTAATATTTACAATGCTTTAGCTGCTTTAAGCTGCGGTGTCTATGTAGGCAAGCCTCTTAGGGATTCGGTAGAAGTACTTTCTGACTTTACCTTTCCTGAAATGAGACTGCAGCTTAAGACTCTAGGAGGATTTAGATTTCTTAACGATGCCTGTAATTCAAATCCCACAGCATTAAGAAAAGGGCTTGAGGCTTTATCTAAGATTCCAGCAAAGAGAAAAATCGCGGTCTTGGCTGATATGCTGGAATTGGGTCATAAATCTTTATATTTTCACCGGAAAATAGCCGGGCCTATATCTGAGGCCGGCTTTAGTCATATAATATTTTTAGGAGAATTAACAAAGGCTACCGCCGCTGCTCTTGTTAAGAAAGGCTTCAGCAAAGAGAATATTTTTCTGGCTGACGATATTCAGTCCGCACGCAAGCATCTATTCGGTATAATAGAGAAAAATGATCTTATATTTCTTAAAGGCTCAAGGAAGTTTCGATTAGAGAGGATGATGAAGCTTTTTTGAGGAGCGGCAATTCAGCGCGGCCCGTATAAAGGCTTTTATTTCCAAGGTAATTTTTCAAGAAAAGTTAGCTTCGCGACTAAGCCGCACAGGTTTAATGATAGTAGCTTTTATTTTAAGGCAAAGAAAATTTTCTCTGTTATAAGAGTTTTGTTTAGAGTATAATTTAACCGAGATTTTGCATTAGGTAGTTTTAAGATGACAGTCTTAGGTGATGTTCTGCAAAGCTTTAATTTCCGATATAATGCAATGGTTGAACCCGCTGTCAATGAAGCCGTCACTTACGGAACAAAGTGAACGTAAGTGATATGGCTGAATTGATGCTGAGCGTAAACGAAGGATCTCACTCATAATATTATTTTTCATTTGATATAGAGCGTTCTATATCTATTTTGCTAAGGCAAAATGCGGGTGTATAGATAAAATGTTTTACTATTTATTTTACCCTTTACGGGATGTCTTTTTCGGCTTTAATGTCTTCCGCTACATTACCCTTAGATCGGCTTTGGGATTTATCACTTCTTTCCTTATAGTTGTCCTTCTGGGTAAATTTTTTATCAAGTATCTTAAGAAAATGAGAATACAGGAGCATATTGATATGTACGGCCATCTTAAGTTGCAGGCTATTTTTAATGGCAAGAAAGGTACCCCTACTATGGGCGGGGTCCTTATAGTATCGAGTATTTTAATTTCGACTTTTCTCTGGTCGAGATTGGACAACGCATTTATCTGGCTTTCTTTAGGAATACTTTTCTGGTTCGGGATTCTTGGTTTTTTCGATGACTATCAAAAATTTAAGAATAAAAAAGGCTTGTCGAGAACCCCTAAGCTTATAGCCCAGCTTAGTTTGGGAGCGGTGCTGGGTTTTCTTATTCTAAGATTCGAAATCCTTGAGCCCAGGGTGCATTTTCCTTTTTTTAAAGAGGCCGTATTAAATTTAGGCTATCTCTACATAATTTGGACAGCCTTAGTGATTTGCGCTAGCTGCAACTCGGTTAATTTCACCGACGGCTTAGACGGTTTGGCTATAGGAAGTATTTTAATGGTGAGTTTGGTATTTAGTGTATTCAGTTATATTTCCGGAAACGCGGCTTTCAGCGAATATTTACTTTTTCCTTTTGTCAGGGACTCAGGGGAATTGTCTGTATTCTGCAGTTGTATTTTGGGTGCAGGTTTGGGGTTTTTGTGGTTTAATGCTCAACCGGCAGAAGTTTTCATGGGCGATGTCGGGTCATCAGCCTTAGGAGGGGTTTTGGGAGCAGTGGCAATCTTTACACGAAAAGAGCTTTGGTTGTTAATTGCCGGAGGCCTTTTTGTAATAGAAGCGCTTTCAGTGATTCTCCAAATTGCTTCGGTAAAAATCTTCAAAAAGAAACTATTCAAAGCCGCCCCCTTTCATCATCATCTGCAACTCTTAGGTTGGCCAGAGTCAAAAATAACAGTAAGACTTTGGATAATTTCGTCTTTGTTTGCAGCCCTTGCTTTTGCTACCCTGAAGATTCGCTAAATTACATATCCTTAAGCTCGGGCAATTCACAATGCGTTTAACCCTCTTTTTAGTTCGACTATCCTAACAACAAGATATGGATGAATTTAGGGAAATAATCTTGGGGCAAAAAGAGACCTTTGTAAATAATCTACGCACGTTAGGCATAGTGGGCGCTGGAAGATCCGGTCTTTCCTTAGTCCATCTTGCGAAGAAATTAGCCAAAGACGTCAGAATTACAGATATAAATAAAGACATTCCTGAAGAAAATATCGCTGTTTTTAATAATCTGGGTGTAGAGTTTGAGCTGGGTAAACATTCTCAAGGGTTTTTGAAAGCAGTAGATCTTATTGTTGTAAGCCCGGGCGTTGACGCTGAATGGCTTAAAAGCAAGTATTTGTCCGGATTAGATATTCCTATAGTAGGAGAAATAGAATTCTCTTATTGGTTCTGTAAATCGAAAAACATAATCGCCATTACCGGAACTAACGGAAAAACAACCACTACTTTTGTCATAGGGGATATTCTTAAAAAGCATACCGGCAGAAAAGTCCATGTTTTAGGCAATATCGGAAGTCCTTTCTCGTCAGCCGTAGTTGATATCCAGGCGGATGATTACATAGTCTTAGAGATAAGCTCTTTCCAGCTTGAGACGGTCTTTAGTTTTAAGCCCCATGTAGCGTGCCTGCTTAATTTTTCACCGGATCATCTAGATAGGTATCCCAATCTTAATAGTTATTTCCAGGCAAAGAAAAGAATTTTCATGAATCAGGAGGGGTCTGACTATGCGATAATTCCCCGGGCCCTGGAGGCCGATTTGGGTTCCCTAAAAGCTCAAAAAATCTTAGTAGACGATGACAATATTTCTTTTATAAGAAAGGCTTTGGGAATATATAATTTAAAAGAAGGTTTTGTTGACGCCTATATGGATAACTTTAAGGGACTCAGCCACCGTTTAGAGCTTGTGGCTAGAAAGGGCAATATAACCTTTATAAATGATTCCAAGGCCACAAATGTATCAGCAACCAACTTTGCCTTAAGCAAAATAAAAGGTCCGATAATTCTTATTGCCGGAGGAATGGATAAGGGCCTTGACTATTCGCAAGTTAAACCTTTTTTAGGAGATGTTAAAAAAATATTTTTAATCGGTCAGACAAAAGCAAAGATTAAACAAGATTTGGGTGATTGTGTCGCTACAGAAGAACTTTCCTGTCTGGAAGAAGCTGTCATAAGTGCTTACAGGCAGGCAGAGCAAGGCGATACAGTATTGCTTTCTCCTATGTGTTCGAGTTTTGATATGTTTAAGGATTATAAAGACAGGGGAAATAGATTTAGAGAAGCGGTAAATAAGCTTCCTTAAAACCGTCTGAGCCTGTTAAGTCAAGGCTCCGCAGGGCAGGCGCGAACAGGAGATTATAGTTTGGACAGGCAATTTATCAATTACGAGTTAAGAATCCAGAGGGCAAGAAGAAGTATTCTTTACGGGGTCTTAATTATATCTCTATTCGGCGCTCTTTTAGTCTACGATGCATCGAGTGTGTATGCTTGGTTTAGTTTCTCTGACGCCATGTATTTTTTAAAACGTCAGATTCTCTTTATTATTTTGGGTTTTATATTAATGACGGCTATGCTTAAGATTAATCTTGAGTATTTACGCAAGTATTCCAAGCCTTTACTTATTTTTGGGATAGGCTCGCTTGTTTTGGTTCTTATTTTCGGATCGAAGGTTTCGGGCGCAAGGAGATGGTTTAGGTTATTGGGCTTCGGCTTTCAGCCTTCAGAGTTTATGAAGATATTATTCCTTTTATATCTTACCGATTATTTTGCCAGGAAAGAGAAATTTATGAAGAATTTTGCTGAAGGGGTTTTGCCTGTGCTGATAGTTACCGGCCTAGTTTCTTTTTTAATATTTTTGGAGCCTGATTTTGGAAACGCCATATTTTTCGGACTTTTGCTTTTTATTTTTTTATTTGTGTCGAAAGTGCCCAAAAAATATCTTCTCTTTTTTCTCTCGGTATTTCTAGCGCTTTTTATTTTGCTTGTTGTCTCCAGCCCTTACAGGTTAGCAAGGGTTCTTGCTTATTTGAATCCCTGGGCTGATTCTCAGGGAGGGGGTTTTCAATTAGTTCAATCCCATATCGGTTTAGGTTCAGGCGGTATTTTAGGTCTTGGGTTGGGAGAAAGCCGGCAGAAGTTATTCTTTCTTCCCGCCGCCCACACCGATTTTATATTTTCAATAATAGCTGAAGAGTTCGGATTCATAGGAAGCTTTTTGGTTCTTTTTTCGTATCTTTTTATTTTCTTTCAAGGTTTAAGAGTTTTAAGATGGACAAAGGATATTTTTCGTTTTTATTTAGGCTGGGCGGTTATAATGGTCATTACTTTTCAGGCCTTGATTAATATTTCGGTAGTGGTGGGGATTTTCCCTACCAAGGGCTTGCCGCTTCCTTTTATAAGTTACGGAGGAAGTTCTACCATAGTAAGTTTCATGCTTTTGGGCTTGTTTCTTAACGCCACTAAAGAAACCTGATTGGAGAGCGCCGGATGTTATTTGTTTGATGTCAGGTTATTAATACTTATTTTGCTTAGCACCAAGCATATAGCACCTAGCACTTTTTATAATAAAAATATCAGAGTTAGCGATTATGCGGATACTGTTGGCTTGCGATAGAAGCAGGGGGCATTCCCATCCGGCTTTGGCTTTAGCCAGATATATCAAAACAGGCTATCCCCAGCATAAGATTATATTCTACGGCTTGCAAAAAGACGATAAAAGCTTTTTAAAACGGCAGGGTTTTGTCTGTTTCGGTGTCGATCTGGGCTTGCGAAACATTATCATTGAAAGCTTTTTTTATTTTTTTGAAGCTTTGGTTTTGATGATAGCCTTAAGGCCTAAGCGAGTTTTTGGTTTCGGAGGCAGAAATTCTTTTTTTATAGTTTTAATAGCCAGTTTCTTTGTTCCTGCTTTTCTGTTTGAGCCGAATAGCACCTTTGGCGCGGCCAACAGAGTATTGTATTTTTTCGTGAAAAAAGTTTTTTTGGGATTAAAAGAGCCCAGAAAAGAAAAAGAAGTAGCCGCGGGTATCCCTTTAAGAGACGAAATTACCGATATCGATAAAGACAGACAAAAATCATCGAGGCTTCTTAATATAACCCCCGATTTAAAGACAATTCTTGTATTCGGGGGTTCTCAGGGTTCTTCATTTATAAATAACGTTTTTATAGAAACAGCCTCTATCCTTGTTAAAAGGGGTTGTGAATTTCAGGTAATACATGTAGCCGGAAAAAAAGATTTCCTCAGGATTAATTCTTTATATAAGATGGAGGGTATAAAAGCCAGGGTTTTTGATTTCTATCAGGATATGGGCCTTCTTTACAGCGCCTCTGACATTGTTGTTTCGCGAAGCGGCGCTTCTACCTTGGCTGAAATTTGTTTTTTTGGTAAGCCTTCAATACTTGTGCCTTATCCTCACGCTTATGGGCACCAGATAGACAATGCCTTCTTTCTTTTTAGGAGGAAAGCCGCGCTGGTCTTTGAGCAGTCTTTTCTAGACAGCCGCAAGCTGGCCCAGGTTTTAGGTGATTTTTTCCGGGGCTCCCGGGATTTTTCTTTTTTAGAGATTAACGCCAAGAACCAGAAAATATGGAAAACAAAAAAAGATTTTTCAGAAAAGCTGCTTTCATATCTGTAGCTGTCTGGCTCGTATTTATTGCAGGCATATCGCCTGCGGAGGAAGATTGGAAGACGAGGAAGAGTTTCCATTTTATCGTCTATTACAAAAATACCAGCCATAAATTTTTAGATAGACTTGTTAATAAAGCCGAGGATTGCTATCGAACCATAACTCAAGGGTTAGGATTTTATAGAGATGAGCCCTGGGTTTGGGATAAAAGGGCTTTTATCTACGTTTTTGACACTAAGTATGATTATATTGAATATACTAAAATGCCTGAGTGGTCATCGGGCTGCGCCCGTCCCGATAAAAAGACTATTTTTACCTATTCTGAATCTTATGATTTTTTTAAATATGTGCTTACTCATGAACTTACCCATATTATACTAGGTGATTTCTTGCAAGAAGGCAGACTTCCCTTATGGTTCGACGAGGGTGTTGCTGTTTATATGGAACGAAAAAACGAAGCTAATCATTTAATCAAAAACATAAAGGCGGCGATTAAGCAAGAGCTGTTTATTAGCTTCGATAAGCTTTTTTGCCTGGAATTTAAAGATTTGGACAGCAAAAGAGATCCTCAGGAGCAGCTTACCGGCGTGGATTATGTACAAATATTTTATCTTCAGTCTTTTAGTATAGTATATTTCCTTTTTGAGGAGTATGATCGTTATAAATTCGTTCAATTATTAAGAAAGATTAAAGAGGGTGATAAATTTGACGACGCTTTTTTCAAAACATACCGAGTTTTTAAAGACACGGAAGGTTTACAGAGGCAATGGAGGGAATTTTACCGGTAAACATAAATAAGATTCATTTCGTAGGTATCGGCGGTATCGGTATGAGCGGCTTGGCCAGGCTTTTGCTTGATAAAGGCTATGCCATAACCGGTTCGGATGTAAAAAACAGCCAGATTATCCATAAGCTGCGCAGGCGGGGGGTAAGAATTAGCGTTCCTCATAACCCCGGTTCAGTAAAAGGCGCGGACCTGGTATGTTTTTCTTCCGCTATCGGTGCTGATAATCCCGAATTAAGAGAGGCTAAAATTTTAAAGGTTCCTGTAATAAGACGCGGGGTTCTTTTGGGAAAAATTTTAAGGGATAAAAAAGTTTTAGCCGTAGCCGGCAGCCACGGAAAGACCACCACGACTTCACTTGCAAGTTTCGTCTTGAAAAAAGCGGGTTTAGATATTGCTTCGCTGGTCGGAGGCATTCCTCACTATGTCGAAGATTCCTCTTGGTGGGGCAGGGATTTATTTGTTGTAGAGACCGATGAGTCTGACGCAAGCTTTCTTCGGATAAAGCCTACTTATTCCATTATTACCAATATCGATAAAGAGCATCTTAATTTTTACGGAAGTTTTAAGAAGCTTAAGGAATCATTTTTGGATTTTGCCAAAAACACAAAAGATTTGATTATAGGTTTAGGTGATCAAAAAGAAGTTTTGCGGGCGCTTTTAAAGAGCGGGAAGGAATATATTAGTTTTGGGTTCAGCTCTTCTTGCCTTATTAGGGCTAAGGACATAAGGCTTTTGCCTTCCGGTAGCGAGTTTAGGATTTTTCATAAGAACAAATATGTAACCGGGATGAAGATACCTCTTTTAGGAAAGCATAATATATTGAACGCCCTGTCTGTGGCGGCTTTTTGTCTGTATTCGGGATACAACTTAAATAAACTTAAGAACATTTTTAATTCTTTTCCCGGAACCGGCCGGCGTTTTGACTTCAAAGGGACATTTAAGGGAGTTTGTTTTGTGGATGATTATGCTCATCATCCTCGGGAAATAGAATCAACTTTGGCGGCAGCAAGCTTGCTTAAAAAG
Source organism: Candidatus Omnitrophota bacterium (assembly GCA_016932855.1). Lineage (GTDB taxonomy): Bacteria > Omnitrophota > Gorgyraeia > Duberdicusellales > Duberdicusellaceae > JAFGCB01. Next base: position 14,772 of record JAFGCB010000058.1, on the reverse strand, counting down.
AAAAGACTTATAGTTCTTTTTCAGCCTCACCGGTTTTCACGTGTTAAGGAGCTTATTTCCGAGTTTTCTTCTTGTTTTAGAGACGACATAGATTCCCTGATTATTACCGATATTTATTCTGCTTCTGAAGCCCCGATTTCCGGGGTAGATGTGGGGCTGCTTATAAAAAAGATAAAAAGAAACTATAAGAAAGATATTATGTATATTCCCAGGGAGAAACTGGCAGAGAAAGTGCCTTTGTTGCTTATGAAAGGAGATTGCCTTTTTAGTCTGGGGGCAGGCGATATTAATAAGATTTTGGAGCAGATTATAAAGAAATGGTGCGCCGCCGATGAATAAAACAGATAAAGTTTTTAAAGACGAACTTTCCAGGTTAGGTGACGTGAGGCAAGATGTTTTTTTGGCAAATTTTACTACTTTTAGGATCGGAGGCCAAGCTGAGATTTTCTTCGCTGCCTTAGTCCAGGAAAATCTTTTCCAGGCTCTTAAGTTATTCAAAGAGGCAAAGCTTAAATATTATATTTTAGGCGGCGGTTCAAATATTCTTATTTCTTCAGACGGCATTAAAGGCGTTGCGGTAAAGTTAGGTTTTTATGAGTTTCAAAAGCTAGATGAGCCGAATAACTTTTATGTGGGGGCTTCTACCAGGCTTACCGGTCTTCTAGGGGTATCCTTAGAGAAGCGTCTGGGCGGCTTGGAATTCTTAGCGGGATTACCGGCTACCTTAGGGGGAGCTTTAGTAAATAACGCTTCTTTTAAGGATAGAGATATTTTTAGCTTGGTTAAGAAAGTTAAAGTTTTTGATCCTGAAAAGAATGAAGTATTTTTGTTAGACAAAAATGAAATAGACCGCGGTTATCGATACTGCAGTTTAAAAAAATTTATAGTCCTGGGTGCGGAACTTGTTTTCTATGATAAATCTTATCTTAAGATACGCGAGGATATAAAAGAGGCCATGGTTTACAGGATTTTAACTCAGGAAGTCGGTTCCTTTAGCGCCGGCTGCGTATTTAAGAATCCTGAACAAGGTCTTTCCGCCGCAAGGCTTATTGAAGAAGCCGGCCTTAAAGGTTTAAAAAAAGGCGATGCCATGGTATCTTTAAAACATGCTAACTATATAATAAATAAGGGCAGGGCCAAATCTTGCGACGTAGTATTTTTGATAGAACTGATCAAGGAAAAAGTTTATAATAAGTTTGGCATTTTCCTCGATGAAGAGATAGAGCGTTGGCAATGCTAATGACGCAGATGAAAAAAGATTTAAAGAATTTAAGGATAGGGGTTTTCCGGGGCGGAGTCTCCAGCGAAAGAGATATTTCTCTTATTTCCGGGCAGAGTGTAATAGAGGCCTTACTTAAGAGAGGCTACAAGGTTGTTGATCTTGATCTAAAGACAAAAGATGAAAATGAAATTATGAAAATGATAAATCGAAACCGGGTAGACATAGCCTTTATAGCCCTGCATGGCCAATTTGGCGAAGACGGAGGAATTCAGAGGATTCTTGAGCGAAATTCCCTGCCTTTTACGGGTGCGGGCTCTTATTCTTCAGCTCTGGCCATGGACAAAATAGAAACTCTGAAGGTATTAAAACAGAATAATATCCCGGTTCCTGAATATTGGATCGAAGACGAAGGCCTGCCTTTATTTTCCGACAGAGATTTTCCCTTAGTGGTAAAGCCGCATTGTGCCGGCTCAAGCATTGGCGTAAACATCGTAAAAGATGTCTCTCTGCTGCAGAAAGCATTAGGCGAGGCAAAGAAATACTCGACCAGGGTTATAGTAGAAAGATATATTGAAGGCAGGGAGCTTACCGCCGCTATAGTCGGTCAGGAGGTGCTTCCGGTTGTTGAGATAGTTTTTAATAAAGAGCTATTTGATTTTTTCTCCAAATATGATGATGATCTTACTCAATTCATTGTTCCCGCTCAAGTGCCGAAAAAGGTATACAAGCTTATTCAAGACTTAGCCTACAGAGTATATAAGATTTTAGCATGCCGGCATTTCGGAAGGATAGATTTCAGGATAGATAAGAAAAATAATCCTTATGTTCTTGAGCTTAATTCGATACCAGGCTTAACTTCCCATAGCTTACTTCCCTTGGCTGCTAAAGAGGCGGGACTTACTTTTGAGGGTTTATGCGAGCGAATTTTAAATCAGGCTTTAGAAGAGCATATAGCAGAAGGCTTTTATGAAGAAAGTGCACAAAAAAAGAATTAGGGGTTTAGTTGTTGCGATTTCCCTGTTTATAGCGGCGGCTTTTTTAGCGTTGTTATTTTTTTCGGTTAAGAAATTCTTTACCGAAAGCAACCTTTTTTTGGTGCGTCAGATTCGGACTAATTTGGATGAGGTAATAGACCCTTATAAAACAAATATAAAACTGCCTCAAGGCGCTATTAATAACAAAAATTTGTTTTTGCTGGATATAAAGAATATTTCCAGGACGCTTGAGAAAAAGTACCCTCAGTATAAAAACGTTTTCGTAAGACGACAGTTTCCCTCCACGCTTTTTATTGAATTTGTTGAACGTTTGCCTTTTTTCCAGATAGATATCAGGGGGGATTTTTGGTTTGTTGATGATGAGAATATAATAATTTCGGGTCCTAAGCCTAAGCCCTATCCGGGCCTAGTGGCGGTTTACGGCCTTTTTCCGAAAAGCGCAGTAATGTCTGTGGGAAGAGAAATAAGTTTTTCTTTTTCCGATAGAGTAAATTCTTTGATAAAAGAACTTAAGGCTCTCGGGCTTCTGGATAATTTCAAGGTCACTTCTTTGCAGGCCTATAGTCTGAATAATATCTGGTTTGATTTGGAGGGCATAAAGATAAAAGTAGGCGATACCGAATACAGGAAGAAATTAGGCCTTCTTGAAAGGTTGATTCTGCCGAGATTTAAGGAAGATTTTGATAAAATAGATTACATAGACCTGCGTTTTAAAGACTATGTGGTAGGGTATAAACGATGAATAAGCTTAAGCTCGCTATTAAAGTGGATTCATCATATGTTTCTTTGATTTTTGTGCAAGAGTCAACTAACGCCTTGGAAGGGGCGATATTTAGGCTGATTGAGAAGACGCAGGACGAGGTTTTCGAAATTCTTAATACTGAGACCGTTGATAAAATCGAAAAAGAAATAGTCGGGGTGGAGAAAGAATCGAGGAAAAAAGTAGCTAAAATATACTTCTGTTTCCCGCAAGGCCGGATTAAAAAAATAATCGGAAGTTCCCAAAGGATTATGCATCCTAAGCATTCTTTGCCTTTGGGTCTGTCCGATATAAGAAAGTCCATAGAGCAGGCGCGTCTTTTGAGCGTGGATTGGTCGTACAGGAGCTTGCACAGCTTTCCTTTGGGTTTTAAATTAAATGGAAAGCTGTTCAAAGATCCACCTTTTGGGGTTTACGGACGCAGATTAGAGATCAAGGTTGCTTTCTTTGCATGCGACCAGGATTATATTCTTACTTTGGATAGATTCTTTGAGCGCTTAGGCAGGCCTTATAGCAAGCTTATTTTGAGTTCTTTAGCCGAGGCTTCGTCTTTATCCGAAAAAGAGCTAGGTCAAGGAAATTTCATTCTTCTTAACTTGGGAAGAGCAAAGCTGGAACTTTCTGTTTTTAGGAATTTTATTCTTGAAGATACGGCAGTGCTTCCGCTTGCCGGTAATTCCATAGATGAGGATGTATCTAGCCAGCTGAATATACCAATTAATCTTTCCGAAGAAATCAAGTCTTCTTACGGGTCTTTATTAGGGGAAGATTTGGAAGATGGGCGTTTAGTAACCGTAAAAAGGGTTTCAAGCTATAGGGAAATTAAAAGGGGAGCTTTAAATTCCATATTATCTTCATCTTACAAGAAAATATTAGAGGAGTTGAAAAACGATTTAGAAAAAAAGGATTATTTAAGAAAGGTAGATTTTGTAGTTCCTTTAGGCGGCGGTGCTGACATTAAAGGATTTGACGCAATGATAGAGTCTGTTTTGGGTTTGCCCGCAAGACGGGTCGAAACTTATCTTTCCGATTCAGTCCAGAATAAATCTAGATTTTTAGCTGTATTGGGAGCTTTACGGTTTGAATCCTCTAAGTTTAATCCCGAGCGATCCTACCGTTTCCCGAACAGTTTTTTTAGAAGAATAAAGAATCTTCTGGAAGAATACTTCTGATGCCCGATCCTCGACGCTAGATTCTCGCCGTTTGTTTTTAAGCATTTGCACCTGGCACCATGCACCCGGTACTTATATTAAACATTTTCCAGTCAATTTTATTGTTAATAAAGCACGGTATAATACAGCTTGGGTCTGAAGGTGTTGCTATAGTCTGTTATTTTCCGGCCGTGGCAGAGTAAGTGCTAGAGGTTCGCCGCCGGAGATTTCAATTATTTCTAATCTTATTGATTTTTAAGGTTCAAGAGGTTAAAATAAGAAGTCAGTTCAGGGATTGGCTCGAAAGTCTAAGCAGAATTAATAGTTATAGAAGTAATGGTTGAAAGAATTATAGCCCCGGAAGTCAGCAGATTAATCAGCGAAAAGAGGTTTGACGAGATCAAGAAATTAATCGGGTCTTTTCACCCGGAAGATATAGCCACGCTTATTTCCGAGATAGAGGACGCTCACGGTAAGATCTTGGTTTTTAGGCTCATACCTTCCGATAAGATAATAGATGCGTTCGAAAACTTGGAGCCCGATCCTCAAAAAGATATATTGCAGGCTCTATCTGACGAAAAAGCCAGGGAAATTCTTAATGAGATGGCGCCGGACGAACGAACCGAGCTTTTTGAGGAAATGCCCGCTGAGCTGGTTACGAATTTCTTAAACCTTCTTTCGCCCCAGGCAAGGAAGATATCCACTGAGCTTTTAGGTTATCCTGAAGACTCGGTAGGCCGGCTTATTACTCCTGAGTTCGTCCAGCTTTACGAAGATATGTCTGTAGGTCAAGCCTTTGAGCATATAAGATCCGTAGGCTTAGATACCGAGATTGTTTATCATTGTTATGTATTAGATAAGGAAAAGAGGCTTATCGGTCTTGTTTCGTTGAAGAAATTAGTTTTGGCCGATCCGGCAAGGAAGATAAGAGAAATAATGAATACAGACGTTATAAAGGTAAACGTTTATATCGACAGAGAAGAGGCGGCTCAGATATTCAAAAAATATGATCTTTTGGCTCTTCCGGCCGTAGATAACACTAATAAGCTTTTGGGGATTGTTACATTTGACGATTTTGTCGATGTTTTGGAAGATGAGGCGACAGAGGATTTTGAGAAGATTGCCGCGGTGCTTCCCGTGGATAAGCCTTATATGGAGGCTAATTTTTTTGAAATAGTCTGGAAGAGAAGTTTTTGGCTGCTTGTGCTCTTGGCTCTTGAGTCTCTCTCGGGTTTTGTTCTTCAGAATTATTCTTCTACAATCTCCAGGGTTGTCGCTCTTACTTTTTTCTTACCGATTCTCATCGGCACCGGAGGAAATTCCGGCACTCAGTCGGCAACAGTAATAATTAGAAGCTTAGCTACGGGCCAGATTCAACCATCGGAATTCTTTAGAGTCGTCATAAGAGAAGCGTCTTTAGGAGTATTTATCGGGGTAATCTTAGCTGTATTCGGCCTAATTAGAGCATTTTTGCAGCAAGGCGACTGGTGGTTAAGCATGAGCGTAGGAATATCCATGGGTATTACCATAGTTTTATCTACCACTGTCGGTGCGTCTTTGCCTTTAGTCGTCAGGAAATTCAGATTTGACCCGGCATTAATGTCAGGACCTTTAATTACCACAATAGTGGATGTTGTGGGAATAGCCATATATTTTGAGATAGCCCAAATTCTTCTTAAGCTAAGTTAGCATCTACGAATTTACCAATCATTACGAATATACGAATTCGTATATTATAATTAGAAATCCCTAACTTTAGTGTAGATGAAGACGAGAACATTAAAATTATCGATTTTGCTGATTTTTATCTTTGTCTGGGGTTGTGCCACTGTAGATAAGAAAGTTCTGAGAAAAGAAGAGGAGCCTTATTTTATAGAGGCAGGTCAGTTTTGCAAAAGGCATAATCTTAAGCTTAAGTATTTTCCTTTTTATGAAGAGCTGGTGCTTTCGGGAGATTTTATAGAGATAATTCTAAGGCAAGATTTGGATTTTGTCCTTATAAACGGTAACGTGAAAAGTTTAGGCCGGTCTACAACGTACGACAGAGGAAAATTTTTTATTCCGGCTAGCCTGGAGCCTTTTCTAAAAAGCTTTAAGAGAAAAGTTCCTAAGGATTTAGCTTCTTTGATATCGGTTAAGATAGAGACAATAGTGATTGACCCCGGCCACGGAGGAAGAGATCCCGGAGCAATCTCTCCTTGGGGCCTGAGGGAAAAAGACGTTAATTTAAAGATAGCCAAGTTTCTCTATGAGCAGTTAAAAAGCAAGGGTTTTAAAGTATACTTGACCAGAGATAGAGATGTTTTTGTTTCTTTGAAGGATAGGGTAGATTTTGCCCGTCGCAAAAAGGCAGATCTTTTTATAAGCGTGCATGCCAACGCCAATCGTTCGAGGAGGCTTAAGGGGTTCGAAGTTTATTACCTTTCTCCTAAGTTCTGTGATACTCAAAGTAAAGTCTTAGCTACGGCTGAGAATCTTTGCCAGACCGAAGGGCTGAAGCTGCCCGCTAAATTAAAAAATATTGTAGGGGAGATGTTGAACAGGGAGAATAAGAGAGAAACCGCAGAGCTTGTTTCGTCGATTATGAGATCGGCTGACAACGTCGGCATATATACAAGAAAATCCATAGGTGCTCCTTTTTATGTTCTAAAATATAATGTTTGCCCGGCGGTCTTGGTTGAGGTAGGGTATCTTACTAACTATAAGGAGGAGAGGCTGCTTCGGACCCGGCTTTACAAAAAGCAGCTTGCTTTAGCGATAGCCGAAGGCGTGGTAAGACTGCGGGATTCTCTGGGAAAACAAGTGGCTTTGCAGAAATGAACAAAAAAGACTTACCGATAGGCATATTTGATTCCGGCGCAGGAGGCCTTACTGTATTAAAAGAGATAAAAAAGATTCTTCCCTCCGAAGACATAGTCTATTTAGGAGATACCGCTCATCTTCCCTACGGGGCAAAGTCTAAAAGCACGATAATAAAACTTTCCATTTCTAATATACTTTTTCTTCTTGAAAAAAAGGTGAAGCTTATTATAGTAGCTTGTAATTCTACGTCTTCGGTAGCTCTGCCTTTGATTAAGAACTTTTTCGGCGTGCCTATTCTGGGGGTAGTGGAAGCGGGGGTAGAAGCCGTCTTAGATAGAAAAGCTAAAAGAATAGGGATTATCGGAACCTCGGCTACTATTGGTAGTATGTCTTATCAGAATCTAATTAAAAAGAGGAGGCCGAAGGCAAAAATAATAGCAGCCAGCTGCCCTTTATTTGTCCCCCTGGTAGAAGAAGGATGGGTTGATTCTTCTGTCACAGAGCTAGTTGCTAAGACTTATCTTAAGGGATTCAAGGGGAAAGTGGATTTGCTTATATTGGGCTGCACCCATTACCCTTTATTGAAAAAAGTTATTTCAAAAGTATTGGATAAGACCGAGCTCATAGATTCAGCGGAAGAAGTTGCCACAAAAACAAGAGATATTCTAAAAAAGAGTAATTTGCTAAAGAGCAAGAAAAGAGGAAAAATCTCCTTTTTTCTAACAGATAACTCTCCGGTTTTTCCGAAATTGGCAGAGCTTGTTTTAAAGAGAAAGTTTAAACCCACGGTAGTCTCTAATATATAATCCGGTTACCGGCTACCGGGAAAATAACCCTAAAGCGAAATAGCATGTACGAACTAAAAGTAGTGTCATTTTTCTCAGCCGCGCACTCTTTACGTGAATATCAAGGTAAATGCGAGGCCATGCACGGTCATAATTGGAAGGTGGAGGTTGCGGTCCGGAGACAGGATCTTGATAAAGCAGGGCTTGCCTTGGATTTTAAAGAGTTGAAATATATGCTCAATTCTGTTATCGATAATCTGGATCATAAGGATTTAGGGCAGATAGATTTTTTCAAAAAACATAATCCTTCCTCCGAGAATATAGCCTATTTTATATACAACGAGCTTAAAATGCCTCTGGAAAACAAGGGTTGTGCTTTAAAAAAAGTAACTGTTTGGGAGCAGAGAGACTATTGTGCTTCTTACTATGAGAAAGACTCCTAAAACAAGCGATAAGGCGGTTGTTCTTCTTTCCGGCGGCATTGATTCGGCTGTTACTTTGTATCTTGTGTTAAAATACGGCTTCCGGGCCTTTGTCTTGATATTTGATTACCGCCAGAGACATAAAAAAGAGATTTCCTACGCTGTAAGGAATGCCAAGAATCTGGCTGTGCCTTTTGAGGTTATAAGGATCAGTCTTCCCTGGGGCGGTTCAGCCTTAACTGATCGAAGCATACAGATTCCTGAAAAACAAGCTCGTAAGGCAATACCCGTTACTTATGTTCCGGCTAGAAACATAATATTTTTAAGTTTTTCTGTTTCTTTTGCCGAAGCTATCGGAGCAGAAAAGATATTTATAGGAGCTCATATTCAGGATTATTCGGGTTATCCTGACTGTAGGCCGGATTTTCTTACAAGTTTTCAGAACGCGGCAAATTTAGGAATCAAAAATAAGGGCATAGAGATAGTGGCACCGCTTCTTAAGAAGAGAAAGTCAGAAATTATAGAATTAGGACTGTCTTTGGGAGTGGACTTCAGGAACACCTGGTCTTGCTATAGAGGGGGAAGAACGCCCTGCGGAAAATGCGACAGCTGCCGTTATCGTCTGCAAGGTTTTGCACAGGCAAAAGTTAAAGACCCTTTGTTAAGTAGAGAGAACGAGAATTACCGCGAATCTGAAACTAATTTCCGCTAATATTATTAGCGAAAATTAGCGTTAAAAGTAGAGAGTAGGATGAAGGCGAAGGTTTCAGAGATTTTTTACAGTATTCAGGGAGAAGGCATATACCAGGCTACCCCTCAGGTTTTTGTAAGATTTTGGGATTGCAATTTAGATTGCTGTTTTTGTGACACAAAGCCCGAGAGCTACAAAGAGATGGATTTGGACCAGGTTTTAAGTTCTATTTTTTCGCAGCAAGGGTTTTGGGATTGCGTAGCTTTTACCGGAGGCGAGCCTCTTCTTCAACACGAGTTCTTAAGAGATCTTTCCCGCGCGCTTAAACAGCGCCGTAAGACAACATATCTTGAGACAAACGGCATTCTTGTTGAGGAGCTTAAAAAGGTCATTGATTACTTAGACATAATTGCTATGGATTTTAAGCTTCCTTCATCGACTAAAATCTCGGATTTTTGGGATAAACACCGGGATTTTTTAAAAGAGGCTTGTAAAAAAGAGGTGTTTGTTAAGGCCGTGGTGACTGCTTTCACCGACGAAGAAGATATAGTAAAAAGCGCCGGGATTATAAAAGAAGTTAACCAGAATATATTTCTTGTGCTTCAGCCGGACTTTATCCACGAGGCTTTTTTATGGGGTAAGCTGGCTGAATTTAAGGAAAAAGCCGAAGGAATAATCCCGAATGTGCAAATAATAAAGCAGTTACATAAGCACATCAAAGTTAAATAAATCAAAACTAAAAGTGAAGAACTTAAAATTAATACAAGAGAAAGTCCGGCAAGCAACTGCTACGGCAAGTTTCCAATTGCCGAAAGACGTAGCGGAACTTCTTAAACGCGGGTATCGTCTTGCGAAGGACAAAAGGGCAAGACTTGCCTTGGGTTGGATTATCGAGAACGCAAAAATTGCCCGGAAAGAAAAACTTGCTTTATGCCAAGACACAGGGCTTCCGGTAATATTTATTGAGGCCGGCAGAGACATAAGGCTGTCGTTTGATTTAATCGATACTATAAAGAGAACGGTTGAGAATTCCTATAAAGGTAATTATTTAAGAAATTCTCTGGTTGATCCTTTATCTAGAGTTAAACCCGGATACCAGGGAGCGGTGACTCATCTTGAGTTCAATTCAAAAATAAAAGGTTTAAGAGTTACCTTGTTTCCTAAGGGATTTGGTTCAGAGAATAAGACAAAGCTTAAAATGTTTAATCCCACCGTAAGGATTAGAGATATTGAAAATTTTATAATTGATAGTGTTTTGGATGCCGGCCCAGAAGCCTGCCCGCCTTTTATTCTTGGAATAGGCATCGGCGGGACATCCGATTACGCTCTTTTGCTTGCAAAAAAGGCTTTACTTGAGGATATAACTAAGCCGAATAAAGATACATCTTTAGCCCGGCTTGAGCGGAGGCTTTTAAAAAGGATAAACTCTTTAAATATAGGCCCTATGGGTTTTGGGGGAAATGCTACTGCTTTGGCAGTCAAAATTAGAAAAAGCCCCACTCATATTGCCGGCTTACCCATAGCTGTGAATATAAGCTGCTGGGCTTTGCGAAGGGCAACTGTAGAGTTTAAGAGTTGACGAGTTCAACGAGTTATAGAGTTATGAAGAAGATAACTGCCCCTTTAAAGAAAGAGGATATTAAAGGCTTAAGGGCTGGGGATTTAGTCTATTTGTCGGGAATAATCTATACGGCAAGAGATCAGGCCCATAAAAAGCTGGCTGTTTTTATAAAGAGAAATAGGAAAATTCCCTTTGATATTAAAAATACAATCATATATTACTGCGGCCCTACGCCGAGCCCTGAAGGGAAGGTTATTGGCTCATGCGGGCCAACAACTTCTTCGCGAATGGATGAGTTTACGCCCGCTCTTATTAGAAAAGGCGTTGTGGCAATGATCGGAAAAGGAAGACGTTCAAGAAGAGTAAGAGAATTTATTAAAAGATATAAATCTGTCTATTTCCTGGCTCCTTCCGGATGCGGAGCTTATTTAGCTTTGAAAGTTAAAAAGAAAAGGCTTGTAGCTTTTAAAAACTTGGGTCCCGAGGCAATATTGGAATTAGAAGTTGAGAATTTTCCTTTAATTGTGGGAATAGATTCGAGGGGCAACGATGTTTATCAGCGTATAGCGTATAGCGTATAGCGTATAGCGTTTAGCGTATAGCGGTTAGCGGCTGGAAATGTGACTTTGTGACTTCTAAAATAATGGAGGAATAATCATGACTAGGGTCGATTCGAGGAACTTCAACCAGATACGTAAAATTAAATTCACTCGTAATTTTATCAAACACGCCGAAGGTTCTTGTCTTATTGAATTAGGTGATACAAAGGTAATTTGCACCGCTTCGGTCGAAGAGAGTCTCCCAGTTTTTTTAAGAGGCAAAAATAGCGGCTGGATTACCGCTGAGTACGGAATGCTCCCCCGTTCAACAGAGACAAGAATTCAAAGAGACAGAATTTCAGGCCGGACATTTGAAATACAGAGACTTATCGCAAGAGCCTTGCGCAGCGTAGTCGACCTTAATAAACTTGGCGAAAGGACTGTTTGGGTTGATTGCGACGTCATGCAGGCAGACGGAGGGACTCGTACAGCATCTATCACCGGAGGCTTTATCGCTCTGGCTGATTGTTTGGCCAATATGAAAGAAGAAGGCAGAATAAAGGAAATGCCCATTCTTCATTATTTGGCTGCGATAAGCGTGGGGATTTTCGAGCAGAATTTGATCTTGGACCTTAATTATTATGAAGACTGCCGGGCTGAGATAGATATGAACGTGGTTATGAATTCTGATTTTGAACTTGTGGAGATTCAGGGAACGGCTGAAAAGGGCAGCTTTTCAAAGAAGGTTTTAGACAGCATGCATGATTTAGCCAGGCTTGGCGTAAAAGAGATTATAAAAGCAGAGAGAGATTTATTGAAGGATATTCTTGTAATATGATTACAGATTGCAGATAAAAGGGCACAGGGCACAGGGCGCAGAAAGAATATTTTCTCGGGGTTTTGGTTATATGGACCAGCTGATAATCGCAACAGCGAATAAGAAAAAGTTTAAAGAAATAAAAAAGATTTTAGGAAAAAATACTTTTAGGATAAAGTATCTTTTGGATTTCAAGGAAAGACCGAGGATAGTCGAGAGTGGGCGAAGTTTCTTTGAAAACGCCAGGATTAAGGCAATCAAGACTTCTTTGTTTTATGATTCCTTGGCTTTAGGAGAAGATTCGGGCCTGCAGGTTCTGGCTTTAGGCGGAAGGCCGGGAATATTTTCTTCACGATTTGCCGGTAAAACAGCGGATGATAAGAAGAACATCGACAAACTTCTCAAGGAGCTTAAGGGCGTGGCCTATCCTAAAAGAAAAGCCCGTTTTTTTTGCTGCGCAGTACTAGCTTATAAGGGTAAGGTTGTCGGTAAATTTGAAGGAAGCCTGCAGGGTTTTATCAGCTTTAAGACCGAAGGTGGATCGGGATTCGGCTATGATCCGGTTTTTTTTGTCCCGGAGCTTAAAAAGACCTTAGCCCAAGTTCCGCCGAAAGTTAAAAATAGGCTGAGCCACCGCTATAAAGCGATTTCAAAATTCAGTAAGTTTCTTAGGAATTATTTGGAAAGGGTAAGCTAATTTGGTATAATTGATTTTGTTTTTTTCGGATTGTTAGTAAAAGATCTTTGATAGGCACCTCGGATATCTATCCTCGATGCCATCACTTGCCAGCGATAACCGAGCAGGCAAGTGATCCCGTACTTCGCTACGCTTAAGTATCCTTCGAAGTATCCTGAGTATTCCCGAAGGAAGCGAAGCGAGGGAACTTTGAGAGGCATCTCAGCCTTACGGCATTCGATGCCGATGAAAAGCAATGAAGGGGAACCTGTATAAGAATCTTTTCATCGGGAGGTAGCGCAGTCTGGCTAGCGCACATGGTTTGGGACCATGGGGTCGTGGGTTCGAATCCCACCCTCCCGACATTTCTAGTAGTGTGTAATGCGTAACGCGTTATGCGTATATGAAAATAACGCATTACGCAGTACGCACAACGCACGACGAAAATATGCGCCCGTAGCTCAGTTGGATAGAGCATCTGCCTTCTAAGCCGAGGGCCGCAGGTTCGAATCCTGCCGGGCGCGCTAATATAGCGTATAGCGGATAACGTTTAGCGGATAGCGGATAGTTATTGGAAACAATGTTTTTAGCTATGGGCGATAAGCTATAGGCCATGGAGGTTTGGTGCGTTTTAATCAGTTTAAGGACCTAAAGAAGATGTAAGGGAAAGGATAGTACTTTATGAAGGCATTTAAGAAAATAATCATGTTTCTGTTCGCTGTTTTAGCCTTTGTCTACGCTTGCTTGTGGATATTTGTAAACATTAAAGGCAAAGACCTGTTGATAGAGAAGCTGGTTGAGGTCACTAAGAAAGAAGTTGAGATTGACAGCATGAGCTTCCGTCCTCTTATCGGTCTTAACATAGATGATTTCACTATCGAGGACACTAAAATAGGCGAGCTTGGAGTGTCTTTAAGTTTTTTGAAGCTGTTAAGCGGAAAAATCGGCTTTAATACCATAAAGATTGAAGATGTTGATATAGGAATAATAAAGGAAGATAAAAAGATATCTACGTCGGTTATGTTCCTGCTGTTACCGGCACCTAAGGAGGAGCCCGAGGTTCTGCCTGAAGATTCTAAAGACCAAGAGGTTGGAGAATCCGGCCCGGCGAGGAAAATGCCTCCTTTATTTGTCAAAAAGCTTAAAATAGAAGACGCCAGGGTGAATTTCACCGATAAAACCGGCAGTGATGAATTCAAGGGCTCTTTCTATATAAAGAGAGCGGTTTTTAAGAACATAACATACCCGGATTTGGGCAAGATTTATTTCGATATTAATTCGGACTTTAAAATCGGCGATACCTATATTGATGATAACCTGGATTTCAAAGGATATATTGATATGGGGAAAAAATCCATGGACGCTGAATTAGAAATAAAGAGATTGCCTTACCGGAGTTTTTCGGTTTATTATCCGCCCTTTTGGAATTCTGATAATTTAGGGATTGAAGAGGCCGATTTTTCTTTGGTTAGTGATTTTTCCGCTGTTGATAATGATTTAACGATTAAGGCAAAGCTGCGTTTGGTAAAACATAAATTTGCCGACAGCCGAGCCGGCCGGGGCATGGTCCCGATTATAAAAATTATGTTGGAAAATCTTAAAGACTCGGAAGGAATTCCTACCTTATATTACGAAGGCCGGACAGAATTGGATAATCCTAAGATAGATTTTGCTACAATAAAAAACCAGTTTCAGGCACAGATCAAGAATCTTCCCTTTAGCATGGGAAAGAAATCTGTTGAGGAAGTTACCGAAGTAGGCAAGGAGGCAACCGAAAAGGTGGTTGATGTTACCGCTAAAGCATTAAACGAGGCAATAAAAAGTCCCGAAAAGATAAAAGAGATCGGGAAAGAAACAGTTAAGACTTTAAAATCGATATTTATGCCTGAAGAAGAGCCCGATGATGCCCCCCAAGAACAACCTCTGCCGGAGAATTAAACACATATCTAGGGATTGGTTTTCTTTGCTTTTTTAACTTTAGCTAGCCGGTATTCTACTGCTTTTCGCGCCTCAAAATATGATTTAGCTATTATTTTATGTTTTTCTTCCGTGCGGGTATCGGGGTTTGCGGCTTTGCGCAGCATATTTGCTATATCCTTTCCGGAGATACTCGATTTGTATTCAGGATGAAGCAAAGAGATAAGATACAGAGCCCCTCCTGATACCAGGAGCCTGACTACTTCAGAAGAGCTTATATCATATCGCTGGGCTACGTCTCTAATATATTCTTCCTGCCAATCAGTAAGCAAAACCTGACATCTTTTATACATAACAAACCTCCTTTTGCTAATTACAAGATTAAATAATACCATAATACGCCTAATTTAACAATCGGTAATCTGACAGCGAAT
>JAFGCB010000006.1 GCA_016932855.1 Candidatus Omnitrophota bacterium | reverse complement strand
GAAGTTCAGCAAGCCCTTAAAACAGGAATAGGCGAAAGCAGGCGCTTCAGCACCACTATCAAAGAAGATTTTCTTTACACAGCCTCTGTATTTAAGAAGGATGATACTAAAGGTATTATTCGTTTATCTATCCCGTTACCAGAAATAGAACATCTCTTAAATCGTTTAAGACAAACTCTTAGCTTTTCACTTTTAGCAGCTTTTATTCTATCAGTTTTGATTAGCTACTTAGCTTCTTATTTCATTTCCCGGCCTCTTAAAGAAATATCCTCTGCTTCGCATGACATCGCTCATGGCAATTATTCTAAGAAAATAACTATTCAATCGACTGATGAAATAGGAGATTTAGCTTCAGCTTTTAATTATATGTCTGAGCAAGTAAAGGAGCGCATTGAAGAAGTTAGTGAAAGTAAATCTCGTTTGGAAGCTGTTTTCTTAAGTATGTTCGAGGGAGTAATGGTTGTTGATGCGGGCGGTTCTATTTTGTTAATAAATGAGGCTCTTAAGAAGTTCTTAACAATTGAGGGAGATCTTTTAGGGAAAAAACCTATAGAAGCAGTACGTAATCTAGAGATACAAGAAATTGTTGATAATACCTTACATTCTAACAACGGCCTTATATCACAAGAAATATCTGTGCTGCTTCCAGAAGAGAAAGTTTTATTAGTGCACGCAACACCTATTAAGAAAGAGGGAAATATTGAAGGTGCTGTTTTAGTATTCCATGACGTAACAAATTTACGAAAACTCGAGAAAGTTCGGCAAGACTTTGTAGCTAATGTGTCCCATGAGCTCAGGACTCCCATATCAAGTATTAAAGGGTATGCTGAGACCTTGCTGGAAGGGGCTTTAAAAGATAAAGAAAATGCCAAGGACTTTCTAAAGATTATCCTTTCTGATTCTAACCGCCTTGCAGCTTTAATTGATGATCTTTTGAATCTTTCAAAGATTGAGTCGGGTAAGCTGAGTATGGAAACAAAGCCTTACAAATTGCGGTCTCTTGCAGAAAAGGTTATAGCTAGCTTAAAAGGGCAAATAGAGAACAAGTCAATCACCATAAAGATGAATATACCTAAAAATCTTCTCGATATACTTGCTGATGAGACAAGAATTAAACAAGTTTTTCTTAACCTTATTGATAACGCTATAAAATATAATCATCCTAAAGGAGAAATCTCAATAACAGCCCACGAAACAGATGATTTCGTAAAGGTCGATATTGCTGATACCGGTATTGGTATTCCAAATAAAGATTTACCGAGGCTTTTTGAACGTTTTTATCGCGTAGATAAAGCCCGTTCTCGTGAATTAGGTGGAACCGGCTTAGGACTTTCCATTGTTAAGCATATTATCCAGGCCCATAATGGCGAAGTATCTGTTCAAAGCGTAGAAGGGCAAGGATCTATCTTCAGCTTCACCATTCCCAAGGCGTAAAGCCATCTAGATTCTCTTCAAATCCCCATATCAAAAGTCACAAACATTTTACATCCTCTTAATTTTTCTGTCACATCCATAATGTACATTGTATTTGAAAGGAGGAAGAAAATATGGATGTGATAGTAATTCTTGTAAGCTTATTCGTCGTGAGTTTTCTTGCAGGATACTATCATTTTAGCAACTGCAAGAAATTATCTGATGAAATCTTATCAAATATTAAAGAAGGGAGGTGGAAAAGAGAATGGAAACAGCCATAAATGTAAAGGCAAAAAAAATTTTGGTTGTTGAGGATGACAAAGACATAAACCATCTTATTTATTATAACCTTTCGAAAAAAGGTTATAAGGTGGATTGTGTTTATGACGGTATTAAGGCAAAAGAAAAACTAACTAACAATGTGTTTGATGTCGTGATCCTGGATGTCATGCTTCCTGGTATCAATGGTTTTAAGCTCTGCGAATTTATCAAAAGTAATAAGGCAAATTTTAGGACTTTTGTTGTATTGCTAACAGCCAGGGCCGAACCATTAGACAAAATTTATGGAAATGTCGTGGGGGCTGATTATTACATGACAAAACCTTTCAGTATCAGCAAACTCATGGATGTAGTTAGAGACTTTTCTTTTAACCAAAAAAAGGAGGTTAAACAATGAAGAAAATAGTGTTATTGACATTTGTTGGGATTGTTATGGCTTTAGCTTTTAGCGGAAAGTCATTTGCAGGTGAAGTGGATATCCTGGTAGAGAAGCTGGTTGAGAAAGGAGTTTTAAGTCACGGTGAAGCTCAGCAGATACTCACCGAGACTAAAGAGGAGATACGCCGGGAATTAGCAGCGGCTGAGCATCCCTCGGTCCCGGAATGGGTCCAGAAGCTTAAACTAAGCGGTGATTTCCGTCTGCGCTACCAGTGGCAGGATAACGAGCAGGACACCCGTTCAGGTAGAAACAGAGGCCGCATACGTTACCGTTTAGGCCTAGAAACCATGGTAGGCAAGACCAAGATTGTTGCCGGGTTAGCTTCCGGCGGGGCTGATCCCCGTTCAACAAACCAGACTTTCCAGGATACTTTTTCTACTAAGGGCATTAACCTTGATTATGCTTACTTACAGTATTCACCGTTTTCTTGGATGACTTTAGTCGGAGGTAAAATGGAAAGAAAGCCTGTATTATGGGAGCCTACCGATCTTTTGTGGGACGGAGACATTAATCCTGAAGGCGGAGCCATGCTTTTGTCACACGGTTTGGATGAGAATACCGAACTGTTTATGAACAGCGGCCTTTTTGTCCTTGACGAGGAAGGCGGGGCTTCGGACGAACCTTGGATGGCTTTTGTTCAGCCCGGGGTAAGTGCAAAGCTTTTCGATGGTAAAGTCAATGCCAAAGCAGCAGTTACCGGTTATGTTATCCAAACTAAAGGCTCTGACGTAGATAACTCACCTAATACCAATAGCCTCAACGGAACCGATCATTTTTATGATTACAACTCAGTCAGTCCCGCTTTTGAAATAGGCGTAGTGGAACCTTTTGGCTTAGTGCCTTACTTTGGTCTCTTCGGAGAGTATGTGAATTCGTTTGAGCCAAGCGATGCCGATAATGGTTTCGCCGCCGGAATTAAATTCGGTGATGCTAAGGTCAGCGGACCCGGGAAGTGGCAGTTTAAGTATATCTATAGGCGTCTTGAACGGGATGCCTGGCTTGACGCTCTGCCCGACTCTGATTCTTATGACGGTGATACCGATATTAAAGGCCATGAGGCTATTCTTGAGTTCGGCTTGACTAAGAATATTACTTTTGGACTTGATTACTACTACATGGAGCCTATTGATGCTACGGTACATGCAGCAGATGATAAACAGCAGGTGATTCAGGCTGATCTGGTGTTTAAATTTTAATTAGGAAGGAGGAATTAAAAATGAGAACCTTAAAAGTATTAGCAGTTCTATTGCTTGGTTGTTTTCTGGGCGCAAGAGGTATTTGTGCTGAGTCGATTACCATAAAAGGCTCGACCACGGTATTACCCATCGCCCAGGCAGCAGCTGAGGTTTTTATGGATGATAACCCCGGTGTAAACATCTCTGTTCAGGGAGGAGGTTCCGGCGTAGGTATTGCTTCTATTATTGACGGGACTTGCGATATCGGTGATGCTTCTCGGCCTATCAAGGATGCGGAGCTTTCCACGGCTGCCGATAATGGTGTTAATCCTAAGGCCTATGTTGTTGCTATGGACGGCATAGCTGTGGTTGTGCATCCTTCAAACCCGGTGACGGCTTTGAGTAAGAAACAGATAAAGGATATCTATACTGGTAAGATTTCAGATTGGTCTGAAGTCGGCGGGAATATGGGCAAAATAGTAGTCCTTGGCCGGGACAGTTCCAGTGGGACTTTCGAAGCCTTCGAGAGTCTTGCCTTGAGCAAAGCCAAGGTGCGCGCCGATGCTTTGCTTAATGCGTCTAATCAGGCCGTGGCTAGCACGGTAGCTAGGACGCCTGGGGCCATAGGTTATGTGGGTTTAGGATATGTCACTTCCGAGATTAAGGCTGTTACCGTCGATGGGGTAATGCCCTCTAAGGAAACGGTACTTTCCGGCGAGTATCCTTTATCCCGGCCCCTGTTTATGTATACCAACGGTAAACCTAAAGGTGTGGTTAAGGAGTTTATTGATTTTGTGCTTAGCCAGCAAGGCCAGCATTTAGTCGAAGAAAATGGTTACGTTGGTCTTAAGTAGATAATAAGCGCCCTTCATTACTTTCTTCTTGGCGCAGCAGGATTTCTTCAAAACCTGCTGCGTCTGTGAAGATATATTAAGATGTATTTTAATTACTTACATTTAAGAGAGATTGTCTATAAATGGATTTTTAATATTTTGGCTTTTGCTTCTTTGTTGTTTCTGTTTGGCATTACTATCATTCTTTTTAAAGAGGGCTTGCCGCTGTTTAAGGAGGTTTCAGCCGTTAAGTTTATCTTTGGTACCTCCTGGTATCCCACACATGAACATCCGGAGTATGGCATTTTGCCTTTGATATTAGCTTCCTTGTTGGTTACAGCCGGGGCTTTGTTCTTCTGCATCCCTTTGGGCGTAGGAAGCGCCCTTTATATACATGAGCTAGCAGGTTTTAAGCAAAGAGCTTTCTTAAAGCCTCTCATTGAAATTTTAGCCGCTATACCTTCTATTGTTTACGGGTTTTTTGGCATGGTTGTCGTTGCGCCTTTTCTGCAGAGGGTATTAAATCTACCGGTTGGCCTTACTGCTTTTACCGGAAGCCTTATTTTGGGTGTTATGGCTACGCCTACGGTTTGCAGTATCGCTGAAGACGCCTTGAGTTTTGTGCCTAAGAGTTTCCGGGAGGCTTCTTATGCCGTAGGAGCTAACCGCTGGCAGACCCTGACAAAAGTAGTCTTGCCGGCAGCAGGCTCGGGCATATCCACCGGCATAATTCTGGGCATGAGCCGGGCAGTAGGCGAAACCATGACTGTTCTTATGGTGACCGGCGGAGCGGCGGTGATACCAAGATCTATATTCGAACCGGTAAGACCGATGACTTCTACCATTGCCGCTGAGATGGGTGAGGCAGTGATGGGAAGTATACATTATCATGCTTTATTTGCTATCGGACTTATCCTGTTTTTATTTACCCTTGTTTTTAATATCATTGCGGAGATAATCAGCCGGCGTTTTCGGTTAAAATTAGGTTTGGGAAGATGAAAAAGACATTAGCTAAAAAGGAGTTGGTTCAGAGATTGGGATTTGGGTTTTTGTCTTTGTGTATTATGATTACAGTCTTCTTTCTGGGGCTTTTAATATACTTTATTGCTGTCCGAGGGATTAAAGTTATAAGCTGGGAATTTTTGACTCAGGCTCCTCGCAGATTTATGACTCAGGGAGGTGTGGCTCCGGCGATAGTCGGGACTTTCTACCTTACTTTAGGTGCGATATCTTTAGCTTTGCCCTTGGGTCTTGCTTGTGCTATATATTTATGTGAGTATAGCCCTAAAAGTTCTATCGTAAATATAATACGCATAAGTATAAATAACCTCGCCGGTATTCCTTCAGTAGTGTTCGGCTTATTCGGTTTTGCGGTCTTTGTAAAGTTCTTTGGTTTTGGGGTAAGCATACTTTCGGGAGCCCTTACTTTGGGCATAATGGTCCTTCCCGGGATAATATCAGCTTCCCAGGAAGCTTTCTTGGCGGTTCCTCAGTCTTTCCGGGAGGCTTCGTTTGCCTTGGGTGCGACTCAATGGCAGACCATTAAGAATATCGTTATCCCTAGTGCCCTTCCCGGTATCTTGACCGGGGTCATTTTAAGTATCGGCAGGGTTGCCGGCGAGACTGCGCCGATTCTTTTTACCGCGGCAACATTCTATATTCGGGGATATCCTGATTCCATATTCTCGGAAGTAATGGCGCTTCCTTACCATATATATGCGCTTATGACTGAAGGTACCCATCCTCAGGAACAGACCCAGATAGCTTACGGCTGTGCCCTTATACTTTTAGTATTAGTGCTTTTAGTCTCCGGTATCGCTATATTTATCCGTCAGCGAAAGAGGAGCGGCTATGGACATTAATCAGATCAAGATAAAGGTAGAAGGAGTAAACTTTTATTATGGCTCCAAACAGGCTCTTAGGGACATAGCCTTGGATATTTACAAGAATAAAGTTACAGCCATAATCGGGCCTTCAGGCTGCGGTAAGTCTACCTTCATTAGGCTGTTTAACCGGATGAACGACCTTATTCCGGGTGCCCGCTTCGAAGGAAAGATTTTAATCGACGGAAATAATATCTATGACCCTAAATTGGATGTTGTAGACCTGCGCCGGAGCGTAGGCATGGTATTTCAGAAGCCCAATCCTTTTCCTAAGTCAATTTACGAGAATGTAGCTTACGGCTTGAGCATAAACGGCATAAGGGATAAGGGCTATATTGCCGATAAGGTAGATAAGTCCTTGAAAGACGCAGCCCTTTATTCAGAGGTAAAAAACAGGCTAAGCGATAATGCCTTAGCTCTTTCGGGAGGCCAACAGCAGAGATTATGCATTGCCAGAGCCCTAGCTGTCGAACCAGAAGTTTTGTTAATGGATGAGCCTGCATCCGCGTTAGATCCTACTGCGACGTTGAAGATAGAAGAGTTAATCCATGAATTGAAAAAGAAATATACAATTATAATCGTCACCCACAACATGCAGCAGGCAGCGCGTATCTCTGATTATACGGCTTTCTTTATGATGGGTGAATTGATAGAATATGATATTACAAGCAAAATATTTACTAAACCATCTAAGAAGATTACCGAGGATTATATAACAGGAAGGTTTGGCTAAAATATGAATACAGTCCTATTTGTATGCATAGAGAATGCTTGTCGCAGTCAAATGGCTGAGGGAATTGCGAATCATTTTGGGAAAGGTGCTCTAAAGGCTTACAGTGCTGGCTCAAAAGCGTCAGGTAGGGTTAACCCTTACGCAATAGAAGTCATGAAAGAGATTGATATAGATATATCGACTGCTAAATCAAAAGGTTTTAATGCGTTGCCGACAAATAAATTTGATTATGTGATAACCTTGGGGTGTAAAGATATATGTCCCTTTATTCCTGCGCAATCACATATAAACTGGCAGATCGCGGACCCTAAAGATAAGGACATTGAATTTTTTAGGAAAGTACGTGATGATATCAAGAAGGAAGTTAATCAATTAATACAAAAGCTATCTATTCAGAAAAAATAGGAAGGTGGAGTATGAAAAGACATTTTGATGAGGAATTAAAAAAATTAAATACTGATATCTTGAAGATGGCTACCCTTGCTGAAGAGGCAATCTTTAAATCTATCGAAGCGTTAAAGAATAGAGATAAAGAATTGGCTCAATCCGTGATTCACGAAGACAAGAAGATTGATGAACTCGAGTTGACTGTAGAAGAAACTGCCATTGATCTTCTGGCCTTAAAGCAGCCACTGGCACGAGATTTAAGGTTTATCACTACCGGCATGAAGATTAACGCAGAATTGGAACGAATAGCAGATCTTGCTGTAAATATCGCACAACGAGTACTTGAAATTGCAGATAAACCAATATTGAAACCCCTCATAGATATACCGAAACTGACTGATATTGCGCGAAAAATGGTAAAAGAAGTTATTGATGCTTTTGTCAATAGTGACGAAAACTTGGCAAAGAAAGTAATCCTTTCGGATTCCGAAGCTGATAATTTGAGGAATTTGATTCAGGAAGAGTTGATCAATGATTACATGAGTAAAGATGCTTCGACCGCTACCCGTGCAGTTCCGCTTCTACTTATTGCTCGCCATTTAGAAAGAATTTGCGACCATGCGACTAATATAGCTGAAGATGTCATCTATATGGTTCAAGCTAAGGTTGTAAAACACCATCCGGAAAAGCTTAAAAATAATAAATAACAATCTTTGCGCTAATCCTGCCTAGATTCCTTTGCTTATTGTAGATAAACCAGACTAGTGATACAATATCTCTATTGTTCGCAGCCTATAAAGCGAATATCAGATGAATGAGCGCGACGGAAAGGTCTTGTAACCATATGGAAAATAGCAAGTTAGGTAAAAAGATTTTTATGAAAGTTTTTGGATGTCAGATGGATGCGCTATAGGGGGACTATGGAGAAAGTTGCTAACGCTTTGATAAGATTGGAGTAATATAAATTTCAAAGAAACAATTATATTCAAAAGAGAAGGAGGAATAAGTATGTTTTGTTTTCAATGCCAGGAAACAGCAAGGAATCAAGGGTGTACGATTAAAGGGGTGTGCGGAAAACCAGAAGAAACCGCCGATGTACAGGATTTGCTCATTCATGTATGTAAAGGAATTTCTTTTTTTGGTAAGCGGCTCAAAGATATCGAGCCAGTAGACAAGAAGTTCGGGAATTTTATTTGCCAATCGTTATTTGTCACAATAACTAACGCTGCATGGAACGATGAAGCAATTATCCAAAAAATAAAAGACGCCCTTAAGATAAGGGAAGAAATTCGGAAGGTTTTCCTTGTCGCTCATAAAAAGAAGTTTGGTAGGGATTTTTCAGAAAGCTTACCCGATTGCGCCATTTGGAGTTTTGATAATAACGACGAAATTCTTTCTAAAGCTAAATCCGGCGATCTACGGATTAATGTCAAAGACGGTGAAGATGTTCGGTCCTTGCGTCAGTTACTTATCATTGGATGTAAAGGTATTGCTGCCTACGCTGATCACGCCGCTGTTTTGGGATATGAAAAGGAAGAAATATATGATTTTATTATGGAGGCATTGAATTCTACCTTGTGCGATCTTTCCGTAGACAATATGGTTGCTTTGGTCATGAGAGCTGGAGAGACGGCCGTTAACACTATGGCCCTTTTGGATGAGGCAAATACTTCGACTTACGGTCAACCTGAAATAACAAAAGTTAATCTGGGTGTGAGAAAAACCCCCGGTATCCTTATAAGCGGACACGATCTCAAGGATATGGAAGAGCTGCTTAAGCAAACAGAAGGGACAGGCGTAGATGTTTATACTCATGGTGAGATGCTTCCTGCAAATTATTACCCTGCATTCAAGAAATACAATCATTTTGTTGGTAACTATGGAGGATCCTGGTGGCATCAGAACAAAGAATTTGAATCCTTTAATGGTCCTATAATTCTAACTACAAATTGTTTGATTCCAATCAAGAAGGAAAATACGTATTTAAGCCGTTTGTTTACAACCGGTATTGTAAGTTATCCAGGAGCGAAGCATATTCCGGATAGGACTCAAGGTGGCTCAAAAGATTTTTCGAAAGTGATCAATCTTGCTAAAACCTGCAAATCACCGGATGAATTGGAAAGCGAAACGCTTACAGGTGGATTTGCTCATAATCAGGTGATTGCTTTGGCAGACAAGGTCGTTGAGGCTGTTAAATTAGGGGCGATAAAACGCTTTGTTGTCATGGCTGGTTGTGACGGCAGGCAGCCTTCCCGGAATTATTTCACGCAAGTTGCCGAAAAACTATCCAAAGATACGGTTATTTTAACCGCTGGATGCGCAAAATACCGTTACAATAAATTACAGTTGGGTGAGATTGGTGGCATTCCCCGCGTTCTTGATGCAGGGCAATGTAACGATTCATACTCATTGGCTGTTATCGCCTTGAAGCTAAAAGAGGTTTTTGGTCTTAAAGATATCAACGAATTGCCTATATCGTACGATATAGCATGGTATGAACAAAAAGCAGTAGCCGTTCTTTTAGCTTTGCTGTATCTAGGGGTTAAAGGAATTCGTCTAGGACCTACTTTACCTGCATTTCTTTCGCCGAACGTTGCGAAAGTTTTGGTTGAAAGATTTAATATCAAGCCGATTGGCAATGTTGACGAGGATGTTGCCGCGATTATGGCGGGTAAATAAAAAAAGAGTGAGGAGATTGCTATATGAATATATTGGAAAATATTCCCTACAGTGACGTAAAAATGAGCAATCGCAAGATTGTGGACGAGAAACACCTTCTTGTCATGCAGATAGCCTTAAAGCCTGGTCAAAGCGTGCCTCAGCATAACGCTAATTCACATGTTCATCTTTTGGTCATGAGGGGTGCTTTAACTGTCAATCTTGACGGTGTGGATAATCAGGTTAGAGAGGGCGATTTATTGCCTGTTGCTTATCAAACGCCAATGATTATTAATAATTCTGGTAGTGATGATGCTACGTTTTTAGTCTTTAAAACACCTAATCCCTCAGAAATGCGAAAGGAGTTAGAATAATGAAAATAGGAATTGTTATTGCAAGTAATGACGCAGAGACCTGTTGGAACGCTTTACGCTACGCAAATTTTTGTTTAGGTCAAAAGGATGAGGTAAAAGTGTTCTTCATGGGCAAAGGGGTTGAGTATCAGAATATAGGCATTGATAAATTCAATACCGTTGAGCAGGCTGAAGCCTTTGCACGGTCAGGAGGCAGGATTTACGCTTGCGGTTCCTGCATTAAATCCCGAAACAAAGAAGGTTCAAAAATGTGCCCGATTAATACGATGAAGGATATGTATGATATCGTCAAGGAGTCTGATAAGGTAGTGACGTTCTAAAGTGGGCTTAAAAATGGAAAATGTAATTGAAGTTAATGGATTAACTAAAAGATTTGAGAAAACCACTGC
Organism: Candidatus Omnitrophota bacterium; assembly: GCA_016932855.1. Classification (GTDB taxonomy): domain Bacteria; phylum Omnitrophota; class Gorgyraeia; order Duberdicusellales; family Duberdicusellaceae; genus JAFGCB01. Next base: position 570 of record JAFGCB010000006.1, on the reverse strand, counting down.
TGTTGATGGCATTAGTTTTAAGGTGGGAAAAGGAAAGGTTTTTGGATTTCTCGGCCCTAACGGAGCAGGCAAAACCACAACTATAAGGATGCTCACAGGGATTTCTAAACCTTCAAATGGGAAGGTATCGATTTTAAATTACGATATTCAGGCCGAAATTACTAAGATCAAGAAGCGTATCGGCGTTGTTCCGGAAGCCTCTAATCTTTACGATGAGTTATCCGGCATCAATAATCTGGTGTTTATGGCTCAGCTTTTTGGCGTGGCCAGGAGTGAGAGAATAAAGCGTGCAGAAGAGCTATTAAAAACCTTCGGACTTTATGAACGAAAAGATGACCTTTTCAGGAAATATTCCCGCGGCATGAAGCGGGCTTTAACCATAGCGGCAGCTTTAATTCATAAGCCCGATATTTTATTTCTTGATGAGCCTACAGTTGGTTTAGACGTGGTCGCGGCGCGTTCTTTACGCAATTTAATAAAAATTTTGCATAGCCAGGGCATAACTATTTTTCTCACCACTCATTATTTGGAAGAGGCAGATTTGCTATGCGACCGTGTAGCGATTATTGT
>JAFGCB010000057.1 GCA_016932855.1 Candidatus Omnitrophota bacterium | reverse complement strand
CTCGGTGCGCTGGCCGGGATTTAAAGTTATGGTCTTACCTTGAGCCCAGATATAAAGCGGCTCGCCCTCGAAGCAGTAGACCCGGGTAAAATATTTAGCTGACTTCTCTGCCTTAGAAAAAACTTCTTCTTTCTTAACTTCTTGGATAACCTCTTGTTTATCCGCCAAAGCAAGCTTGATTTCTTGTGAATCCCTGTTAAATTTTGAAGGTGTCTGAGGAGAACTTCCTTCTATAACTTCCGTGCCCTGGCCGGGCTTTAGGGTTATGTTTCTTCCGCCGGCTGATACATAAAGGGGCTCGCCTTCAAAACAGTAAACCCTGGTCCTGTATGCGGATTTTTTTTCTTTTAAAGGATGGTAGGAAAAGTATTGAAAATCCTGGCTTTTCAGGGCAATTTCCGGCCCTGATTTCCGGTAAGAAAATGGCCTGGAATCGGCAAAAGGCCGGGGCTGGCTGGACGAAGAATCCTGCCGTATCTCCAGATACTCACCGGAAGAAAGCTTAACGGTCCTATCTTGACCTAAGACTTCAAACTCGCCTTCATAGGCGTATACTCTGGTTACATATCTCGACTCTTTAGAATACAAAGACCAAGAAAAAGAGAATAAAGATACACTGAAGAAAAGGATCAAATAAAGAAAGAATTTTATTTTAGCGCTTTTTTTCTTTAACATTTAGTTTTTTTAATAAATAAAACCTCATCTCCTTTCATTAAGACAAACCAATCCCTTCCTCTCTCTTTACATTAAGAGCTTCCATAATTAAACAAAAATAATTCTAAAATCAATATAACATAGCTTTATATTGTTTACAATTATTTTTGAATATATTTAAATAAACATAAGAATAAAATTTGAATAGACTTATTTCTGATGCCCGCTGAATACTAAAACACAAATCCACAGGGCCTGCATCGAGGACAAAATTCGGATCTTGGGTAAATTAGTTTTGGGGTTGGGATAAGGGAAGAAATCTATGGTTAGGCTATAGGGCGCAGACTCGGTTGCCGCCGCCTTCTCTTGCCCTTAAAAGCGAATCTTCCGCTCGTTTAAGTAATGTATCTGAATCGTCTCTGCGAACGAAACTGGCAAGACCCAGACTTAAGGTTATTTTGTAATCCTTATCTTCAGCTTTAATCAGGCTACCTTCTATGCTTTTTCTTACTTTCTCGGCTACAATCAAGCCGTCCTCCAACGAAGCTCCGTCAAGAAGAATTGCCATCTTTTTATCGTTTAACCTAGCTATAATATCCGAGGAGCGCACAACCTCTCTTACCCGGACAGCGACCTCTTGTAATACTAAATTGCCTGGCTGGTCCTTAAACTTGTCGATTTCGCCTAAAACCAGGCAAAATCTCTTATCAACTTCGGTTTTCCCCATCTCGCAGGCAGAGGTTAGGACCTTCTTAAAGCGGTCGGGAGTATAGAGTTCGATTAATTTATCAACCTTTTTTTCCTCGGTTTCCACGCGGTTGCGTCCGGAATCTTTGGCCCTGTACAAACCAGCGTCTGCCCGCTTTATCACTGTCTCTTCATTATCCTGGGGGTTAAAGCTTGAAACGCCTAAGCTTATAGTTACTTTATAGGTATTTTTATCATCTTTAACCAGGTGGCTTTCCACATTCCTCCTTACTTTCTCAGCTACAGCCAAAGCGCTTTCCAGAGACGTGCCTCTGAGCATAATTATCATTTCTTCCCCGCCGTAGCGGGCTACGACGTCTGAAGAACGAACCGAAGACCTTAAAGCATCAGCCACCTCTTTTAAGACTAAATCTCCCACCTGGTGTCCATAGGTATCGTTAAAGTGCTTAAAGTGGTCGACATCGCTCATGACTATACAGAACCGCTTGCTAACCTCACTTTTAGCGATAAGGCATTCAGCCTTTAAGATCATCTTAAAATATCTTATATTGTACAAACGGGTCAGCTCATCGGTGACTGCCAACTCGAAAAAACTTCTTCTTTCCATAGAAACCCGGACAAGATTATAGGTAGTGACCGTCAGGTAACTAAAGAAGAGCGAAAGAAGAGGAAGAGAAATATTGATCCAGACATTATGCTTAAAGAAGAAAAAAGAAATAACAAAGAAAGAAACCGCCACTGCCAAAGCCAATAAACTTTCCCGGGCAGACTTCTCTCCCGAAATTAACAAAGAAGGAATTAACGCTAATACATAAATAAGAACCCAATTCATACGAGTGGAAGCCCCTCTAAGAAAGTTTCTATTTAAAATATTATCTATGCTGGCGGCGATAACGCCTATCCCGGGATATTCAGGCTCTAAGGGAATGGATATTATATCGTAAAGCCCTATGGCAGTAACGCCTACAAGGCAAATGCTGTCCTTTAAAGGGCCTACATCTATGCTCAGCGGCCTTGCCTCGAGTTTATCCTTGTAAGCCTGCAGTATGTCCAAAAATGAATAGTGGACAAAGATATCTTTCCAGCGGCCCGGCCAATTAATTAGCATCTTATCCTTATCCAATAAAGGTATTGTAAGCCTCTCTCTGTCCTTAGATAAAGTAAGTTTATCCTTATCTATTCCTTCTAGATTTAAGCCCAAATAGTCCATTGAAAGCTTTAAAGCTACATGCAGGCGGGTCTTGTCTTTTCCTTCAAAGAAAAGGGGTATTCTTCGCAAACTGCCGTCAATATCAGGAAAGCTGTTTATAGCCCCGCTTCCCTTAAGATAAGCTGAATACTCTTCTATGGGAACGAAAGCCTTGTTTATATCGGTAGACTGACCCTGAAAGACAAAAGGAAGATAGACGTTTCCGGCCTCCTCTATAGCTTGACTTACCAGATGATCTTCCTCCTGGGAGGCTTTCTCGGAAAATATGATATCAAAATAAGCCTGCTTTACTTCGAATTCCTTTAAAGCCTTAATCATAGCGGCATGCCAGGTTCTCTGCCAGGGCCATCTGCCGACTTTAAGGATATTAGCGTCGTCTATCTCCGCAATAACTATGTTGGGACTATAGACCAAAGAACCTCTTAAGCGGAAGAACAAATCAAGGCCTATTAAATCCAGACGCTTGAAAAAACCTCTTTGGGAAAAGATAACTATAGAAGAGGAAATAATGAGGGCTATTACTACGTTTGAAAGGAGGGACTTTCTTAGCTTCAAGTCTTATTTAAACTTCTCCTTCAATGCAAAATTAACAATTAACATTTTAAGTCTTGGAATACTGGCCCTTCAATTTTAATTAAAATCTAGCCTGATTCATTCGACATACTCAGGATTAGCCCTGAGTATTGCCGAAGGGCTAATTTTGCAATGAAAATTTAGAAATTTATTTTTTATTCGAGGGTATCGACCTCAACGGCGAACTTGGTCCCCCGTACGCCCACTACCGAAGTAGGAGTCTTTACCTCAAACCGGGAACCTTCCTGGAGCTTCTCAGCCTGAATCAGTATTTTTCCTATGGATAGATCCAAAACAGTGACTTTCTTCTTGCTGGAAGAGTCTTCTTTGAGTATATCTAGATTAAGTGTAGTGTTTTCTCTTAAGCGGACTAAAGATCCTTTGGAATCGCCTTCTATATTAAGAAGGGCAGCCCCCACTTTACCGGTCTTAATGACATCCCCTTCTGACAGAACCATCTCTTCTTCGGCCTTCTGCCAGGCATCCGAATTCTTAAACATAACCTGGACATCGCCATCGACTTTTACCACCTTAGCCATGCGCTCTTTTAAAGCGCTCTGGGCAAGGCAAAAACCAGCGGACATCAATAAAATAACAACTACTATTATTAACTTCTTCATCTCTACCCCCTTTTATTTAAGGATAACACAAACAGAAATACAAATCAATACAATTGGCCGGACAAGCATATATCCCATAAAATTAAGGGTTTTTTAGACTCTTTCCTTAAGCAACTAAGAGCTTGCCTTATCCCACTGCCAAAGACCCTGGGCCTTAAGAAGCATTTCAACAATTTCTCTTACTGCTCCCTGACCGCCTTTATGCTCGGTTATAAAATCCGCTGCTCCCTTAAGCTCTCTGCAGGCGTCAGCCACGGCTACCGATAATCCCACTTTTTTCGCTACTTCAATATCAATAAGGTCATCTCCGATAAAACAGACCTCATCAAAACCAACCTTGTATTTCTGCATTATCCTGTCCAGATATTGTTCTTTGGGGTAGCCGGCGAATACATCAACTATGTGCATATCCTTTGCTCTTCTTTTTACCACTTTGGAGCTTCTAGCGCTCAATATTACCGACTTTATACCGGCTTGCTTCAATAAGAAAACTCCCAGGCCGTCTTTTACGTTAAAAACCTTAAGCTCCCTTGCCCGGTCATCGTAAATAATGCTGCCTTCGGTAAGCACCCCGTCCACATCGAGTATCAATAACTTTATCTTCTTAAGTTTTTCCAGTATGTCTTGCTTCATATTGCGCAAACTTAGAAAGCTATTTTAGTACTGCGTACCGCGTAATTAAATATGTCTCAGCACGCAGTACGCGGTACGATTAGACCACTCCGGCTCTTAATAAATCCTGGACGTCTAAAAGGCCGACGGCCTTTCCCTTTTTATCGACCACCGGGACTTCGTCTATCTTCTTATTCTCCAGAATCCGCATGGCCTCGGTTGCTAAGATATCTTTAACAACCAGCGTGGGGTTTTTCGTCATTACTTCTTTAATTTTTCTCTTCGGCAATTTAGGGTCTTTTCCCAGGTGCCTTCTTAAGTCTCCGTCGGTAAAAATACCCACGACCTTCTTGTTTTTATCCACAATAACCGCGGCTCCGGCCCTGGCTCTGGTAATATCAAGAAGGGTCTTGGATACGGAAGTATCTTGATCAATAGTAGGGTTATCCTTTCCCTTGCGCATGCAATCCTCAACTTTAAGTAAAAGCTTTCTTCCTAAGCTTCCCTTAGGATGATAAAAAGCAAAATCCTTTTCTTTAAATCCTTTCATTTTCTGCAGAACCGTGGATATCGCATCACAAAGACCCAGCATGGCGGTAGTAGAGGTTGTGGGCGCAAGCCCCAAAGGACAAGCTTCCCTGTTTACGGTTACGTCCAGGACAACATCTGAATATTGCGAAAGGAAGGATTTTTTGTTTCCGGTTAAGGATATTATTTTTGAGCCTATTTTCTTAAGAAAAGGCAGAAGTATTTTAATCTCTTCGGTTTCTCCGCTATAGGACAGAATGACTACTACATCGTTACTTAGGACCCTGCCCAAATCTCCGTGAACTGCCTCTGCCGGATGAAGCCATATTGAAGGAGTCCCGGTCGACGAAAGGGTAGCTGAAAATTTTTGGCCGATTATTCCGGCCTTACCCATACCCGTAACTACAACTTTTCCCTGACAGTTAAAGAGAGTATCTACGCCCCGGACAAAAGACTTATCTAAGCGTCTTACCAAATCCAATATAGCCTGAGCTTCCATATTCAGCGTCTCTTTGGCCCAGCTTACAATATTTTTCTTACTGGATTTTTTCATGGCAGTCTTATAACTATCTTTACCCTAAAGCCTTCTTTATCTTAAAAATTTCTTCAAGCAGCTTATTTAAACTGCTTAGCCTAAGACTCGTGGCCTTGTCGGACAAAGCCTTGCTAGGGCTGGGATGAACCTCGCAGAAAAGTCCGTCTACTCCGAAGCTAACCGCGGCTCTTGCCATAGGAATAATAAACTCGGGTTCGCCTGCAGATAAGCCGCTCGCTGCCGAGGGAAGCTGCAGCGAATGAGTGGCATCAAAAATAACCGGATAACCAAAAGACTTCAGAATCCCGAAAGACCTGAAATCAACCACGAGATTATTGTAGCCGAAGCAAGCTCCTCTTTCAGTAATGAATATTTTACTATTGCCGGTCTTTTTAACCTTTTCTATTATGTACCTTACGTCATAAGGCGAAACAAACTGACCTTTCTTGATATTTACGGTCTTGCCGCTGCGGGCTGCTTCGGTGATTAAATCGGTCTGCCGGCAAAGAAAAGCCGGTATTTGAATTACATCCAATACCTTAGACGCCTGGCCTAACTGATGCGGGCAGTGTACGTCGCTAAGAACAGGTATATTCAGGGATCTCTTGATATTGGCCAAAATCCTTAAACCCTCTTTTAGACCCGGGCCTCTGAAGGATTTAATAGAAGTCCGATTTGCCTTATCAAAACTAGCCTTAAATATAAAATATAAAGGGTAGCTTGAAGTAATATCCTTAAGACTCTTAGCAATGTCAAAAGCTTTTTTTTCGCTCTCTATGACGCAAGGCCCTCCGATAAATATGAACTTATTTTGTTTACCGCTCTTAGGCATAACCTTTCTCGGCAAGGATTCTTTCAACCTTTATTAAATCTTGCTCCGTATCTATGCCCCAGGAATCAAACGAAGTTGAAATAACCTTAATCTTAAAACCGGCTTCCAGAGCCCTTAGCTGTTCGAGTTTTTCTATCTGCTCAAGCCGGCCAGCAGGAAGATTTTTGAAAATATAAAGAAAATCTTTGGTGTAGGCGTATATGCCTATATGCTTATAATATTTAGGACTGCATTCTTTGTCCCTGGGGAAAGGAATCGAGGCCCGCGAAAAATATAAGGCGAAATTGTCTTTGTCCATAACCACTTTTACTACGTTAGGATTAGCGATCTCCTCTTGGTCAGTAATCTCCTTTGCTGCCGTGCACATAACCAGGTCTTGATTTCCAAGCATCTGGTCAGCCAAAGAATCAATGGTGGACGGATGTATTAACGGCTCGTCAGCCTGAATGTTTATGACAATTTTAGCCTCGATCTGGGAGACCGCCTCGCTGATCCTGTCGGTTCCCGAAGAATGGTTGACCGAGGTAAAGACTGCTTTTGCGCCGAAGCCCTGGGCTGTCTTTAAGACTCTTTCGTCGTCGCAGGCTATTATTAAATCATCAATTCTTTTACTTTTCCTGGCATTGGCCCAGGTCCACTCAATAACAGACCTGCCTGCCAAGGGTTTAAGCAGTTTTTCTTCAAGGCGGGTGGATGCGATTCTGGCCGGAATTACTCCTACTACCTGCAACATGTTATTTTTTAAATATAGTCTTTATTTTAATGAGAAAGGATTTTCTTCTTAAGTTCCGCGGGATTGGTTACTGCCACCCCCAGCCTTCCTACTACAATACCAGCGGCAAAATTAGAAAGCGCGGCCGCCTCAAGAAAGGAAGCTCCGCTCGCCAGAGCAAGACTAAAAACAGCTATCACTGTATCGCCCGCTCCTGAAACATCAAAAACCTCTAAAGCATAAGTAGGCAGATGAAAAGACTTGCCGCCTTCAAGAAAGAGCTTCATCCCCTTGTCCCCTAAAGTAATAAGCAAAGCCTGGGGATTTAAGCGGTCCAAAAGCATCTTAGCCAGCATGCTCAAATCTTTACTGTTCCTTGCTTTAATGCCTACAGCATACTCGGCCTCTTTAAGATTGGGCGTTAAGGCAGTAACTCCTTTATAATAATCCAGGTGCTCCTCCTTGGGGTCAACCGTAATTATAGTTTTGCTCTTTCTGCAGAGACAAACCAATTCTTCCAGAAGGGTGGGATTCACCACGCCTTTTCCGTAATCCTCTATTATTACCACGTCGAACTTATTGATGTTCTTTCTTATTAACGCGGTGATTTCTTTGTTGACTTTTGAAGAAAGGAATTCACAGCTCTCCCAATCAATCCTTACTGCCTGCTGACGCTGGGCAATCACTCTTGTCTTAAGAGTAGTGGGCCTGGTCTTGTCAGCAATAAGCAAATCTTGAGCGATTTTCTTATTCTTTAATAAAGACTTAAGCCTCTGGGAATAAAAATCAGCCCCCATCGTGCCGCAAATGCTTACTTTAGCCCCTAAAGCGCTGATGTTATGGGCAACGTTAGAAGCGCCGCCTAAGAAATACTCCTCTTTATTAGCCAAGACCACGGGTATGGGAGCCTCGGGAGAAAGCCTATCAGCGCTTCCCCAGATATAATGGTCGAGTATGACATCGCCTACGACTAAAGCTCTAACTTTGCGCATTTTGGGTATAAACCCGATAAGCTTGCTTTTACTTACCAGTTTCTTCATATCTGATTAAGTAGCATCTGATATAAAAGAGGCAGCATTATCTCATGATAACCTATGAAATAATGGCCTTTACCCTGGGTTGGCCTGTTTACCACATTTTCGTAAGCCCTGTACATAGCGTGCATATCAAAGTTTGCGGCGGTGAAGTTTCTTACCTTAAAACCCAGATTTCTGGATAGGTTCAGGGCTTTTAAGAACACCTCCGGCAAAATAACCGCTGAGCCGAAATTTATCACCACCCCTGCTTCAAGACCTGAAACAACTTCACGAAATATCCGGAAATCACGAAATGAGGAAAATCCTATAAAAGCACCGTTTGCATCCGGATGCTGATGGACAATATCAGTGCCGATGCCTACAAAAACGCAGAAAGGAATCTTTTTCCTAAAAGCCTCGAAACAAATACTATGATTTCTATATTTTAATTTTTCTTCATCTATAAGCCTTCCCAACGACTCACCCAGGCCTATATCCCTCTTAAAAGCCAGACTTGCCGCTTTATTTATAAAAGCGCCTGTTTCTCTGGCCATTCCGAACATACCTTTTTTAAGATTACTAGCTACGTCTTCCGAGGTTTTTCCGCATAGAGCTATTTCAAAGTCGTGGATTATGCCTGCTCCGTTGGTAGCCAGAGAAGTTATAAATCCCTTCTTTACTAGGTCAATTACTAAAGGCGACAAGCCGCATTTAATAATATGGGCTCCGTACATAAATATTATTTCTTTCTTCTTCTTGCGAGCCTGTTTAATCTTGGCGGCCAAATCTTTTAGGTTTTTTACTACCGGTGTATGAGGCAGGTTCTTTAAAAGCAAAGAGGTTAATTTTGCCTTGCCGGCCTTGGCAAATTGAGAAAGGTTAACCTTACTTTTTCGCTTATGTATGGAGTATAATCTTGGTTTCATTTGAGGAGATTTTATCATATAAATCAACCTACCGCAAACTCAATTTATTGACTAATCAAGCGCGTGGGGGCTAAATAAATATAACGTAATTCTGCCCAATATCATTTGTCGTCAAAAAAATATACCCCCCCCTTGACTCTTGAAGTGTGTATATGGTATACATATACGATAACCTAAAAAGCCACGGGTAATCAAAACAAAAAAAACAGGAAAAGAAAAAACGTAAATAGCTGGGCTTATAAAACTAACCAGCCTGGTTTTTTATAGATTTAAATAACACGCAATACAAAACAGGGGGGGGTTAGAATGAGTAAAACAAAAACAATAAATTTTATACTAGCGGTTATAATGGTTTTAGGAAATCTTCAGGGAGTCTCCCGGGCAGAAGAAACTTCAAAGGAAAGAAATATTCCGACTATGCCACAAGGAATTAAAGGATTTATCCCGGCTCGTGATGCTGCCGATATCGACGAACCAGAGAATACACCGGAACCGCCAACGTACGACTGGCAATTAGTAAACGAAATTCTTACTGTAATGATAAATAAGGAAACCGGCGAAAGCTATAGAACTAAGACCTCGGAATTTATTGACGAAAACACAGGGCACAAACTAATAGTAGAAGAAAAGAAAATCTTTGATGATCAAGGAAAGTTAGTCAAAACTATCATTACTAACAGTATATTCGATGCTGACGGGAATTTGCTTGACATAACCAAAACAGTAATAGACCCGAATGAATCACCGATAGAATACCCGGAACCAAAAAACCCGTTAAAACCTAGGACTAAGTAAAAATTATTAAAAAGTAATCACAAATACTCAAAAATAAAGTAAATAAAAACCGGGCTGCCAAAAGTAGCCCGGTTTTGCTCTTTACAAAACTGTTTGAATCAGTTTTGTAAAAAAAGAATGGCTAAAGCCTTATCAAATACTTCCTTAGGCTTTATCGCCTCAAGACAGAGATATCCTTTTTTACAGTTATGAGCCAAGCATTTATCGCAACCGGCATCTTTGTGGAAAATATAGGAATCCTTACCCAAAGGGGCCCAGCGCTTAGGCGAAAGGCCTGGGTCTTTTCTTCCGAATATAGAAATTACCGGAGTTTTAACTGCCCAACACACATGAATCAGTCCTGAATCATTGCCTATAAATAAAGAAAGCTTCCTGAGTAAGGCAAAAGCCCTGGCTAAAGATAACTTTCCGGTTAAATCCAGGAAATCCTGGCCGTAAATTTTTCTAAACTCTGCGGTAAGCCTTTCTTCTTTAGCTTCAGCCAAGACTATAATCTTAGCTTTTAATTCCTCTTTAAGTTTATCTGCCAGTTGACCAAAATATCTCGAGGGCCAAACCTTGGAAGGACAACTCGCCCCTATTCCCAAACCAACAACCCTGTCCCGTTTATAGTCTATATTGTTCTCTTTCAAAAGACTCTCTACCCAGGAATCTTCAGCCTGGTTTTCCGGAATAAAAGGCTCTTTATCGGTTATTTGAATTCCTACTTCCCTTAAAATATCCAAAGAATACTCCAGCTCATGCTTTTCACCCTTATGTTTAAGATGGGGTATCCTTTTATTAAGAAAAAAACCCATTTTTTTATCCCAGCCGACCCGAAAAGGTATACCGGCAAGAAAAGTAACCATATTAGCTCTATTGGTAGGATGTAAGATTATTGCCCAGTCAAATTTCTTCTTTGCTAAATGCCGGGAAAATTTGAGTGTTGAAAAAAAACCTTTATGCTTTCCGTACTTATCATAGACAATAACCTCATTAAGATAAGGATTGCCTTCAAGAACATCTTTTGTATAAGGCCGGCACATAAAAGCAATATAGCTTTCGGGGCATGTCCTGCGGATATTTTTTATTGCCGGCGTAGATAAGACAACGTCTCCTATTCTATCGGTACGCACTATTAATATTCGCTCTGGTTTTCTCATTAGCAATACTGCACGTCGAAGAGTTTCGTAGCTGGAATCGTTAAATGTTTAATGTCCATCATCTCAGTTACGATTAACGATAGACGCTATACGTTTCCAGCTACGCAACCGTAACCGTGTAACAATGTTAAATATTTCTCTGGTTTTTTCATTTATTAAGTATTTTTCTTACTGCCTTGGCAATATCCCTGGCGTCTACCTTCATGCATTCATGGTTGAATTTACAAGTCGGCTTCTCGCAGGGCCTGCAGGCCAACTCTTCATTGCACAGGATTACAGAACCCTTGGATTTTGGATACGAACGGCCGGGATGAGTAGGCCCGAACATGCTGACGCAAGGCACATTAAGATAGCTGGCAAAATGCAAGATGCTTGAATCAACACCTACAACAAGACAGGCGTAATTCTTAAGAAGATAAAATATATCAATCATGCTGGTCTTGCCCACAAGGTCAACAACTCCTTTAAGCTTAAGGATATCTGCGTAAAACGAGCGGTCATCCTGAACACCTAAAATAACTACGTGGTAATCCTTTTCTAGAAGCTCAACCATCTCCTTTAAATTCTGGTAAGGATATTTTTTAACGATTGAGCGGGAAGAACAGGCGATAAATACAGAGCTTACTATCCCGGACTTATCCCATTTATCTTTTTCCTTAGGCTCAAGAATAAACTCTCCTCTTATGTTTTTATCGGGGCTCGTAAACTTAGAAATAAGGCCAAGGTACTTATCGGTAATATGCATATTCTTAGGAAAAAATCTTATTAAAGGAGTCCTTAATTTCGCCCCGCTAATAACAGGAAAGAAAGTATTCTTTAAGTCAACGGCGACATCGAACTTGCCCCGCAGAGAAAAGGCAAATTCGCGCTTTTTATCCATAGGCCAAGACTTATCGTAAAGGACTAATTCATCGATTAAATTATGCCGGAAGAGAAAATCTTTGGTCTTAGTAGAAACTATCGCCGTAATCCTGCTTTCGGGAAAATTACCTTTCAGCCTGTCTAATGCCGGCAAGGCAAGAATAACGTCACCTAAGTTTGTAGGAAAATTTATGAATATCCTCGTCATATCCACAATAATTTCAAATGTAAAAGCGAAAATTTCTGTCTAGGCAACAGGCAAACAAATTAAATCCCAAATCCCAATACTACCAAATCCCAAATAAATCCTAAATCCCAAATCCAAAACCTATTGGGATTTGGGGATTGGGATTTTAAAATTAATGCCTCTGCTGTCTGCTAACCAATAGCATCTCTTTGGCTGCCTTAAAGACCTCTTCTACAAAGATATTCTTCATGCATATATTATCCCGGCAACCCAGCTTATAGCAGGGTTTTTCGCAGCCTGTATCATTATATATAATTTTCATAGCACCATCTGCCCTCGGGCCGTTTAAAAAAGGACTTGTCGCCCCGAATAAAGCGATAAGCGGTGTATTTATACTTGCTGCCAAATGCATTATCCCTGTATCAGGCGAAATAAATAAATCAACCTCCTTTAATAAGGCGGCTAATTCTCGTAAGTTCGTCTTGCCGGCAAGTATGTAAGGCTTATTAACCATTAAACCGCCTATTCGCGAACAAAGATCAAGGTCTTGTTTTGTCCCGGTAATAATAAGGCAGCATTCCAAGTCTTCTATCAACCTATCGCAAAGGCTTGCAAAGCGTTCCGCGGGCCACATCTTAAGATCCCAATTAGCCCTGGGATGAACAGCTATTCTGAACTTCTTTAAAGGCAAATCTTTTAAAAAGGCTTGGGCCTGCTTACGCTCTTGGTCACTCAGAAAAAATTCTGATTTCTTTTTTTCTACTTTAAGGCCGGATTTCTCCAGAAGCCTTAAATAATAATCCATTTTATGGACATCGGCTTCGGCAGGCTCTATGGGTTTATTTATAAAAGTAAACTTCTTTGACTTAAAGCCCACAATATCTTTTATTCCCGAAACCTTACAAACAAAAGATTTTGTAAAAGAAGGCTTAAGAAGAAAGACCGTATCAAACTTTTCCCTGGATATTTTAGATATAAGACTTAATTTGCCGAATATATTTTTTGGAAAATTAGATTCGATGATCCTGTCTACAAAGGGACTATTTTTAAAGATATCCGAAACCCTTTCATGAACAATAATCCCTATGAAAGAACTTTTTTTATTTTCTTTAAGGGCCCTCAAGGCCGGTGTAGCCATTAAGCAATCCCCTATCCAATTAGGAAAAACTATTAATACTCTATTCATAACAGGCCTAACTACGGTTTGAGGCTATCCTTCTCTAATGCTAACTTATATACGGCTAAGGTATCCCGGGCCATCCTTTCCAGGCTAAAACAACTCTCTACCTTTTTTCTGGCATTTACAATCATTGCTTTTCTTGATTCCTCGTTTTCCAGGATAAAAGTCAAAGCCTCTATGATGCTCCCGGGGGCTTTATCTTTAAGGCACAAGCCGTTTATTCTATCATCAACTATTTCTTTTAAGGCTCCTGATAATGATACTATTACCGGGACCTCGCTTATCTGGGCCTCTATTACGTTAAATCCAAAAGGCTCGTCTGTACTTAAAGAAATAAACACATCCAGGCTATTATATACTGAATAAGGATTTATCTTCTTTAGAAAAATTACTTTGCTTTCCAGGGAAAGTTCTTGGACTGTCTTTCTTAAAAAGCCTTCTTCCTTGCCCTGGCCTAAGATAACCAGGCAGGCTTGGGGAAACTTATTTAAGATAAGAGGCATGGCCTCTATAAGAAAACGGATATTCTTCTCGGGAGTAAGCCTGCTTACTGTGCCGATAATAGGATAGCCCTTTAACTTATCTCTTGGAACCTCCTCATCTTGAGGCCTAAAATTAGCGCGCCCCTTAATATCCAGGCCGTTATGAATCACTCTTATATCCTCATCCTTTAAGCCAAGTTTAACTACTGCGTGCTCTTTTACGAAATTGCTTACAGCTATAGAAACCAACCCTTGGCACTTGAACAATCTTCGAAATAAATGCGTCCGGTAACAGCCGTGAAAAGTGGAAACGTAAGGAATGCGGTTAACTCTATACAAAAGGCAGGCTAAAAACTGGGTCACCCGGGTATTGGCGTGGATAATATCTACCTTGTTATCCTTAAGAAATCTACTCAACACAAAAAAGGACTTTATTACTTTTAAAGATAGTATTGATTTTGTGTTTATAGGTATAAATACAAGTTTTATGTTTTCCGCCTCTTCAAGCTCCCCTTGCCAGAAGCCTTTAGAACTTGCCAAAAAAACATGCCCGCCCTGCGAGGCAAAAGATTTTGCCAAATTTATAACATAACGGGGGATACCCCCGATATTAAGATGGGTGGTAAGAAGAAGTATATTCATGGTTATTCACTGCTATTCGTTGTTGTCTGCTGCCTATCCACGGGGGGCTTACTCTGCATACCTTCGATGTTATCGATTATCTCAGAAAAATCGCTTAAGTCCAGGTCCATGCACTTCTTATGTCGGCAATCCTTCTTATAGCAGCAAAGGCATTTTAGCTTGCGCTGGACTATAAATACATTGTTTCTTAAGACCGCGTGTCTGGCAGGATCGGTAGGGCCGAATATGCCTATAGTGGGTATATTTAAGCTCGCCCCGACATGGAAAGCAGCGCTGTCAGGAGTTATAAATATGCCCACCTTGGATATCAAAGCAACAAGCTGCTTCAAATCAGTTCTCCCGCAAAAGTTAAATACGGCCTCGGGGCTTAAGGCTCTTAAGTCTTCAGCCTTATCGAAACTTTCTCTTAAACCCATCAAGATAACCTTAAACCCTTTTTTTATAAGATACTCAATTATATCTTTAAGGGTCTTTATTTTTAAATTTTTTGTTTTCCATTTCGCCGAAGCCTCTACATTTATACCCGCAATACTCTCATAGGGGCTTACGCCCTCCTCTTTGAAGATATTCTCTATATACGATAAAGAACTCTGGTTTACTTTAAGGCTGCTTGATTCTATAGCGCTTATTCCCAAAACATCAAGAAGCCTTGTCTGTGATTGCAGAGGCCCCAGCCTCCTTGCAGTCCTGTAGTTTACTCTCTTATCAAGAAGAAAGCTCAATTTCCTGTCAAAACCTATGCTTTTCTTAGGAAAGATAAGAAAAGACAAAAGATGGGAAAAATTGTTATTTTGCAAATCAATTACAATATCAAAGTTTTTCCGGCGTAAAATATTGCTTAGGCGCATAAGCTCTTTAAGGCGTGACTTTTCCGGCTCATATACAATAACTTCATCAACGAAGTCGCTGTCTTCTATTATCTTAAAATAAGAACGGCTGGATAAAACCGTAAGAAAAGAATCAGGAAAATATTTTTTTAAAGTATTAAAAGTAGCCGTTGCCAGGACCACATCCCCGAGGGAAGAAAGTTTTATGACTAATATGTTAAAAGTCGTTAAAGCTTTTTCGTACGCCTTAAGGACTTTATCCGACATTATATTAAGAAGGTATTTCTCCTCCACCTCCCTGCGGGCTCTTTGGGTTAATTCTTCATACAGGCCGCGGGATTTTATGATTTCTTTGGCTCTGGCCGCGATAGCCATACTGTCGTAAGCAGGAACCAGAAATCCGGTAAGCTTATCTTTTATTATCTCGCTCGGGCCGCCTAAGGAAGTAGCGATACAAACAACGCCTTTTGCCTGAGCCTCGATAACAACCCTGCCGAAAGACTCAGGCACAAGCGAAGGCAAAACTAAAATATGGCAATCATTTAAAAGATCCGATGGGTTCTTTCGTCCTAAAAAGTTTATTTTATCGTTTAACCCCAGCCTTGATACTTTTTTTCTTAAGAAACTCTCGTACTCTTTATGCTTAGCCGAAGCGCTGCCGGCGATTAAGCCTCTGATGTCAGGAAAACTTTTCGTCAGCTCATTTACCGCTTCTATAAAATACTCTATTCCTTTTATGGGAGATATCCTACCTATAAAACAGAGTTTTATTTCTTTGAAGTTCCGGCTGGATAAAGGCAGAAACTCAAACTCTTCCAGATTTAAACCCCGGTTAATAACGGATATCTTGGAAGGGCTGACGCCTAGGCGTTCTACCAAGTGGCGGCTTACGACATTACTCGGAGAAATAACAAATTTGGCCAAGGAAACTATCTTCGAGAAAAAATGCACTGAATAATAGCCGTGAGCGGTAATAATAAACTGGGCCGGGCTCTTCAGGGCCGCAAAAAAACCTATCCAATGGGGTACCCTGGACCTTGAATGCACTATGTCGATTTTTTCTCTTAAGATTATCTTCCTGACTTCTCTTATACAGTAAAAAGCAGAAAAAAAGGACTTTTTGTGAACCGGAAGTTGATAATAAACCGTGCCTGATTTAACTAAATCATCGACTAGTCTTCCTCCCGAAGAAATAACCACGGACCTGTGGCCTAAATCAACTATATATTTGGAAAAATCGACAACTCCTCTTTCTACGCCTCCCAAATCAAGACGGGGAATTATTTGAAGGATATTCATACTATTTATAGTTTTAGCTCAAGAGCTTTTTCAACCAAGCTCTTGTTGTCGATCCCTTTTAACACAATCTTTTTCTCAAGAACCTCTTTTAGTAAATGCTCCAAGGTGTCGCTATCCACCCTTAAAGCCCTGCCCTCTTTTGAGAGCTCAGCAACAAACTCAGCGTGCTTTTTGCTTTTAGAGGCGTGAAAGATATCGAAAACCAAGGTAGGTTTTACCTGGCCAGACTCGGTAATCATAGAAATCGAATCAGACGAAACAACCACTGCATCACAGAGGCTGATTATACCGGGAGCTACAAAAGGAAAATTCTTCTCGTTGGCAATGACTAAAAGTGGGGCATGTTTAAAGCTTTGCTTCAAGTATTCCTCTACAAAAGAAGGGGTCCTCCTGGAAGTAGTGATAAAAAGCTGCCAATTGTTTCTTTTAGAAATGCTCTTTAAGATCTTTAATAAATTTATGCTGTCTTTCTGCTTATATCCTTTATCCAGGGGTCCTCCTATAAAAACACCGATTTTAGGAAGTTCACCCGAGAAGCCGCCTGAAATTTCCTTAAGCTTGTCTCTAGCCTCCTCTAATTCCCGAATATCCAATAGAGAAAATGACCCGCTCGTCTTTACTATATTCTTACGGCAAGCAGCCAGGTCATGAGAAGGCAAGACTACTAAATCATGTTTGTGCATGCCTATATTCGGCTTATGGATGATAAAAGACTTCGCGTCTAAGACATAAGATAGGATTCTGTTCAGCGAAGAAAGGCTGCTTCCGCAGGATAGAAAAATATCGGCGTACCTGTATAATCTTTCAAAATCTCTTCCCAAAATACGCCTAAGGCAAGACCCGCAACCCAGGCATTGACTTGAAGAAAATAAATTACATATATCAAGAAGAGCCCTTTTGGCTTTGGATAAATTAATCTCGACAATGTCTACATAAGACTGCGGTCTTTTCTCCTTTATAAGACTGGCTAAACTTAAAGACTGCTTAAGATGCCCTGCTTTTGAATCGCTTAATATTAATATATGTAAATTCTTGCTTCTTTTAAATCTTTTATACCACCAAAGATAACCTTCGGGGTTTTCTTTTAAGAATTCCTCATAATAAGCGTTTAATTGCTGGGCTGCTTTAGGAAAATCATCTTCGGTCTTTACCTCTACCGGCGGAAAGAGCTTTAGCTTATGATAGACTTTATTGCATCTGGTAAAACATCCCGGATATATCTTCTTCTTGAAGCTAAGAGCAAGCCTTAAAGGCCCCATGGGCACCGGAATAAGTTTTCCGAAAAATTCCGCGAATATATTGGAATCTCTTGAGCCGTGGTCAAAGACCAACCCCAGGATATATCCTTTTTTAAGATGGCGGATAAGACCCCTTGCATCGTCCTCATATACAATATGCAAACCCTCCCTTATTCTCTGACGGTGCAGGAATTCCTCGAAAGGCCTATGCTTTTGTCGCCTGGCAATTACAAAATAGCTGAACAGCTTGGCTAAAGATATGTTAAAAAGCTCCCAGCTGCCCATGTGGATGCCGCTAAACATACCTTTGTCTTTGACTATAGAGGAAAGGTACTCCTCGCCTTCAATAATAAATCCGCTGCTTGAAAAATCTTTATTCTCTTTGGGAATTCTCAAGCTTTCAATGATACTCATGCCGAAATCCTGGAAGCTTTTTCTTACTATCTCAAGAAGCTCGTTGTAGGTTTTCCGGGGAAACGCGAGCTTTAAGTTTTTCAAAGCCTGGGCTTTCTTCCTCTTGCTAAAAAGAAAAAACAAATACCCGATGCCGGATCCAATAGACAAAGAAAGTCTTTTGGGAAGAAAACAGAATAATCTGCTTACAAGAACTAAAAGAAAATACATCTTTACAAGCCTTGTTTTTTAAGGGTTTTACTTTCTATTTTTAAGCCGGCTCGCCTTTGAACCAAGCTTAAGAAATCCTCTTGCGGCTCTATCTTTAAAGCCACCTTAAGTATCCATATAGAAAGTTGAGTAAAAAACTTAAATCGGGTTTTATCCTTGGCCGTGATTATCAAATCCTTAACCCCTGATAATTCGCACTTTCTCTCTATTTCCCTGAATTCTTCTTCTAAAAGTATATGGTGGTCAGGATAAATAAATCTTATAAGCGGCCTTAAGCTTAGGCTACCAAGGGACTTTATAAATCCTTCAGGATATCCAATGGCACAAAAAGAAGCGATCTTTTTATCTGCCAGCTCCTCTTTTGAGTAGGTATTTCCTTTTAAATCCGCCAGTCCCTCTACTTGGTAATAGGCGTTAAAAATATCAATCTTAGGACTTAAAGTTTTTAGATAGTTTTTAAGATTTTCGTTATCCGCGTGCATAATAACTGCTACATCTGCCCTTTTTATGCAAGCTTTCGGCTCTCTTAAACTTCCCGAAGGAATCAGGGTCCCTGATCCAAAAGGATTATTGCCGTTTATAAGCAGTATATCCAAATCTCGTTTTATTCTCCTATATTGAAAGCCGTCATCAAGAATAGCTAAATCATAAAGGGATTCGGCTTCTCTAAGCAACCTTACCCTGTCCTTGCCGGAAATAATCTTAGCCTGCTCTTTGCTTAAAAGTTCCTCGAGCATGTCTTTCTCGTCACTGCCGTAACCCCGGGTAAATACAGCAACTTTACTTAAGGAGAATAGCTTGCTTAAGGCTATAACCAACGAGGTCTTTCCTGTACCCCCCCAAGTTATATTTCCCGCGCTTATAACCGGTATTTTAAAAGCCTCTTCTTTCAGTATAAAATTCTTATGGTAGAAGAAATTTCTTAAAGAAATCACCAGCCAATAAAGACATGTTGGTATGAAGAAAAAAACTTTAAAAACAAAGGATAAAAAACCTTTTCTTTTTCCCTCGGCTAAATCAATATAATAGTTTCGAATACCCATATTTTTTAGACCATAGACTCAAGACCAAAGACTACAGACTTAAAATACGAATACGTAAAAAACATTCTATAACAACCGCGCCTTCGGTCTTGTGTCTTGTGTCTTGTGTCTTGTGTCTTGTGGAAGAAATTCTTTTACAATATTGATGTTTTCCTCAATGCTGTCCTTTGAACTATCAATAATCGCGCGGCCCCGCTGTCCTAACTGCCTGCGTAAATTACCATCTTTAATAAGGCTTATTAAGGCCTCTTTGAGCTCGGCTTTATCTTTTACTTCTATGCCGGCCTTATTATTTAAAAAAGCGCTTCTAATATCGGCGAAATTAAACATAAACCTGCCGAATATTACCGGCTTGGAGAAATAAGCAGGCTCCAGTATGTTATGGCCGCCGTGCTTTGCCATACTTCCGCCTACAAAGACAATATCCGCCAGGCTATAGTAATAAATAAGCTCTCCTGTGGTATCAAGAATAAAAACAGTCTTCGCATTTACCTCGGGCTTGGATACTTCCGAAACACTGCTTAATTTTAGAGGGAGAAAACCACGGCCTTCTATAGCTTTTAATACCGCCGGTGTTCTTTCTACGTGGCGGGGGCAAAGCAAAAGGCACGCTCCCGGAGGATCCTTTATAATCTCGCTATAAACATCTAGCAAAATCTCTTCTTCGGGACCATGGGTGCTTCCGGCCACAATTAGCAAATTACTGTTTTTAACAAGTACTTCTTTTGAGTCCTTAAACTCCTTAATTCTGCTCTCAGAAGGTTTTATACTTCTAAATTTCATATTGCCGGTAATTCGAACCGAGCAGTTTCTGACGCCTAAGTAAAGGAATCTATCCAAAGCTGTCCTATCCTGGGCAGCCACAAAATTTACCTTTTTCAATGTAGGCAGTAAAAACAGTCTGACCAGCCTGTAGAGCTTAAGGCTCTTATCGGATATCCGGGCATTAAAAATAAGGATGGGTATTTTTCTTTTATTCAAGAAAAAATATAAATTAGGCCAGATTTCGGTTTCAAGGCATAAAAAAATACCGGGGTTTATAAGGCCGACTGCTTTCTTTATTATAAAGCTTAAATCTAAAGGCAAATAAAAAATATGGGCTTTGTCCTTGTAAAGCTTATCGGCAAGGGCCTTTCCCGTGGGCGTAACCACGGAAATTACTACTTTTTTTTCGGGAAAAATTTCCTTTAATCTGTCTAGAAACTGTTTTAAGGAATTTACTTCACCAACGCTTACGGCATGAATCCAGATAGGCCTGTCTAAGTCCTTAAAGAAAGTCATTGAACTGCCGGGCAGAAAAAGCCTCTCCAAAAGCTCACGGCTAATCCTTCTCTTTAAGGAATACTTCATAAGAAATAAAACCGAAGCAAATAAGAAGCCTATGTCGTAAAAGGGAATCAAAAATTCATGCATAATACTTAGACCGTAAACTTTTCTTTGGTCCTCATTTTTCGGGCATCGGGCATCGCGTATCGGGTGTCGTATTTATCTTGCCGACACCCCATGCCCTATACGCTACACCCGAAAATCTAGCATCTAGGATTCAACTCGGCTATTTGTCTTAACCCCTCTATCTTCTTGCCCGGGGATGGGCTTTCTGGTATACGCTCTTTAACCTATCCACCGTCAAGTGAGTGTAAACCTGGGTAGTGGTAATATTGGAATGGCCCAATAGCTCCTGGACGCTGCGCAAGTCCGCTCCTCTATTCAAAAGATGAGTGGCAAATGAATGCCTGAATACATGAGGCGAAATCCTTTCTTTAAGGGCTAGAAGTTTTGCGCATTTATTTATTGCCTTGCGTATGCCTACGGCTGAAATACGCTTTCCGAATCTATTCAGAAACAAGGCCTTGTCGGATGAATTCCTGAATTGAAGATATTTTTTCAGAATCTTCTCGGAACTTCCTCCTATAGGCAGAATTCTTTCTTTTTTCCCTTTACCTTTAACCTTTATAACCCCGCCCATCAAATCCAAATCTTCCATATTAAGACCCAAAAGCTCCGATATTCGTATCCCTGAAGAATAGAGCAATTCAAAAATGGCTTTATTTCTGGCTTTAAGAAAATCTTCCTGGGGAAGATTATCCAAAAAATTCTGCATTTCTTCTTCGGTCAAGAACTTGGGAAGATTTTTTTCAAGCTTGGGATAAGGTATGCTCGAGGCCGGGTTTGTTTTTATGAAACCTTCCCTTAGCAAAAACTTGAAAAAGCTCTTAAGGGTTGATATTTTGCGTGATTGGGTCTTCTTGGAAACGCCCTTAGCGTTTAAAGCCGCCAAGAACTTTCTAAAAATAAAATAATCGACTTTTTCGACGGGCTTATTGATAAAAGGTGAAAAATCTAAAAGATCCCTTTTATAATTAATCAATGTGTGCTTAGAGTAATTCTTTTCTATCTCCAGATAGGAAAGAAACTTGTCTATGTATCTTTGAAAATCAAGCATATTTTAGCCTTAAGGCTTTTCTCTGAGTCTCGATCTTTTGTCGCAGGTGCCGGGTGCGTGGTGCTGGGTGCTAATGTGCTAAGAATGATGGCTCAGCATCTAACATCCAAAATCTAAGTTTGGTTTTGCTCTGCAGTTTCATCAGGCAGCTTGGAAGAAGTATATCGGCACTCGGGAAATTTTGAGCAGCCATAAAAACGCTGACCTTTTCTGTTTCGGCGCTCGACAAGCTCGCCGTCCTTGCATTCAGGACATTTAACGCCGGTAGTAATAGGATGGGCGTTTTTGCACTGGGGGTAGCCCGAACAGCTTATAAAACGGCCTTTTCGGGAATGCTTTATAATCATGGGTCTTCCGCATTTTTCGCAAGTCCTTCCGGCAGGCTCAAAGTGCTTTTCAGACTTCTTTTCCGCCTCTTCCAAGTCCTTTTTAAAGGGAGGATAAAAATCTTCTAATATTTTCTGCCAGGGTATATCGCCTTTTTCTATATAATCAAGCTCTTCCTCCATTTTAGCGGTGAATGTCTCGTTGAGGATATCGGAAAAGAACTTAACCAAAAGATCCACAACCGCTATCCCAAGCTCAGTAGGAATAAAAGCTGATTTCTCCCTTCGTAAATAATTCCGGTAAATAAGAGTAGATATGGTGGGAGCGTAAGTAGAGGGCCTGCCGATTCCTTTCTCTTCTAAAATCCTCACTATGGAAGCGTCATTAAACCTGGGCGGCGGCTGAGTACTTTTTTCTTCAACCTTAACATCAATACATTTTATTAATTCTTTCTCCGACAATTCAGGAAGCATATCCTCTTTAATCTTCTCGGGGTAAATCTTTAAGAAACCGTCAAATAAAACTCTTTGGCCCGTAGCCACGAAATCAAACTGCTCACACCCTAAGACTACTTGAGTATTTTCGATTTGAGCCTCACTCATAAAACAGGCCACAAAGCGTTTCCATATTAACTCATAGATACGCGCCTCATCACCAGGAAGAGAAGCTTCCATTACCTGGGGCAGGCGCATAACCTCTGTGGGCCTTATTGCCTCGTGAGCGGCCTGAATAATGCCTTTTGACTTAAATTTATATTCTTTACCCGATAAATAATTCTGGCCGAAATCCTCAAGAATAAATTTCTTGGCTTCTTTTTTGGCCTGAGGGCTTATGTGGAAAGAATCGGTCCTCATATAAGTAATAAGACCGACCATGCCTTCTTCTTTCAGCTCAATGCCTTCGTAAAGCTTCTGAGCCGCAATCATGGTCCGGGTAGTGGAAAACCTAAAATTTCTAAAAGCTTCCTGTTGCAGACTTGAAGTAATGAAAGGTGGATAGGGTTTTCGCAAAGACGAACGGGCGTTTATTTTCTTAATAAGGAATTCCTTATTCAATATAAGTCTCTTAATCTCTTCCGCCTTCTCTTTATCAGGGAGTTCTATTTTCTTACCCTTCTCCTTAACCAGGCGGGCCTTAAAAGTAGCGTCGCCTTTCTTAAAATAAACCTCTATAATGTAGTATTTCCTGGGGATGAAGCTCTGTATTTCCTTTTCTCTATCGACAATAAATTTTAAGGCTACCGATTGGACTCTGCCGGCCGAAAGGCCCCGGCAGATTTTCTTCCATAAAAAGGGAGATAGAAAGTACCCTACCAGCCTGTCGAGAATGCGCCGGGATTGCTGAGCGTTTATTTTATTCAAGTTAAGCCCAGCCGGATGGGCAAAGGCTTTTTTTATTGCCTCACTGGTTATCTCATGAAAGGTGACTCTTAAAAATTCCTTATCTTTAGAGTCATTAAGCAAATTCTTAATATGCCAGCTGATAGCCTCGCCTTCTCTGTCAGGGTCAGTGGCAAGATACACTTTTGAGGCGTTTTTTGCCTCTTTCTTTATCTCTTTAACCAGCTTTTCCCTTCCTTTAATTACCTTATAAGAAGGCTCGAAGCTCTTCTCTATATCTATGCCCAATTTATTCTTGGGCAAATCCACAATATGCCCCATCGACGAAAGAATCTTATAGGAGTCATCAAGGAACCTGCTGATTGTCTTCGCTTTTGTAGGAGATTCAACCAATACTAATGCTTTACCTTTCGACTTCTTCATCGCCTTGCGTATACCTTACCGGGAAGTTCTTTAATTAATTTCTTAAGCTCAAGGGAAACTAAGGCCTGGTACAGTTTCGGCCTGGCAAGACCGCAACTTCGGGCTATTGCCTCGATATCTTTATCTTCAGAACTTACTATATCATATATGCGCTTCTCCTCGGAAGATAAACTATCACTACTTCCCGGCAGAGTATTTTTTAACTCC
This sequence comes from Candidatus Omnitrophota bacterium, assembly GCA_016932855.1. Taxonomy (GTDB): domain Bacteria; phylum Omnitrophota; class Gorgyraeia; order Duberdicusellales; family Duberdicusellaceae; genus JAFGCB01. Next base: position 1,471 of record JAFGCB010000057.1, on the reverse strand, counting down.
AGGCCCAGCTCTTCGAAAATATCCTCTACAGAGTCAACAAGCTTTGCGCCCTGCTTTATAAGCGAGTTTGTTCCCTTGCTTTGAATAGAATCAATCTTGCCGGGAAGACAAAAAACTTCTCTGTTCTGCTCCAGGGCGAAATTTGCCGTAATTAAGGCTCCGCTCCTCTTGGCTGCTTCAACCACAAGCACCCCCCTGGAAAGACCGCTTATAATTCTGTTCCTGCGGGGGAAATTCTGCCTCAAAGGAGACATGGTTAAAGGAAATTCTGAAACCAAACACCCTTTTAGGCAAATCTCCCGGGCCAACCCTTTATTTTCACTGGGATATATATTAAGAAGCCCGCTTCCTAAGACTGCTACTGTTAATCCGTCTGCTTTAAGCGCTCCTTTGTGAGCGCAGGTATCAATGCCCCTTGCCAGACCCGATACCACTGTCAAGCCCAAACAAGCTAAAGCATAAGAAAGCCTTTCTGAAGAATTCAATCCATAGAAAGAGGCCCGCCTTGAGCCGACAATGCCAATACAGCTCCCCCTCAGAGAACTTCTCTGACCTTTTAAATATAGCACAGCTGGCGCATCATAAATCTCTTTAAGCAAAGCCGGGTAATCCCCGTCTAGAATAGTCAAAATATCTATCTTTTCTCTTTCAATAAGCTTTAATTCTTTGGAAAATTCAGAGGAATCTCTCTTACTTATAACCCCGAGCGATAGACCCTGTCCCAGGATACTATCCAAGACTTCTTTTCTGGCGGTAAATATGTCCGAGGGCTTGTCTAAACTTGACAGGATCTTCTCTATCTTCTTAGGCCCAAGACCTTCTACCATATTAAGTAATATCAGGGCTTCTCTGTCAGTCATATCCATAAGATAAAAGACTCAAGACCAAAGACTAAAGACCAAAACTACTCTAGCCTGGAGTCTGTGGTCTGAATAATTTTATTTATTTTATCAACAACTTCCTCTATGCTTAAATCAGAAGTATCGATGTGATTCTTTATCTTAGCGTAAAAAGAAACTCTCTTATCTAATAATTCTTTAATCTTTGCCTGGGGATTTTCCACGTTCAAAAGAGGTCTATGAAAATGGTCTTTTGTACGCCGGTAAATTACTTCCGGGCTTGCCTCCAAGCAGACAGCAGCCCCTGAATCATGCATTATATTAAGATTATCCTGTCTTAATACAATGCCGCCTCCACAGGCGGCAACAAGCTCTTGTTTTCGTGAGGTCTCTTTTAAAACCTTACTTTCCAGGTCTCTAAAATAACTTTCGCCCTTTTTGGCAAATATATCAACTATTTTTAAGCCTTCTTTCGCCTCAATTAAATCATCCAAGTCGGCAAATCCAAAACCAAGCTCTTTAGCTAAAGCCTTACCTACAGCTGTCTTTCCCGTGCCCATAAAGCCGACAAGGTATATGTTCATGATTTCCTCAAATAAACTGTTAATCCTCGATCCTAGATCCTAGATCCT
>JAFGCB010000005.1 GCA_016932855.1 Candidatus Omnitrophota bacterium | reverse complement strand
TTGCCCTCATTTTTGGGTAACATTAATTATGAGTCAACGATTCAATTTAACTATCGCTTCGGTAACATTTAATGTGAGTCAATTCGCAGACACCCTATTCCTTGACAAACGACATATATCCCCGTAGAATATCCGCATGCCGCGAATAGCCCGAGTTGTAGTTGTCGGCTACCCTCACCATATAACCCAGAGAGGCAATTATCCAAATCAGGGGACACAATACTTATTTAAGCCCCGTTACCCAAAATCCAAACTATTTCCCGTGATATAACGATACCCCACACCCGATACCCGACACCCGAAAGCCTGATCGAGGTTAAACCTTGATCACTCAATCCAAAGGAAAGCGCTAAAAAAAAGTAAAGGGGTCAGCCCCTGGCCTTAAACCAGAACAAACTTCGGTTCAGGGCTAAAGAAACCAAAAACCCTTCCTAAAAATCATTTATTTTCCTACATTTCTACACTTTCCAAATCACCCTCGTTTACAAATTGTGCATTTGACACCTTCTCACCTAACGGTCGTTAGGTAAGTAGGTGTAACCGACTATTCCAATATTCTTAAGAATATTGGAATACCCCCTCTAAAAAACATTCCTTTCTCTACGTATTGCTGATATAATTTCTAAAAGGATGGGGTGTGCTATGAAGAAGTTTATTTTTGTTAGTTTATTGCTGTTTTCGTTTTGCCTTGGAGCGGAAGACATAAATATAAGCGGTATATGTGATGATAAGGTAATAATCGGAGACCGGACATTTGAGGTTGGTGACAATTATCAGGGGTTGGAAATAACTAAGATTACCGAGGATTCGGTTACTTTTAAAGACAGCGAGGGAAAAGAATTTATTAAGAGTTTGGAGTATTCTTACTGGGATAAATTCACTGAGAGAACCAGGTATTTTTTTAATAAGATTAGCCGGGATACAAAAAGTTTTATAGGTAGTATCGGTAAAAAGGCCGAGATTAAGAAGGTTAATGTTTCCAATTTATCGATAGAGGAGAAGATGAGGTTAGCTGATAATTATCTTGAGGAATACCGCAAGGAGGCAGATGTTTTCTTAGATAAATTAGAAAGCGAGAATAATTCGCCCCAGCAGCTTGCTGATAAGATAGACGGCTATAATAAAATCATACAGGACTATGTTGATAAACATAATGCTTTGAAGCTGCCCTGTCCTATGTCAAGTAAGACTCGAAACAATCCTGCTTATTCCGGATATGTCTATTGGTCAGAAGGTTTTAGGTCGAGTGAGCAACGCATAATGGATAACTTTGACCAGAGAAGAACCCGCATTTTGGAAAAAGCAGGCTTCCGTTAGTATTAACTACCCGTAAGTTTACAAATTTGTTTGAAACAGAAATGTAAAGAAATGTAAAGATTTGAGAGGTTGACTTAATTTTGGTTAAGGGGTAGTCTAATAAGAGGTGAAACAATATGAATGCCGGTTTAAAGAAGTTTTTAAGTATTTTTTCTTTTGTGCATAAGATTTGTCCTCTTTGTGTTATGGCAAGGAAGTTTCCCCGGTCGAGATATGCCAGGGTTCTCGGGGTTTGGCAGAAGGTTTGTCCGTTCTGTACTATTTACCGGGTAACTCGCTAAGGTAATGGATAGTCAGGATTTCACAAAACTGCTTCATGTTCCTACCTGTTTCGGCTGTTGTCAGGATAATCCGGTCGGTCTTAAGCTTAAGTTTGTCTTTGAGGGTAAAAGTTTGGTAGCTGAATTTACTTCCAATAAGTACCACATGGGCCCGCCTGACGGGGTTCACGGAGGAGTAATTACCGCCATAGTCGATGAGGCTTTTTCCATGCTGGTTCGCAAAACCTTAGGTCATGATATAAGGACCATAAAAGAGGAGTTTAGCTTTAAGAATATGGCTTCTGTCGGAGAAAAAGTTACTGTAAAAGCCACTCTTTTAGAAGAAAAAAGCCGGGTTGTCATTGCCCAAGCCAGGGTGTATACTGATGAGGCTGTTATTGCCGAAGCTACGGGCACTTTGTTTAAAGTAAAGAAAGATAGTAAAAATAGCCGGGTATTTTCACGATGAGACTGATTTTAGGATTTTTAAGGGATATCAAGACTTTTTATACTAAGGATATGTGCGGGCCTTACGCCTTTTCTTTTTTACTTACTCTAGTTATATATTCTTTAGAGTTTGTCCTTAATCAAGGTCCGGGATGGGCCAGTGTAACCGCGTTTTTGATACTTTTTGGCTATTATCTTAAAAATCTACAATATTACCAGAGGGGAGCGCTTACTAAAGATAATCTAGCTTTTTTTATCCTTTTTTTGACTGCCAAAATTGCCACTTGGTTTGCGATATTAGTTGTTTTATTTTTATTCAGGCAGGTTTTATAAATAAAAAACCGCATTAAGCCGTTCTTCAAATCATGTCCTTCCCGTATGCGCTTATTATTCTATTAGTTGAAATAATTGTCGTGGCAGTCGGGCTTCTTTTGATTCTTAAGCCCGATTTAGCCATTGAACTGCAGAAAAAGTTTTATGAAAAGATAAACTGGAGGATGGAGCCCATATCCATGCCGAAAGAAATCCGTAATACCAGGATTATGGGAGTATTTTTAATCCTTTTAAGCCTGCTGTTAATAATATTTTTTTTCCATAAATCTTATCTAAATAGCCCGCCAGGATATTATCCATAACTTCTTTATAATCAAAGAGTTACAATTAATGTAAGCGCTTACTTGACAGGGCGGTATTCCGGTGGTATACTTAAATCACTAAAACTGGATTTTTCGCTGGGAGGCGAAGGGTCCAGATTTTTTATTTTTAAGACGCGAATTTAGAGACGCTAATTTACGCTAATTTTAAAACGCTAATTTACACGAATCAAGAGACGCGAATTCACGCGAATCAAGAGACGCGAATTCACGCGAATCAGAAAACTAATTTACGCTAATTAAAAAATATATTAATTAGGGATTAGAGAGTTTCTTTTATTTTGGGGTAGAATCCGAAGACTGAGTTAGCCACGGAATCGGATGGCAACTCAGTTTTTTTATTTTAGGAGGTGCAAGATGGGTAGAGACAAAACAACCATATTATTGATAATTGGGGTGTTTTTGGTTTGTTTCCAGGAAAAGTCAAAAGCGCAAGACGCCTTGGATGATTATAATTCCAATAATTATTTGAGTTGTCCTTCTTTGAATTCTTCAATGCCACCTTACTCGGAACTTTCCTTTGTTCCCGTAAGAAATTCTTTTGATGCTATAGAATTGAAGACTTTGGGTGAAACACCGTCTTCTAATAAAACAACGAAGTCGGTTACTTTTGATTTTTTAGTTGGCTATAGTTCGATGGGAGCTCAAGAAGAATATGAAAGCTTTTTTGCAGATAACAACTATGCGAGATTGCAGGATCCTCATACCGAGCTCTATCTTTGGTTTAAATCTCTGAAATTAAACGGTAAGGCTGATTTTTATGATTTACTTCGTATCGCTACTCAACTTACAGTCGGTAGGGCAAGTAGCAACAGTAAGTACGTATCTGGTGAGTCAATTCAGACTGGAATGTGGGCTGTGGGAGGGGAATTTTTGGAGTCTAAAGTTAAAAGCGGGTCGGTTATTGATAAGTCTGCACTTTTTGGCGTTAAACTTCTTTCTTTTACGTTTAAAGAGCGAGATAAGTTGTTCATATACCCTATCATAGGTTATTTTGATCGAGAAATAGGCCTTGAATTCGTGAATCCTTACGACTATCACGTATATAGGCATCTGGATTCGAACTATCAGTACAACGCGCATTGGGAAAGTCCTTTCTGGGGTTTAGAGTTTTGTACAGAAAATGATTACTTTAGATTTGATTTATTGTATGAACATTATTGGGATTTAGAATATGACGGATCGCTGATTTATACAGCAGACGATCTTTTGCCCTATAGCGTTAGCTATAGAGGTAAGGAAGGTTCCAATGTTGAAGCACGTATTGAGGTAGATATAGAAAAGTATTTCGCAATATCTTTAGGTTTTCAGTCTCTATCATTGCCAGGTGATGATAAAGACCGGCCGCGTTACAATACTGATGATGCTTACGATTTTAAAGAATTTATGCACAAGTCCCTTGGAGAAAATATTGGATGGAATATAGGGTTGGTTTTTAAATTCCCTGTAGAGAAGTAGAAAGATGCTTTTACTTTTCTTTCAGAAAGAAAAGTAAAAGAAAAAGAAGAATAAAAAAAGTCATAGATTTTTTTATGGCCGCTAAGACGCCAAAAGAAATCCGGCAAGAGGCCAAGGAATTTAGCGTTTAAAAAGGAGTCAAACCAATGAAAAAAGTCATTATTTTTGCAATCGGGGTCATGTTTATTTTACAGGGAATAGGGTTTAGCTGGGAACTAGGACCGCAGAACAATCCTTTGCCTAATATGCCTGCATATGACAGTACCCAGTTTAGTTTACAAGATTTAAAGAAGCTTTCGCCGGAAGAGGCGGCAAGGTTTCTTGTTGAGTCTAATCTCTCAGATTCTGAAATAGCCAAAAAGCTTTTAGATTTAAAGACCGATTCAATAGCAGCTATTCTGAACGAAGTAGATATGCCGATAGCCGTAGAGTGGTTTCGCGGTCTTTCGAGAGATAAACAATTCGGAGTTTTAAAGGCCGCTGACCCGGAAAGAGCGGCTAACTACGCTTCTAATTCTGTAGATGAGTATTGGTATCTGGCAGAAGACCCTTATAGGGATGTAAGGCATCTATCCCATCAGTTTCCCGATAAGAATACGAAGTCGCTTAGCATTGATCGTATAGTATCAATCCTAAATGTATCCGAAGATTCCCAGGCCCCAAGTTTATTTAAGGCTCTTTTTTCAGAAAAGCAGCGTGAGGTTTTAAAGAAAACCGACCCAAAACGGGCAGCGAGTTATCTTCTTTCCGAGAAGGCTTGGTGGATTGACCAGGAGGGACTTCTTTCTAATTTGGACTCAGTAAGCATAGCAATAATACTAGGCGAGGTAGACCAAGCTACGGCTTTACAATGGTTCAAAGATTTGCCTGGACGTAAACAGGCTGGGGTTATCGAGGTAACAGACGGCGTTACTTTCGGTGACATAGAGGGATTAACAGTATACCAAACAGCAGAATACCTTCTTGGTCGTGGCGCCCCGGCGTATGAGATAGGCAATTTCCTTTCGGGTTTAGATACGCGTTCGATAATAGGGGTATTGGATTCGGTAGATGACGATACAGCCGATAACTGGTTCAGCTACCTTTTCATGGATAGACAATGTGATGTTTTGGATAAGGCTTCACCGGCAAACGCTCTAAGCTATCTTCTATATGAAGGCTTAGACGTTTCTCCATATGTGCTTTTGCAGTATATAAGCATTAATTCAGCAGTAGCAATATTAAATATAGCAGATGAGCAGGTTGCCGGTCATTGGTTAGAAGAGTTTCCATTAGAGAAAAAAATCCAAGTTTTAGAGAGTAGCGATCCAGGGCGTGCCGGAGAATACCTTCTTTGGGTAACGCCGGGGGATGGTCTTTCTGTTGAGTTCCGCTTATCAGGCGCTTTTTCAAGTTTAGGTACATCTTCTGTGCTAGCCATACTGAATTCCGTAAACGGCTGGCAGGCGAAGGTATTATTTAACGACCTTGAACAAGATGTGCAGTCCCGAATACTAAAGAGGGGTAGAGGGACCGATCTTAGGCATATAGAAGGGATTTCGTCAAGTGAGGCGTTAGTTTATTTGAGCGATTTAGGACTTTCACTATTTGAGGCAAGTAAAGTTATTGCCGGATTAGACATTCAATTGTTGGCTGAAATTCTTGATTCAGCCGACGAATCTACGGCCGCCTACTTATTCGGGTGCCTTCCCGAAGGCGTTCAAGTTAAGGTTTTAAATAATACCAGGCCGGAAAGGGCAATAATATATATTTTTGATTCCGGGGCTTTTCTGCGTCAGGCTAGCAGATTGGTTTCCAACATTGAAGTTTCCTTGGCAGTAGAAATTCTTGGCTTACTAGATGAGCCTACGGCCGTAGAGGTGTTTAATTACCTTTTATATTTTTCGGAAGACAAAAAACAGACCCAGATTTTAAAAAGCTTGGGTATAGAAAAAGCAGCAAAGTATCTTGTTGGAAGCGAGTATGTACGCCGTTACCCCGGTAAGGTAGCTTCGCTACTTTTTGGTTCGGATGTTTCTTTCATAATTGGAATATTAAATTCCGTAGATGAATCGACTGCCGCTGGTTGGTTTTCCAACTTTTACGAAGATATGCAGCGTTACGTCTTAGATAATGTGGATGTAGCCGGTGTTAAAGATTTAAGGGAATTTTCTCCGGAAGAGGCAGTAAAGTATCTTTCTGAGTCGGGATTTTCATGGATAGAAAAAACAAAGCTTCTCCGGAGCCTATATTTTCGATTTTCAATTATAGAAATTTTAAATGCAGCCGACGAATCCACGGCCGCCTACTTATTCGGGTGCCTTCCCCCGATAGTCCAATCCGACGTTTTAGAGGATTCCAGTCCGGAAAGAGCACTTATATATCTTTCCGGCAGCGGTTTACGTGATCATCCCTATGATTTAGGAGGACGGATTTCCGGTTTGGATAATTCGTTACTCATAGAAATTTTAAATGCAGCCGACGAATCCACGGCCGCCTACTTATTCGGGTGTCTTTATTCAGTGCAGCAGTCTGCTCAGGTGATAGAAGAGATTAAGCCGGAAAGGGCGGTTAAGTGTCTTCTTTTTACTGATGTTGAAGGCCAGCCGGTTTTCTGGGAAACAAAAGATATATTTCCGCGACTAAGCATTGTTTCATCGGTCGCAATACTTAAGGCAGCCGACGAGTCCACAGCAGCTAAGTGGCTTCTCTATCTTCCTAACGCAAAACGAGTCCAAGTTTTAGAGGAAATGGGCAGGTAGAAAGACTAAAAAGGAGGTACAAGCATGAAAAAGGCTATTTTCTTGAGTCTGGGGCTAATTTTTATTTTACAGACGAAGGCAGTCTCTTATGACCTAAGGCAGAGTTCCGGGCCATCAAGGATACCGGCATTGGCAGCGACTATGTTTCTTCCGGCTGCGGCACAGATGCAGCCTCTGAAAATATTCATTGATGGGTCCGTGAACGATAAATTAATGAACTCGATTGCTATTACCGGTTCCGGGGCAACGACCGAGCACGGCGATAATGTGTATAAGTTAATGTATGATAAAAATGACGGCATAGAGGCCTGTATAATCCTTGATTTTAAATCAACACAGGACATTTCGGGATGGCCGATTTTAAAAATAGAAGTTGAAGGAATAGATGGTCAAGGGCGAATACAAGAATTCGGTATCACTTTGCGCGCTAAAGATCGTTCTTCCAATAAAATGCCTTTACATCTAGATGTTTCAGAAAACGGCGCAGCGGCCTTGGACCTTTCTAAGATCGAAGACGTTAACTTAACTCAAATTGAGTCAATAAGCATCCATTTTGGCCAGAAATATTCCTATCTTAGAATGACCCCTGATTTTATTTCCCTTGAAGATCTTTTTAAAAATAATCCGGACCAAGGCCAGATTCTTATAAAGAGCATTTACTTAGATAAATAAAACGACTTAAAATCGGTCTTTTTCCTTCATTATTCCATTCCGCAGGGTGTATTTTGCAACATTTTAGTTTGAAACAAAAGTGTTGCATAGAGTCTTGCAAAATAGGCTTTCCAGCCCGCGAATCAGTGATAAAATATTTATAAAAGGGATGATAATAGGTAGGGGTTTGAGAATTTTATTAGTTAGAGTTTCGATTTATTTGGTTTTTGTTATTTCTTTTTTTTGCCAGGAGTTTGGTACTTTTGCCGAAGAAGGCCAAAAGGGCTATCAGCCGTCCCGGGCGCGTTTTTCTACCCAGGTTTCAACCGAAGATAGATGGATATTTTATACTGATTATCTTTGTCCTATCCGTTACTCCCAGGACGAAAATACCCTTATATTCTTTAATCCCAAGGCTGCGTATTCTTTGCCTGCGTCTGAGGAATTAAACTTAGGATTAGGTTTTCGCCACATTTTTTCCGGCGAGTATATCTTAGGCTTTCATATATTTTATGATAAGAAGAAGTCTGTAAACCAAGTCTGGCATTCCCAGCGTGGATACGGTTTTGAATTTTTATCAGAAAAGCTTGATTTCAGATTTAATTATTATGACCCTACCCGCGGCCCTAAAGAAATAGATACAACTTATGGCTTAGGCGCCACAAGCCTTGTTTCTTTCCAAAATCTTGAAGAACCCCTTGAGGGGTTTGATTTTGAGTTTGGCATACCGGTTGTTCCTAAAAAACTTAATACCCGTATATATCTGGGAGGATTTATTTACGACTCTACTCTTACTCATAACGTAGAAGGGGTGAGGCTACGTTCAGAGACAGATATAAACGATTGGCTCTCTTTAGATTTAACTTATAACCAGGATGTAAGGGGAGAATCAGAATTTGTAGGAGGTTTCCGAATAAATATTCCCTTGGAGTTTGGAAAGCTGTTCGATAAGAAGAATCCCTTTGAAACTAAGAAGCGCAGCCATATAAAGGATAGGCTTTTTGATAGAGTAGTAAGGGATATTGATATTCAGAGCAGCGGCAGCGTTATCCAAAGGCAGCAGAGAAACGATGTAGAAATAATTTATGTAGATAATTCTAACAACACCGGCACAGAAGACGGAACAAAAACTAATCCCCATAATACTTTAGCCGAAGCTTTTCTAGACGGCCGCTACGATGCAAACAAGTATATCTATATATTTCGAGGTGATGGCACTTCAACCGGTTATACCGGAAATTATACACTTGCCGATGGAGTGGTTTTATGGGGAAGCGGCTATAATGGAGGCTATCAAGGAATTCCTAATTCCGGCTATCCTATACTTGCGCCTATAGGAGGAAATGACGCTGTTACTTTAGGCAATAACAATACGGTTATGGGTCTTCAGATACAAAGCGCCCCCCGTTACGGGATATATGCCTCAAATAAAACCGGAGGAAAAATCATTCAAAACCGTATTTTGAGCAATGTTGATGACGGTATATACATTGAAGCTAATGCCGGCACATCTTCAAATTTCACAATCTTAAGGAATAATGTTTCAAGCAGTACAGCCGGCGACGGTATACAGATATATGCCTTAGGAGGCGGTACTGCGACAGATTTTGACATAGCGAACAATACTTGTTCAGGAAACTCTGATAAGGGTGTTGAGATTCTGATCAATGACGGGTTTGTTTCAGATATTAATATTTCGGATAACACTTTTTCAGGCAACGGCGGCTGGGCTGTATTGGGTGTCGTAACCGGCAGCGGCACGGGGTCAGATATTACTGTAATAAGAAATATCGGAGTAACCGATGGTATTGCTTTTGCCGGAAACGGGGGGAGCTGGTCAGATATAACTATAGCCTATAATAATCTTTCAGATTCACACGTTTCGGGAATAGAAATTGAATCCAACGGCGTAGATTTTTCAAATGTAGCCATATTGAATAATACATTATCGGGAAACTGGTATCATGGTCTTTACTTTGATACAGATCATGCTAGCGCTGTAAATTTCTCAGATTTTACCGTATCCGGTAATGTCGTAATTAATAACTTCGGAGACGGCATTAATTTTGATACTCGTAATGACGTTTTTTCTGATTTTACTTTTTCCGGCAATATCATTACCGGCAGTACAGATGACGGTATTGGCCTTGATGAACTTGCTGGTTCGACATATACAAATATAAACTTTGGAGATGCTTCTACGGGAATAGGCGGGCTAAATTCAATTTATAATAATTCAGGCAAGAGCATAGAGAACAATTCAGGAACAGACAATATAAAAGCTGAAAAGAACTATTGGGGCGGTGGGGCTGCGACAACAGGCGGCCCTAATTCCGTAGATACCACCCCTTACCTTGTCTTAGACCCTAATTAATAAATAGATCCCCCCTTTTCCTTAGACTTATTTAGTCCCGGTAGTTTGTTATTGCAACATTTTAGTTTGAAACAAAAGTGTTGCATAGAGTCTTGCAAAATAGGCTTTCCAAGGCTTAAATCAGTGATATAATCATTCTGTAGAGTATGTTAGTTTCCTGGGTTATTTGTAGCTTTTTTTGATTAAAAAGTTTTCCTAAGATAAAGGAGCGTGTTAGATGAAGAAGCTGGTTTGTCTATTAATAGCTTTGATGGTGTTTTCAGGGTGTGCCACCAAGGGTTCTATTTCCAGAAATTATGCAAAGGTTAATCCTTCAGACGGGATAGACAGAAAAGAGGCAGTTTTTATAGCTCAGTACAAGTTGTTCGAGACAGATTTAAAAGACAGTTACCTTGTAAATTATCCGAGGGTACATAGCCGGATCATGAAGACATCCCAGTTTTGGGGTAAAGAGTTTGATACTTGGCAGGTTAGTTTTGGCTATAAACAACTTGAATTACTTTTCCGGAACCAGCCTCTTGATATTTTCATTGATAAAAATAGCGGCGAGGTTGTGGGATGGGTCGAACGAGGCTGGATGGGCCTCGGCGCCGGGGAAGTATTGCCTAACCAGATGCTTAAGTTAGGAAAGTATCCCATGAAGCCGAAAGGGCGTGAATGAGGATTATATGTTTTTCTTAATTAAATAAATAGACTGAAATCCTTTTACGGAGAGAGAGGAGCTTTTAATGTTAAGGATCTTAATACTGGTTGTTGCAATTTCATTAAGTTGTTTTATTTCTTACGCCGCTAAGCCGGAAGTAAGAGAGGTTGATGGTAGAGATCGCTTAGAAGAAGTTACGGAAGATATCGATGAGTATATTGTTGAATCTGTCAATCCCGAAAGTCAAGAATGCACAGGCGCTGATTCAGACATGACATCTGAAGAGGATGACGGTGGCTCTAAAGAGCCGCTTATTAAATCTATCTCAATAACAATACCTGATTTAAGCGAGGAAAGCCCTGGCGATACGACTCAAGACACCCAGAGTGTGGACTCTGATGTTTCAGAATCTAATCAGGAAGTCAAGGATAAGAATTGATAATAAACTGCTACATTTCTTAAAGTTGCCAGCAACGATAGCCAAGGTTGATCAAGGCCTGCCTGAGGAGTATTATAATAATTTACTCCGTAGTTTTGTTACACACCTTTTTTTAGCGGATAGGGTATAGCCGATAGCGTATAGCATGAATAGACTGCGATTAATAATTATTTTGGGGACAATAGTTGCTGTTTACCTTTTTTGTTTACCGTATTCTTATGCTGTAGGTATGGTCAGACAGTATTACGTAGAGTTTAATGAGTACGTCTTAAAGGCAGAAGAGCTTGTATCCGAGGGTAATTACAGCCTGGCGCTTGAAATGTATGAGAAGGCGCGTTTTTTATATGAAGCGGAAAAGAAGGAGTTGGGAGTGCTTTTATGTATTGAAAGAATGGGCTGGTTTAAGCGGGAACTTGGGCAGTACGGCGAGGCGCTTAAACTTTTCCAAAAAGCACACCCTTTGGGTGTCCGTCTAAACGGCGATGCCGCGGAGATTGATGCGGATATCGGCGATGTTTACATGTTTTCCGGAGATTCTGAAAAAGCAGAGCAATATTACCAGCGAGTCCTGGATACGCTGAAAGACTTTAAGTTTAAGATCTCCTATGCTTCTCCTCCCGGTCCTAATGAGATGGTAACGATTTTCAGGAAATGTAAGGCAATAATACATGCAAGATCTACCTTCGGTATGCTGAATTACTTGAAGGGAGAATACGATGAGGCCTTAAAACACCTTAAAATAGCTGATGGCTTGATTGATAGGATTTGGAAAGTAGCGAGAGATCCTCAGTATGGCCGTTATTTTAAGCTGGATTATGATATTTATAATGGCGTGGGATACTCTCAGACTATAATGGGCGCTGTTTATGGTGAATTGGGCCAGTTTGATAAAGCGCAGCGTTATTTTTCCGCAGGAAAGGGCGCATTTAAAAACGGCAAGAGATATTTCGGCTTATTTTTCAATCAGGCCCTTAAGTTTAAAGTGGAAGCAGAGTCACCTGATATAGATATGGATAGTGCTAAGCTTAAGGAGATTGGCCGTTTTCTGGAAGAAGCGGAGCAGTTCGGTGCTACCGAGCTTGTCTGGCGCGTAAGTTATGAGACCGGGCGGGCGCTTAAAGAAAGAAAGGAATATTCCAAAGCTCGCGGATATCTGGCTAAGGCAATTGAAGCTTTGGAGCTTACTCGTTCGCGTTTAAGAGAAGATACGCTTAAGAAGATGTTTGCTTCTTCTGCTCAGGATGTATACGCTGAGATGATAGATTTACTTTTGGAAGTAAACGATGCCCAAGGCAGCTTTAATTATTTTGAGCGGTCCAGGGCAAGAGCTTTTCTTGATATTTTAGCCGGCCGGTCAGTAAAGGCAAAAAAGTCGGTAGAACCCGGGCTTATCGAAAAAGAAAAAGATATCCAAGAGAAGATTGCGACGGTCTTAAGAAAGTTCAGGACTACTCTGGGTCCTAAGAGAAAAGACGTCTGCGAAGAGTATAAAAGCCTTCTTTCCCAGCGGCAGGAGATTCTTAAGTCTATAAAAGATCAGAGCCTTGAGTTTGCTTCGACTACGACTGTTGCTACTATTCCGGCAGAAAGAATTACTGCACGGTTAGGCAAGAATACTGCCCTTGTGTCTTATTTTTTAAGCAAAAAGAAAACCATTATCTGGGTAGTTAAAGAAGATGCGGTAGATTTTGTATCCGTGGATGTCGGCTGCGATGAGTTGACTGATTTGGTAGCGGATTACCGTAAGACAATTGCAAAACGCGAGGCAGAGTCTATTTTTGAATTGGAGAACAAGCTTTACGGTTTTCTAATAGCGCCTGTAAGAGAGAAGCTTTTGGAGATTGACCGGCTTTTTATTGTTCCCTCAAAGGTCCTTCATTATCTGCCTTTTGCAAGTCTTCATGGGCCCCAAGGCCGCTTTCTGGTTGAGGATTTTGCTTTAAGCGTCTTGCCTAGTGCTTCCAGCCTTTTTTTTCTGGATAAGGAAGTAACCTCTGATAGAGAGCATATCTTGGCTTTTGGTAATCCCGAGCGGGAAGAAAAAGGCCTTAGTCTTAAGTTTGCCGAAGATGAGGTCAGGGCTATCTCCGAGAATTTCCCGAAAAGCAGGGTTTTAACAGGAAGGAATGCCGCAGAGTCGGTATTTAAGGAAGAGGATATTATTGATACAGGCATTATACATGTAGCTGCCCATGGCGTATATTACCTGCATGACCCTCTTAAATCAGCGCTTTTACTTGCCGCAGATCAAAAGAATGACGGAAATCTTGAGACCTTTGAGATATTTTCATTAACGATGAATCCGAGGCTTGTAGTTTTAAGCGCTTGTGAATCCGGCATAGGCCAGGTTGAAGGCGGCGATGAAGTGCAGAGTTTAAGCCGGGCCTTTCTTTATGCAGGAGCAGGAGGGGTTTTAGTGAGCCTTTGGAACGTAAATGATAAGGCAACCGCTTTATTGATGAAAGAGTTTTATAATAATCTTAAGAGAACGGATGAGACTGAATCCTTAAGGTTGGCCCAGATGGAATTATCTAAGAACCCCGATTATAAAAGCGCCTATTACTGGGCTGCTTTTTATTTGATAGCCGGTAAATCGAATTAGAATCGATTGATTGACGGGGGTGTTTAGACATGATATATTTAAAAATGAGGTGAAGCTATGAGCAAAAAAGACTTTGTATTTGCGATCATTCCATTAGTTTTATATTGCGGGATTCTTATAATTCCGGCGGGTAGAGTCTATGCTCAGACACAAGCAAAAGCAGAGCCGGTCGCGCAGGTCTATGAGGTTGTGGGCAATGTTTTGGTTGAAAGGCCGACTGAGGAGGCAAGCGTAAAAGTTAATAAAGGTTTTCTAGTCAGCAGTGAGGATATTTTGATCTTGAAAAAAGGCAGTTTAGCCAGTTTATATTTTAAAAAGGGCGGCAAAAAAACAGTCGAGGCCAAAGAGAAAACTCTTACATATAAAGTCGCAGATCTTGCGCCTAAGATAGAGGCCTATGAGGCTATGGTACCTAGCTTCGGAGCGACAAGAGAGATAGACTTAGTAAATATGGGCCTCGGCGTTCAGACCCTCTTTTATCCACAAGAGACACTTATTGTTAGTTCTCCGCCTTTGATTGAATTAACGATATTCGACGGTTCAGGCGATCTTCTCCGTACTCCTAAGGCGATGGTAAAAGTTTTAGATAATGATAAGGTTCTTAGTTCTCAAAGCTTGGATAATCTTACGCCTGAGGTTGTCTATACCTATTCTTTCGGCGAACTCGATAAGGGCAAAGAATATAGCGCCCAGGTCGATCTGGATATTGCCGAGATAGCTGATGAAATTATAACTTTTTCCTTTAACTTTTTTATTGCTGATGCTCCTGACAAGAATTTAATGTCCGGATGCACATCTTTCGCTGATACTGTGTATAGGTCGTTAGAATCTACTTCTGCCGAACACGCAGGTAAGGCCTACAGATTCTGGTTTATAAAGCGTCTTGAATTTAGAGAAGGCAGAACACAACCCATTATTCCAATCGAGATTATTATTAAATGAAATTAGCCCCTTCCTTTCGGTCGGCTTTGAAGATTTTAATCATATCTTGCCTTAGTCTTCTTTTTATCCTCGGTTTATCCCATACCACTATTTTTAAGTCACTGGAAAACAAGGCTTATGATTCTCTTTTTTATTTTAGGCCTCCCTTGGAAGATAAAGGCGAGGATGCAGTTATTGTAGCCATAGATGACGAGAGTATGGCAAAAGTAGGAAGCTGGCCCTGGCCCCGGGGGCGCCTGGCGGAACTTATCAAAAGAATTAAGCAGGGTAAACCTAAGGTTATAGGAATTGATTTATTGCTCGATATACCCTCGGCGGAAGATCAGGAACTCGCAGAGGCATTTCGGGTTCCCGTGGTTTGTGTTATCCCTGTGGTGTTAAACGAAGACCGGAGCAAGGGCCTTGAGGATTTATTATTTAAACCTTTGGATATTTTTTTGACTGATTATGCGAAAGTGGGCGTGGCTAATATATCCTACGACCCGGTGGATAAAACCGCAAGAAACTTTAAGCCTGTCTATGGCAAAAGACACTTGTCTTTTCCTTTAGCCGTATGTTTGGAATATCTTGGTATGGGCTTGGATGATGTAAGGATAAAAGATTCATCGGTTGAATTCGGCAGATATAAAATTCCTGTTTATAATGCTCGCAGTTTCATTAACTATAAATGCGCAAAGATAGATAAGTTTTCCGCCGGCGATATTATGGATTATTCTTTGGATCCTGCTTTCTTTTTTGAAGGAAAGATTGTGCTTCTGGGAAGGACAGATCTTGCTTCCAAGGATTTTGTAAATACTCCGGTGCCTTCCGGTAAGATTTTTGAGAATTTACCTATGGTGGGAGTAGAGGTATGGAAAGAGGTAGTTGATATGATACTTGCGAAAAACTTTCTTTACCGGCTTTCGCCGTTGCCACTTTTATTTATCTTGAGTGTATTGAGTATTTCAATTAGCGCGGCTACTTCTTATTCTAATAGAAGAGGTACCGCTTTATTGATAGTCTTTTTACTAATTTCCGGTTTTATTTTTTACGCTTCGTTTTTAAAGTTTAATCTGGTTATGCCGTTGCTTTATATGGCCGGCGTATGTCTTGTGGCCTATATTATATCTTTTTTATATAACTATGTCAGTTACCAGAGAGAGAAGAACATGATAACTGCTGCTTTTAAGAGTTACGTCTCTGATCATATACTGGAAAAGGTTTTATCCCAAAAGGTAGATTTGAAAGTCGGGGGCAAGAGGAAAATGTTGACTGTTCTTTTTGCCGATATTAAAGGTTTTACGGATTTCGCAGACAAGCAGGATCCGGAAAAGGTACTGGAAGTGCTTAAAATGTTTTTTTCTGAAATAAATAAGGTTATAATAGAACATAACGGGATAATCGATAAGCTGATGGGCGACGGTATATTGGCTTTTTTCGGTGATTTCATGGATACGGATGAACATGCTATTGATGCCGTAAAAGCCGCGCTTAAGATGCAGGAGAAGCTTCCTAAGTTGAGGGAGCATCTAAACTTTGATTTAGTTATTAGAATAGGCATACATGCCGGCTATGTAACCGTGGGTAATATAGGCTCATACGAGCATCTTGATTATACTGTCGTGGGTAAGAATGTGAATTTAGCAAAGAGGTTAGAATCTGCATGCGAGCCGGGAAAGATTCTTATTTCTGATTTCACATATCAAATGGTGAGGGATAAAATTGTTGCGGAGAATTTGTACGAAGTATCCTTAAAAGGATTTGTAGAGCCGGTTAAGGTTTGCTCGGTTGTGGGGTTAAGATGAATACCTTTTGCTCCTTAAGTGCGCTAAAGCGAAGCCGAAAGTAGTCTAGGCAAGAAAGGAGGGTGTATGGCGTTTAAAGTTAATGTAACTAAGAAGGACAGCAGGGTTTTTATTGTATCTGCTATAGGCTCCCTTGATTCAGGGACTTATCAAGCATTAGAAAAGGAACTGGAATCCGTTTTGGTCCCTTCAACAAAAGCGATTATATTTGATATGAAGGGGGTAGATTACATAAGCAGTATGGGCTGGCATATTTTATTTAAAGTAAAGGTGGATATCGAAAAGAACGCCGGGACGATAGTGCTTACGAATTTCCAACCGCAGATAAAAAAGATATTTGATATTATAAGAGTACTTCCCGAGCACTTTTTCTCAAATATGGAGGAAGCGGATAAATACATTAATGAATTCCTTGAGAAGATGCAGGATAAGTAATAAATAAATGGGCCCGGCCCAGAGGTTTAGGATTTCTTTATGCTTTTTTCTTTTGTCTTAAGAGGAGGTATTTAGATGCAGGGACTTGCCATAGCTTCATTGGTTATGGGAATAATAGGGGTTGTTATTTGTTGGATTGGGATTGGAATTATTCCTTCTGTTCTGGCTCTTATTTTTGGAATAATTGCCTGTATCAAGAAAGAAGCCAGGGGTTTAGCCGCGGGAGGGATAATCTTAGGGTTCATAGGCACGGTTATATCTATTGCTATAATTTTTGGCGCTATTTATATCGGCAGTCGTAGCGAAAAGTTTTGGAAAACAACAGGAAAAGGCATATTAAATAATATTACCGAAGGAAAAAAGATGCTTGAGTCAATTACAGAGCAGGCAAAGGGCTTTGAAGAATATTCGGAGCAGATGAAGAAAGAAATGGAAAAATATAGCAAAGATATGGAAAAGTATAATATACGGCGATAAGGGATTATTAGTAGGTTTTTTAAGAAAGGCAGGTGAAATATGGCTGAGAAAGTTTGCAAATGTGGGGTAAAAAAAGAGCCGGGATATCTTTACTTCGTTGATAAGCAGGGCGATGTCTCCAGGGCAAAAATGGCCAGGGCCGGAGCTAAAAAAGCTAAGAAGAAGAAGTAGCCGTTAAATAAGGCCGAGAAGTTTATTGATTTGGTCTAAAAGTTCCCGGGAGGCGTAAGGTTTTCGCAGATAGTAGTCTGCGCCGATAACCCTGCCGATAACTTTGTCGACATCGGAAGTCTTGCCGGTTTCCATGATTACCGGGATATTTCTGGTCTCCTCGTTTTTTCTGATTTCCCTACAGACTTCTTCCCCGGGAAGCTTGGGAAGTTTTAAATCCAGAAGTACGAGGTCAGGGCGTTCTTCCTGGACTTTTTCCAAGCCTTCCTGGCCGTCATAGGCCTTAATAACGTCAAATCCCCAGCGTTTAATCCTAAAAACCAGAAAATTACATACTAATCTGTCATCCTCAATTATGAGTATCTTTTTTCTGTCCATCCTAATTTAAAAGTAGCATATTTTTCGTAAGTTTGTAAAGCTTGACAAAAAGAGGGTGAAAAGCTGGTTTTATTGAAGTAAGGCAATTTCTTACGTAAAATTGGGGATTTTTTGGGTGCTGTTTTTTTTCCTACTTGTTTTAATTTTGTTTAATGGGTTGACCAAGCTCTCTCCAAGGGGTATTATTTAATATAATATTTAGTATTGATTATTAATTATTTAATTGGAAAGGAGGAAGTTTGTGAGTTTTAAGGCTAATGTAGTTAAAAGAAAAGAAGGGGTTTATATAATGTCTTTAGTGGGCTCTCTTGATGGCAATGCCTACGGTGAATGTGATAAACAGGTTGATTCTCTGGTGCTTAAGCCGGCGAAAGTGCTCATTTTTGATATGAAAGAATTGGATTACATAGCTAGTATAGGATTCGCTGTTTTTATTAAAGCAAGGAGGGTTATTGAAGAGGGGGGCGGAGTCGTAGCTTTGGTAAATCTTAAGCCCTCAATAAGAAAAATATTTGATACTGTAAAAATTATGCCTGATCGTCTTTTTGCCGGCATTGAAGAGGTGGATGAATATATTAAAAAGACTTTTTCTTAAAAATTGTTTTATCACTAAAGTATTTTTTATATCAAAAGCTTATTTTTTTGCCGGTAGCTAGAACATAAAAATAGACATGAATAAGCGACAGAAAATAAAGACAACTCTTTATTTGCTGCTTGTAGCTCTAATGCCGTTTATCGACCTTAATTGCGGGATTGTAGGATATAAAATTGGTTATCCTTTAACCATGGCTAAGGTTTTTTTCGGTGCTGAATGGGATATAAAGAACCTTCTTGGCGAAAATGAGTTTTATCCTTCTGGGTTAATTAATTTTATATTTGTTTTGCTGGCATTGTTTCTATTTAGTTGGATGGACAAAATAAGAATTTTTTCTAACAAGCCTTCGGTTTCTGGCGGAATAAAGTTCCTTGCGTTTTACATAGTAGTCCATGATCTTTTTCATCTTTCCGCCCCTCTTATTCTTGCTCTTGGCGGATATTGTCACGGAACCCTGGGGCGGATTATCGAAGGCGGCTTATTTCATATTTTGGCCCCTCTCATTCTTCCTTTTTATTGTCTGCATGAAGTTTTTGAACTTATTATTGAACAGCTGCTTGTTTTTAAGCTTAATTTTACTTTTATGTGCATTATCTGTTTTTTTGCAGGCTTAGGGCATTCGAAGCTAGCAAGATCAATAAAAACAAAGCGAAGCAAAAAGTCTTTAAATGTATAAGTCCATAGCTATATGAGGAAGTTAATTTATTTATTGGTATTGGTAGTTGTTTTGAACGGGTGCGTCACTATCGGTGTTAATAGGGCTTATAAAAATGTAGATTATTTAGACGGCGTTGATAAAGAAGAAGCTATTGTTATAGCAAAGAAGAATTTGCTTGAGGGTGAATGTAAGGATAAATGCCAGGTTAATAAATTCAGCGTAAGACAAGATGATGATTTTTGGGAAATCCTGTTTGCGGTAAGAAAAGGCCTGTTTAAAAGAATTTCTGATTTCTTTGAAACAGCGGCTTTATTCCCTTTTAGCGCTTTCTTTGAAGAGGTCTTCGACCCCTGTTATTTTGTAAAGATAAGAAAGGATACAGGAGAGGTTGTTTTTGCCATAAGTGCGGAAACATACCCGGAATAGGTAATATGAATAGCCTAGTCAAAGATTTTTTGAGTCAAAAGAAGTTTGCGGTTGTGGGTTCTTTTAGGAACGAGTCCAAGGTCGCCTGGCGCATTTTAAAAACTTTAAAAAACAAAGGATATGAAGTTATTCCGGTAAACCCACGCTTAAAAGAAGTTGAAGGCCTTACTTGTTATGCCAGCATTAAGGATATTCCTCAGGGCATTGATGTTGTGGATATAGTAACCCCTCCCGAGGTAAGCCAGAAGGTTGTAAGAGACTGCAGGGATAAAGGTATAAAAAGGGTGTGGCTTCAGCCCGGGGCTGAGAGTAAAGAGGTTATTGAGTTTTGTAGAGAAAACGGCATAAACGTTGTTTATAATCTTTGTCTTATGCTGGAAGGTGAATAGAGATTAAGGAGGTTTAGATGAAAGTTCAAAAAGTCGGAGAAAACTATAGGTGCAGTGTTTGCGGCAATGAAGTTACAGTGACAAAAGTCGGCGGCGGAGAGCTGGTTTGTTGCGCCAAGCCCATGGAAAAGAAAAGCTAGTTTATCGGATTTGGCTGATAGGTTACCAACTAATGGAGAATAACTATGTGTAATGCCAGATTATTAGGAACATTTATCGTAGCTATATTTTTGGCAGGATGCGCAACAGTGCCTATAACCGGCAGAAAGCAGCTTTCCCTGGTTTCCTATTCTCAGGTTTTAGCCTTGAGTAATGATAGTTATAGGGAGGTAATTAGTCAGTCAAAACTTTCCCGGGATTCGCAAAAGGTGCAGATGGTTTTAGGAGTAGGTAAGACTATAGCTTCCTCAGCCGAGGAGTTTATGCGCGATAGCTCCATGGAGTCAGAGCTTAAAAACTATGATTGGGAATTTAATCTTATTGATGACGATGAAGTCATAAATGCTTTTTGTATGCCTGGAGGAAAAATAGGCGTTTATACCGGAATACTTCCGGTTGCCAGGGATAAAAACGGCCTGGCTGCCGTACTGGCTCATGAAGTTGCCCATGCTATAGCGAATCATGGGGCTGAAAGAATGAGCCAGCTTTTACTAGTTGAGCTGGGTCAGGCCAGCTTATCCGCGGCCTTAAAGAACAGTCCGGAAAAAACAGCCCAATTATGGATGCTGGCTTATGGAGCCGGCGTTCAGGTCGGAGCTCTTTTACCCTATAGCCGTACTCATGAAAGAGAAGCTGACCGCATAGGGCTTTTTATTATGGCTAGGGCAGGTTATGACCCCCGGGAGGCTATTTCCTTTTGGGAAAGGATGAGTAAGCAAGGCGGGTCCAGACCTCCTGAGTTTTTATCCACTCACCCGGATGTAGAAAATAGGATTAAAGCTATGCGCGAAGAACTTCCTGAGGCCTTGAAATATTATAAGTAGCCGATGCCTTAGCTGATTTACGGTAAGCGATAGGTTTTTAGGCGGGAGGAGGCCCGGTTATATAAACTATTTTTTTTGTTTTACTTTTTTTTCTTAATTTGATATTATAAATTTGTAGGTAAGGTTGGATAATGAATTTAAGTCTGGTATCAAGACATTATGAACGGACCAGTCTTTAAATTAAAGACAGCTTTTCCTTTCTGCAAAGACTGTCCGGCAGATAAAAATTGTTGTACCGGCGAGACGGTAGACCTTCCTGTTCTTACTCCCAAAGATATAGATAAGATTAGTAAAAAGACCGGGCTTGTTCCCGGTGAATTTTCAATCCCAACTGCCCAAGGCTTATCCGAGATAAGATCGATAAAAGGGATGTGCTATTTTTACAAACAGGGAAAATGTACCATATACAGCGTTCGTCCTATTGATTGTAAGTTGTTTCCTTTTGACGCCCATTTAGATGATGCCGGTAAGCCCATATTAGTCTTGCATCTGAACGCCTGTCCGGTGTCGATAGATGCCGAGCCATTCATAAAAAGGGCGCAGTTTTTCTTTAGGCAGCTTCATCCCTATTTGGAAGAATTTGCCGCTTATAGAACACAGCGTTTTGATCGGCATTCCTACAAGGTGCTGGACGCTATTACCTAGTCTGAGAAATAAACCACCCCTTCCTATTTTCCTTACTTTTTGTAATACGCTAAAGTGAAAGGTTGACACATTCTGCGCTAGTAGTATTATAGTGTCTGACGGTGTAGTTTGATTACACACCTATAATTAGCGGTTAGCGTATAGCGGTTAAGGGATATTTTTTAAAGAACTCGTATTGCGGAAAAAAGCAGTTCTTTCATAAAAAGGGGGATATTTATGGAGGAGGAGCATGTTGAAAAGAGAGTTTGGAATTGCTTTAACTTTGGTTCGGAGATTTGCGATGCTTGGGTAAGGGAAAAATACAAATGGGTATCTCCGGGCAGGAAAAAAGAATTATTGTCTGAGAGAGATACTGCTGAAGCCGACGCAATCTGTTCCGGCTGCGCAAACTTCATACCGGTAGAGTAAGCCCGAGCACACTTAAGCCGGGCAGGTATAGCATTTTCATTAAAACTTAATCAAGACTATTAGGCATTAAATATTTAGTATTACGATATGGATGGAAGTTAAGTTCTGTAAATTTGATAACCGAAAGGAGTTTTGATGTTTCAGGAGAGAAGGAAATTCTTGCGAGCGAACTACAATACAGGTGTTTGGTGGGTAAGTTCTGCCGAATAGTAGGTCCGCGTCTATTTTATCTAAATATTTTCAAAAAACTAAGAGAATCTCACCAGTTTTTACGTCTATGTATAAGTAAGAGGGTAGAAGTTTATAAGTTTTAGAGGTGGTGTGAAGTTGTCAATAGTTCAGGAAGTTATTGAGAAGAGGATATTTCTTATGCGGGGCCATAAAGCGATACTGGATAGGGATCTTGCAGAATTATAAGGTGTTTCTACAAAACGCTTGAATGAACAAGTAAAAAGAAACATCAAAAGATTTCCTGAAGATTTTATGCTTCGATTGACAAAAGATGAAAAGAGAGAGCTGGTCGCAAATTGCGACCGGTTTAAGACCCTTAAGTATTCCGCAGTTACTTCTCGTGCATTTAATGAGCAAGGGGTTGTAATGTCATAGGGTGGAGTTTAATATTTTTGGGTCCAATCTTGCTTCCCGTATAAAATATGTTAAGATAATAAAGTGCGTTTAGCTTTTGCTATCATATTTTTGCTGCCCTTTGTTTTTTTAGGAGGAGTTTGGACAGAGGAGGAGGGCGTGAGCACAAAAGTCGAAATCGCTACTTTTGCCGGGGGCTGTTTCTGGTGTATAGAGGAGCCTTTGGAGGCGCTTAAAGGCGTAATTGAGGTTGTTTCAGGATATACCGGTGGAAATACCGAAAATCCTATCTATGAAGAGGTTTGTTCCGGAAAGACCGGCCATTTCGAGGCTGTCCAGGTAACTTTTGATCCTTCAAAGATATCCTACGGCCAATTGCTTCAGGTTTTCTGGCGCCAAATTGACCCAACTGACCCAAAAGGCCAGTTTGCTGATAAAGGACCTCAATATAAGACAGCGATTTTCTATCACAACCTTAAGCAGAAAGAGTTAGCCGAGGTTTCAAAGAAGGATATCCAGGAGTCAGGAAAATTCAAAAAGCCTATCGTAACCCAAATTCTTAAAGCTTCTACATTTTACAAGGCCGAGGATTATCATCAGAATTATTACAAAACGTGTCCTGTTCGTTATGAAAGCTATAAAGCCGGTTCGGGTCGTAAGGAGTATTTAGCGGTTATTTGGCCGGATGAGGCTAAGATTAAGCCTTCAAAAGAGGATATTAAGAGCAAACTTACTCCTTTACAGTACAAAGTAACTCAGGAATGCGGCACTGAGAAGCCTTTTGAGAATGAGTATTGGGACAATAAAGAAGAAGGCATATACGTAGACGTTGTTTCCGGAGAGGTCCTGTTCAGCTCCAAAGATAAGTTTGATTCCGGGACCGGCTGGCCTAGTTTTAACAAGCCTTTAGAGCCGGAGAATATCGTAGAAAGAGAAGATAGAAGTCTTTTTATGCAGAGGACCGAGGTAAGAAGCAAGGGAGCCGATTCTCACCTAGGTCATGTTTTTGACGACGGTCCAAAGCCTTCGGGACAGCGTTATTGCATCAATTCTGCGGCTCTTCGCTTTATCCCCAAAGATAAATTAGAACAAGAAGGCTACGGCCAGTATAAAAGTCTTTTTGAAGAGTAAATCCTACCATATATTTGTGAATCATTTCACAATCTAAAGGTTGTTTCAGGTTTTTGTATAGCGAATAGCGTTTAGCCCTTCGGGAATACTCAGGATCCTTCTGTAGATAGTCTTAGATTTG
The DNA here is from genome assembly GCA_016932855.1 of Candidatus Omnitrophota bacterium. GTDB lineage: Bacteria > Omnitrophota > Gorgyraeia > Duberdicusellales > Duberdicusellaceae > JAFGCB01. The sequence continues at coordinate 4,206 of JAFGCB010000005.1, read as the reverse complement.
TCGAAGGACGTATAGCGGTTAGTTCCTACCAAAATCCTACCTAATTTAACCCCCAGATTTACCCCCAAAACAGAGTAATCATAGGGCATGTGATAGGGTAGTTTTTAACCCTCGGCAGAGGCTGTCGAACGGTCATCTTATAGGGGCTCCAAAGAGGTCTTTAAAGGGTGGTTCAGGTTTTTGCAGCGGCTAGCGGATAGCGTATAGCGGATAGTAACGAGGGCCTGAACAGGTACTCTGAGAGGCTGTATTCAGGCAGACTTTGAGAGTGGCTGGAAGGTGTCTGTGCCGAGTACTGAGTACTGAGTACCGCGTAGATTTTGGAAGCTTACAGGCGGTACGTAAGGTACGAAATATAGAGAGCTTGACGGATGCGCCGGGAAAGAAAGTGAACCAGGTTTTGAGATAGATAACCCTTAGAATTCGGATCCTTAAAAGCCTTAAAAAACCCTAAAATAACCCCAGGGGGTAAGTTACTATAATATATCTTATGTTAACTTTTATAAATGAGTAAATCCAGGGTTTAATATAATAGAATCAATGCTTTTGTCTATTTCTTTAGTAACCTGTGAATTACGGAAGTGATTCTTACTTCTTTTATAATATGTTCTCTCTTAAGTTCGGTTTCACTGTCTTTATCCTAATATTCTGAAGGCTGTTTTTAAGGGATTTTTTAGAAAGTTTAAACCACAATATATAGGGCCATAATCTCGGAGTTTTTTAAGAGGGCTTGTTTAAATAGGTTAAGGGGTTGTAAGGGTTATAGGGGTTAGTAAGGGGGTTCTTTTCGCAGTGTCGGTTTCCTCTTTTGTTGGCTTTGTGGTTACTTTGGCTAGAAGCTACCTCCTGTTTTAAGAGGTATTTTTTGAGATAAAAACGGTTTATTTTTACGAGTTTGTTAAGCTAGAATAGAACATGTTTCTTTAAGGGTCAAATAGGGCTTATTTTAGGTTTTTAAGCTTCTAAGCGTTGTTGCCGGCTTTAAGCTGTGGTATATTAGGGCATGGATTTTGACCGGAAAAACAGCGTTCTTATAACCTGCGCCAGGGACCTTGTTGAGTATCTTGCTCAAGAAGTCCGGGCTTTACACTTTTCCATAGAAACAACCCATTCTACAGGTCTTGCACTTAAGGCAAGTTTCTATGATTGCCTTAAGCTTAATTTGTGGCTTAGGACTGCTTTTAGCGTGCTTTATCTACTTAAGGAGTTTAAGGCCCAGAGTCCCTATCAGCTTTATGACAATGTCTTTAGATACCCTTGGGAGGATTTAATATCTGCTGATGAGTATATAAGTGTGGTTTCCCGCATAGATACCAAAGTAGTTAATAATTCCATGTTTGCCTCTCAGAAGGTAAAAGATGCCATAGTCGACCGTATATTAAAGAAATCCGGCCAGAGGCCTGATTCCGGATCTACCCGGGATAACGTAGTTGTGAATCTCTACTGGAAGGACCATGATTGTTGGTTGTATCTTAATACTTCGGGCCGCAAGCTTTCAGACCGGGGTTATCGTAAGATACCCGGAAAAGCTCCTTTGCAGGAAACTTTAGCCGCAGGCATTATCATGGCAGCCGGCTTTACCGGAGATGCTCCTTTGGTTATTCCTATGGCCGGAAGCGGTAGTTTAGCTGTTGAGGCCTGCTTATTAGCTCTTAATAAAGCCCCGGGTCTTCTGCGGAGTAATTTCGGGTTTATGCATATAAAGGACTTTGAGCATGATAAGTGGTTTAAATTGCGCAAAGAGGTGCTGGCTCAAACAAAAAAGAAGCTAGACTATCCGGTTATAGCAAGCGACATTGACCAGAAAGCAATTGAAGCTGCTCAAAAGAACGCCCAGACAGCCGGAGTTGGCCATTTTATAGAATTTCACAGCTGTGGTCTTGTCGATACCCCGATCCCAAAAGCTAAAGGCATAATCGTCCTTAACCCGCCTTATGGAAAGCGTCTGGGTGAACTTAAGGATTTAGAGAGGCTCTATAGCTTTATAGGTGACTTCTTTAAGCAGAAATGCCCCGGATATACCGCTTATGTCTTTACCGGAAACCTTGAGCTTGCCAAAAAAGTAGGCTTAAGAGCCTCAAGCCGTATCCCCTTCTATAATGCTGATATTGAATGCAGGCTTTTAAGGTATGATATGTATGAGGGAAGCAGGAAATGAAATCGTTTAAATCGTTGGAAGCGTTTGAGCCGTGGGAAACGTTAACTAAAAATAGATGCGTTGGCTTTTATTGTAATCTGAGCTTTGAGTGTATTCTTTTCTTTTTCTTTGAAAGAGCTTTATGTAGAAATTCGTTAAATTCTTTTAACCAGATAAGCTTGTTTTTCGGAGTAATCCGCATATGACGGCGTATCCTTTCCTTTCGATTTTCCCAGTCAAAAGATTTATTTTTTTTGGTCATAGCTTTTTGATTTTTTTAATTATTCTTAACTCCTTTATATCGAAATTATCCTGTTCTCTTCCCGAGGCTTTTTTCATCTTTATCAAATGATCTATTGATATAACCGGTATCTTTAGCCTATCGATTTTGACTATTTTAGCTTTCTTTAAGGCATTTTTAAAGCTTATCGGCGAGTCAATTATGATATCTACCTCCTCATAACTTTTATAATCTTTATAGAGATTAAAGGCTTTCATATTCTTATTTTTTATCCAATATTGCCGTATTTTTTTGTTAGCAAAATCTTTTGGGTCAACAGGCTGTTTTGTTTTATAACCTTTCCTCAGCAGTATATTTATTGCTTTATTTATGTTTTCGTCATCCAGGCTAATGAGCATATCTAAATCTTGAGTCGCTCTTACTCCGCCTAAAAGGTTAAAAGCCACCCCTCCTACTATGATGAACTTGACTTTTTTCTTGTTAAATTCTTTTAATATTTCCTCGTAGAACATGTTATTTTTTGTTTATCTATTATATCAGTATAGCATCGGATAATAGTTTGTCAAAATCAAACAGTAATTTTGTAGAAGCTTATCTTTGAACCGGTTGAGTATTATATGCGTATGAGGGAAGAAGGAAAAGCGTATAGCGTATAGCGTTTAGCGTTTAGCGTATAGCGTATAGCGTATAGCGTTTAGCGTTTAGCGTATAGCGTTTAGCGTATAGCGTTTAGCGTATAGGAGAGATTATGACTGTAAAAATTAGTCTTTAGCAGGCACGGGGTTGGCTTTGGCTAGTAAGGTGAAGTAATCCCGGGCGTTAACAAGATATAGAAGATTATCTAAATCTTTTTTCATTTTATCGAAACTATCATCCTTCCAGTCAAAATTTTCGCAAGCAGTCTGTAATTTAGCACCAACTTTCGCTACTGTTTGATAATAGTCTTTTTCGTTTAACTCTGGAGTTATTACCGAAGTTTCGCCTTCAATAAGAGCACCGTCACGAAAAATTTTCAGTTGTCTTGAGGAGTCAATTCGTAAATCGAATGTAAATACTTCTATTTTTTGATTTGTGGGAATTCCGTCTGCGTTAAATTTGCAGCTTTCATGGAATAGGGAAAATACGCCATCTTTAGACTTTATCCAAAAACTATTCTGTATTTTTTCTCCTTTAGCTACTCCTTCTGTTTCTGCGATTATTGGTCCGAAATCTCTATCTTCAGATCTTATTCTACTTTCGTCTTCTATTAGCCACTCTTTATACCATTTTTCGGGTATTATTAAGTTATTTGGCTGATAAAATTTACCGAAGCCCAGCAGGGGCGCACTTATAAAATTTTTATTTGTTTCAATAAGTTTTCCCTCAGGGTTGTAGATTTTATCTATTTCAAGAATTCCTTTTGTTCCATTAATGGTTGTATCTTTGACAACTTTAGTTTCTAAAGAATCATTATCCACTATTTTATAATAACGTCGGATATTGCCGGAATCAGATAGTGCTGGCATGGTAGGTGAGATATTATTTTTCCAGGATTCTTGGCTAAACCCTATCCCCTGCAAAACAACAACCAACCCTAAAGTTAAAATAAGTGTTTTTTTCATGACCTATCCTTTTGTTAAGATTATTTATATTATGTTATTCTGTTATTTATTCAAGGATCTTTGCTTGCATCTTTGAATCAAGCCCTTTAAGCCATATCGCGGCTCTCTGTTTGGAAGTCGGGTTTTTGAAAGCGGTATTAAATATATCTTTCAGTTGGCCAATATCCATTTTGGAAAGAATACCGACTATTACATAGTCTGCCATGTTAGACAATGTGAAAAAATCC
>JAFGCB010000056.1 GCA_016932855.1 Candidatus Omnitrophota bacterium | reverse complement strand
CCCGAATACCAGCGCTATTTCTGCGGCTCTCAAGAAGATAATTTTCCTCAAAGGTTTACAACCTGGCAGGATATGGTGCTTACAGAGCCCTTTAGCGAAATGGCGGGAGTCTTAAGGACCAGGGACCTTCCGGCTTTAGCTTTACAGAAGGCCCCTCAGGCTCAATTTACGATCCAGAACTCAGACTTCCTGGCAAGATTTAGAACTTTGCAGCTTATGTTTGATGACGAATTAGCAAATAAAGATAGTTTTAATACTAATACCCGAATCATGCTTGTCGAGGAAGATGTGCTTATTCCCGGATATAGCAATCTGCAAGATCATGAAAAAAGCAGATTAGTCCAGGGAAGTTTTTCTATTAACTCCGGAGACTTGACTCTTTTTGTTAATTCCAGGAGTAAGGGCATTCATTTATATTATAAGGATAGAGATCTGACCGAAGGCCTGCATTTATTTAGCGGGCTTAAGGTAAGTTCGAATGAATATGAATTTTCCTTTGCCGGCGAGTGGGGACTTAAGAAGAATAATGATAAGGAGCTGGAGTTAGTTATATATAAAAAAGAAAGTAAACAGGAGCATATTTTTACTTTTCAGGCAAAAGAGCACAACACCCTTTTTATAAAGAAAGAGATTTTTTCCAGAGAAGCTGTTTGTTTTTCAGATTATTTCGTAGCCCTGGAGTTAAATCGATCTTATAAAAGATGGCGTACTTTTTATGACCGAGGAGAATTCTTGGAAAAAGATTTTGTAGGTGATACTTTGCCGGCGAGGCTAAAGGAAAGCAAGGCAAGCGAAGTTATTTTAGAGCCGGAAAGTAAGAAGTTGCCTGTTTTGAAAATATCTTCTTTCTTTAATCCTTCAAAAAGGATGCTGTCTCTGTATAAGAAAAAAGAACGCAGCGATCAAGAGAAGGTTTGTCTTCAGTACGGATTTTCTCTTTTTCCCGATGAGCAAGAGCTTGCTGCGGGAAGGCATCTTTTATTTGAAGGCAGCATTAGCATAGGCTCTAGAGAATTTAAGCAGCAGCGTAAAGAGCGATCCTCTATGGAATTAGGAGATAAAGATTTGAGGTTTATTTTTGAGGACGGCAAGGGAAAGCTTTTATTTAAAGGCAGGCAGTTAACAAAAGACTTAGGCATTTGTTCTTCGCTGCGAATAAATGGAATATGGCATGATTCTTCCCAGGCCGTATGGAGAAGCCAAAACAGTTCTAAAAATAAACTCATTCTTTTCGGAAAATGGTTTTTTCTGCCCGTATACCAGCGATGGGTTATCGAATTAGAAGAAAAGAAGATTCTATGGAAGATAGAGGCAGAAGTCCACGGCGATATCAAGGTAGAATTAGAACAAATAAACATCATGTTAATCAACGCTTATGACGCCTGGCATATTTCTAATGGGCTAAAAGACAAGTTTGATAATTTCTACCCCAATGATTACGATATTTTGCCTTATAGACATTGTTATCTTAAACTTGATGAGCCTTGGATAAGAGTGCGGGGTAAGGATTTGCCTGAAATTTCTTTTGAGTCGAAGCCCGGAAGCGGCGCCAAAGCCCTGGTCGGCAATACAGATTCTTTTTACAAAGCCAGGCTTATACAGTATCAAAACATACGCAAAAGCACCCCTTCAACAAAATACTCATTTTTTGAAGGCAGTATTGTAGTGGGTTAATTTCTAGAAACCGCAAGGAGGAATTATGAATCGTCATAAAGAAAAGCCGGTTGTTATTGGAAAGGGTGCCTTGGAGGTGCATCTTTACGGAAACTCGCTTAAGTTCTATTGGCAGGGAAAAGAGCTTACCGCAAATTGCGGTTTTAACATTGCCGTTAATACAGCCGGTATGTGGGCAGATTCTTCGTACAGCCAGTGGGAAGTTTTGGAAAAGGGAGAAACATACGTTATTTTAAATAATATCTGGCATCAGCTGCCGGTCAGCTGCACCTGGAGATTAGAAATAACCGAAAATTACCAGATTCTCTGGGATGTCCACATGGAGGTGGAGGAGATTTTAGAGATAGACGAACGCCGGGCAATCATCATAGTCTCATCTTCTTATAAGAGCTGGGTAAACTCATTTGAAGAAGGAAGGTTTCCGCCGATTATTGGATGGCAGAACATGCCTTTTGATAATCTTTCCAGTAAGCTCGTGGGTACACGATTTTCCCAAGATCCTTGTATGGTGCCCTTTGTTCTGGAATTTGATGATAATCAATACGGAAGGATATTTCCTCTTATACAGAATACTTCCAGCGATATAGAAGCCCATGTCATCGGCGCAAAAATGATTGACTATCACGACAGAAGGTGCTTTGCCAAAGGAAGATATAAATTCTTTTCAGGGACAGTCTCTTTTTTAAAAAACGAGCCGGAATTGGACCAGAAAATCGAAAATTTAAAAACAAGTTTCTTTGAACGAGAGCAGCGGACTTCGAAGCTCGCCAACAAAAAAGGAGTTAAAGTTCTTCTGGTGAACTTTCCTTGGCAAAACGAAAAAAAGTGGGGAGTGCGCGCAGGCTCCCGCTGGCCGCACATAAAGGATAAGAGTGAAGGTAATTACCTGCCCTTTCCTTTCTTTCTTGCTTATGCTACGGCCCTCTTACGCAAAAACGGAATAGAGGCTGATTTGATAGATGCGATCGCTTCACAGATACCGGAGGAGAGTTTTATTGAGGAGCTTTCGAAGAGGGATTTCGACGTTTTAGTGGCGGAAACATCGGTGCCCTCGTTTAATTATGATATTGAATTGCTACGGAAAATTTCATCTTTGGATTTTCCCATAGTGCTCTGCGGTCCTCACCCGGAGATTTATAGACCGCAATTCTTGGAGAAGAATAGCTTTATTGATTTTGTGCTTTTCGCCGAATACGAATTTACTTTACTTCAGCTAATCGAAGATATAGCTAAAGGAGGTAAGAGTTTTTCGTCCATACCGGGCCTTATCTGGCGGGACAGTAAAAATAGTATAATTAAGAATCCCCCAAGGCCGCCTTTTGACATAAATCTTCTTCCCTGGCCTTACAGGGATAATCTTGCTATGGAGCGCTACTGGGATTTACCGGGCAATATCCCTCATCCTTCTATTCAAATGGTAGCATCCAGGGGATGTCCTTTTGGGTGTGATTTTTGTCTTTGGCCTCAGCTTCTTTTCGGAGGGCGTAAATACAGGACTCGGGATGTAGGCGATTGTATTGATGAGATGGAATACATGGTACGAAAAAGAAATTTCAAGTCAGTATATTGGGATGACGATACTTTCAACATCGGCAAAGGCAGAATGCTTAAGTTTTCCGAAGAGATTATTAGGAGAGGTTTGAATAGAATCCCCTGGGCAATTATGGCCAAGGCGGATCTGATGGATGAAGAGATTCTTAACGCCTTTAAAAAAGCCGGTCTGCACGCCGTAAAATACGGGGTAGAAAGCGCCTCCCAGGAATTAGTAGACAGATGCGGTAAAGGTTTAGATCTAAAAAAGGCAGAAAGGATGATCAATTACACAAAGTCCTTAGACATAGGAGTGCATTTAACTTTTACTTTTGGTCTTCGCGGCGAAACTAAAGATACTATGAAGAGGACTATTGATTACGCTTTATATTTAGATCCCCACTCAATCCAGTTTTCAATAATGACGCCTTTCCCCGGGACCAGGCTGTTTGAAGAGCTGGATGATGAAGGTAAGATTATCACAAAGAACTGGTCATTTTATGACGGTCACTATAATTGTGTTTTTAAGCCGGATAATGTATCGGGTTCGGAATTAGAAGAAGCTAAGCGCTATGCCTACAGGCTATGGGCGGAGCACAAGAGGAAGAAAAGAGGGTTCTCCGGTGACGTAGAGAGATTCTTGAATTATTGCCGGGATTCGGGGTTCAAGACGGCTTGCGGTAAAGCCAAAAGTTATCTCAACTATGTTATTTTTCACAGGAGCAAATTCATAGGCAAGATATAGTTTATTAGGCAGAACCTTATTAAGAGAGGATGTTTTATGCCAACGTCTTTTCAGGACAAAGAAAACGGGTTTAATATCTGGGAAAAAATCTTAGAGGGAGTAAGCGACGGCCGTAAGGCCTATTGCGGACCGCACACAGCCCAAATAGACCTTACTGATAGGTGTAATAATGATTGCATTGCTTGCTGGATTCATTCACCTTTAGTTGACAAAAAAAAGTTTTTGCCTAAAGGGCCCAAAGAACTGCCTTTTACCTTGACGAAAAGCCTGATAGAAGATCTCCACAAGTCAGGCACAAAAGAAATAATCCTTTCCGGTTCAGGAGAGCCGCTTGTTTATCCGCGTATAAAGGAAGTTATTGAGCTGATAAAGTCTTCGGGCATGTACTTAAATATTATTACCAACGGAACTCTGATTGACGAGAAGATGGCCCGCTTTCTAGTTGATAAAAAGGTAGATTTGATTACTGCGAGCATCTGGGCCGGCACTGCCCAGGCCTATGTAGACACTCATCCCAGCAGGAGCGTTGAAGATTTCGAAGCCTTAAGGGGTAATTTTAAAAGACTCGCCGCTTACAAAAGACAGAGTGGTCGTTATTTTCCTAGCGTAAAGGTTTACAATGTATTATGCAGCAAGAATTATGATGACATTGAGGAAATGTTTAATTTTGCAAAGGATCTTGACGCGGAGTTTATCGAATTTCAGATAGTTGATATAGTTGAAGGAATGACTGACGAACTCGCACTTACAGAACAAATGCGGGAGAAGATTTTCCGGCATTTCGAGAATATAGCAAAACGAAGCGACTATGCAAAATGGCGGTACGGCTCTGCTTATGCTCCGGGAGCGGATGAAGACGCTAAGGACTTCGGAAAAATCTGGAAAAATAAGAGGGCTGATTTCCGTCTTCTGGAAATGGGAGAAAACCTAATTTGCCGTAAAGGCAAGCATTCTCATAGAGGCGAGCATAGCGAGATTATTTTTCCTCCCGGCCAGCGTCAATGCCTGGGTTTTAAGTTTTATTTTACTAAAGAAGATTGCGAGCTCTGCGAGCACGTAAATAGTTGTTTTGTTTGTGACGAAAAGGATTCTGTTTTAGGCCAAGCCGCAGACGGTGTTAAGGTTTGGAATTTTAATTTTAGCGAGCAGAATTCCCAAGAAAACGATACCCAGCAAGGCAGTCTTTCACCGGCCGGTATCTCCAGTGAGCGTTATATTGAGGTAAAGCTTTTAAACATTTTAGGAATAGAAGATTTTATCAGGCGGATTTCTTCGCCTAAGGTAGAGTCAGGCATATATGAACAGCAGTTAAATGAGACTCCCTGTTATATAGGCTGGTATTATGTCCGGATACTTGCCAATGGCGATGTTATCCCCTGTTGTAAGGCCTCTTTCCATCCTTTAGGAAATCTCTATAAGAGATCTTTTCCGAAAATATGGCAAAGCCGTTCTTATAATAAATTCAGGTTCAAGGCTAAAGAGTTGCCGAAAACCGATGCTTATTTTTCCCGTATAAACTGCCTTAAAAGCTGTGATAACTGGGGAATGAACTTGGGTATCCATCAGAGGTTTATCGCTTGCCAGGATAATTTAGCCGCTCCGGTTACTAAAGATATTACCCCGGCTGTAACTATTGTAGCTAAAGATTTCCTTGAGGGAAATCTCAATCCCGGCATACATGATTTCGGGGGCGGCCTTTTAATACACGGAGGCCAGAAGCCGGGTTTTGCCCGTTACAGGTTCAGGGTAGAAGAGGACGGCCATTATGAATTCTGGTCGCGCTATACAAGCGCTTATTACCGGCCGGTGGATATATACATAGATGATAAGCTTGAGAAAAAAGAATGCTTAGGAGGGTTTCCCGGCGGATGGACTCCGGAGTTTCTGAGGTGGTATAAAGAATTCACCTTGGATTTTACCGCGGGAGAACATACCCTTGAGATACGTTCCCAGGAGCCCATACCGCATATAGAGAAATTCGTCTTATTTAAGAAAGGTGCCAAGCCTGATTTTATTGACAAGAAAGAGGTCGGCTCGTATTTAAATGTGTTTAATCAATACTTGGCTAAAAGAGGCTTGAAAGAGAGCCTTACCAAAGTCGCCTATCATTTGACGCCCAAGAATCTGAAAGACAGATATTTGGAGATTTTAGGCATATATGACCGAGAGTACGGTTACAAGGGCCCTTTTCATATCCAGATTGATTTAACTAATATGTGCAATAATAACTGCATCGCCTGCTGGTGTAATTCACCCCTAATTGATCCGCCCAGGCTTAGTGAGGATGAGAAGAACGAGTTTTTACCCTTAGAAATGGTGAAGGAATTGCTTGATGAGACTCATAAAATGGGAGCTACCGAGGTTTACTACTCCGGAAGCGGAGAGCCTTTTATGCATCCCCAGATTATGGAAGTTTTGGAATATACTAAAAGCAAAAATTTAATTTGTCATGTAAACACGAATTTTACTCTTCTTACCAGACAGAAGGTTGATTGTCTTATTAAGCTAGGGGTTGATTTTCTTACCGTGAGCACCTGGGCCGCCACCCCTAAGACTTACATAGATACACATCCCAATAAGAGCGTGGGGGATTTTTACAGAATAAGAGAAAATCTAATTTATCTTAATTCCAATAAAAAGGAAAAACCCCTTATAAAGCTATACAACGTTATCTTTAACATGAATTATTTTGAGGTTGAGGCAATGGTTGATTTTGCCCATGAGACTAAGTCTGAATCTGTTGAGTTTACTTTGGTTGATACTATGCCCGGCTCTACGGAAGTCCTGGCTTTGACTAAAGAGCAGCTTGGCGAGTTGAAGCAAGCTTGCGCTAGAATAAAATCAAACCTTGACAATAACAATAAAGTAAAGTCAAAAGGAGTGCTTCTTTTCCTTTTCGATCAATTTTTAAGAAGAATATCGGTAAGCGACGACGTAGAGCAGGCAAAGTATGACCGCAATGTGATAGACAGTATGCCTTGCTATATCGGCTGGCTCTTCGCCAGGGTAATCCCTAACGGCCAGATGCATTCCTGCCTTAAAGCTCACAGAATACCTACGGGATCTTTATACACCCAGAGGTTTTCCGAAATCTGGAATTCCCGCAAGCAGATGTATTTCCGTAAAAAGACTTTGGTTTATAAAAAAAGCGATAACTTTTTCAGGATGATAGGTAATGATTCTAATACTCAGGAAGCAGGGTGCTACAAAAGCTGCGATGATATAGCCAGGAATTCCTGGATACATAACAGAATAACCATGCTGAGCATGCCGGAGCATATTATGCTTAAGGCTTTGGCTAAGATCCTGAAGCTCATAAGAAAATTCCAGAACAAGAAAGAAGATTATAAGGATTATCACAAAAACCCTGTTTTTGCCGGAATCCTGCACGGCCGCAAGGCCTTTGAGGGACCGGAGCAGGTAGTTGTTGATGCTACTAACAGATGTAACTTAAGGTGTTTGGCTTGTTGGTTGTATTCGCCTTTACTTAAAAAAGATAAACCAGATCAGGAAGTCTTAAAGCAGGAGCTTTCTAAGCAGGTGCTTTTGCGGCTAGTCGATGACCTGGCTTCCATGGGAACAAGGATAATACGCTTTACCGGCGGCGGCGAACCTTTTATGCACAAGGATTTAATGAGCATAATTGCTCAGGCCAGGAGAAAAGGTTTAGACGTGGCAATAACTACCAATTTCGCTTTGCTTGAGAGAAAACAGATAAAAGAATTAGTAGATTTGGGAATAGAAGAATTAGCGGTAAGCATCTGGGCTTCGGAAGCCAGGGTTTATACCGAGGTCCACCCCAATACTTCTTGGCGATATTTCGAAAGATTGAAGGAAAACTTATTGTATCTAAAGTCGCTAAAGAAGAAAAAGCCCCGTCTTACTTTTGCCAACGTTCTTATGAATTCCAACCTCGGGGATTTTGAGAAGATGTATGATTTCGGGATAAGATACGGAGCCGATGCTATTTATTTTACTCTGGTGGATGTATTATCCGGCCAGACCGACGTATTGCTTCTGAGCGAGAAGCAGAGAATATATCTTTACAGACAAGCCTTGAGGCTTAAAGAAATGGCAAAAGCTGAGGGCGTGGAACTTGAATTTTTCGAAGGTTTATTGCGCAGGCTTAGTGATTCTAAAAGCGGATATAGTAAGGGCGAATATGACCGAGAGTATATCGATAAAATTCCTTGCTACGTAGGCTGGATTTTCGCCAGAGTATTGGCTAACGGCCAAGTTGCTCCCTGCTGCCGGGGGGTCAAAAAAGATATGGGCAATATCAACAATAAATCTTTTAAAGAGATATGGTTTTCCAGGGGCTATGACGAATTTAGAGCCAGAGCTAAGTTTCTATCCAAAAGCGATATCTATTTTAAGGATATAGGATGCGTTAAAGAATGCGATAACCTGATGCACAATGAGGAAATCCACAGGAGGATTAAAGATGCTCTCTAAAGAAGAGATTGTTAAGGGAATTCAGGATCTTTCTCCCTGGTGGCAGACTATGCATGTTATTGATGATATCGATACCCCGGGTGTTTGTAATATGAAATTCAGATGGTATTGGCTTAGGAATTTTTTGCCCACGGATCTAGAAGGCATGAGCGTGTTGGATGTGGGATGTAACGCTGGTTTCTGTTCCTTTAAGGCGGCAGAGCTAAGAGCGCCGCGTGTCTTAGGTATAGATTTTGAGCCTTACATACGGCAAGCGCGTTTCCTACAGCAAGTAAAAGGTTTAAAGAACATTACATTTGAAGTTAGTTCGCTCTATAAGATGAAAGCTTCAGAGAAATTCAATATTACTTTATGTCTGGGCTTTCTTTATCATGCGAAGTACCCCTTCTTGGCTCTTAAAAAGATTTCCGATCTTACTACTGATATGATTTTGTTAGAGACGGAGGCTTTGGTGGAAGAATGCGATACTTGTAAAATGAGATTTATCGAACATACCTATCTGGGCGACTCTACTGTCTGGTGGTTAATCGGCCAGGAATGTCTTAGGGGCATGCTTAGAGAAGTAGGTTTTAAGTTTGTGAAAAGTTACTTTTATCCTGACAATCACCCTATATTCGGATTACATTCTTCTCAAGGGTTAACTCAGGAAGGATTGGAAAAAAGCAGAAGGATAGTCATGATAGCTTTCAAACATAAAAACTTTAAATTTCCAGGATTTGGCGGATTTATTTCAGAGGTATCTGAACTAGACGAAGAAATAGATTTAAATAATTTAGGTGAAATATAATAAGATAATTATTATTTCGTTCTTTAAACATAGGGAGGTTTGTGATGGGTAAGTTGTTGACTGTAATTGGGTTATGCCTGGTGGTTCTTTTGCTTATGGCAAGGTTTAGAAGCAGGGATGAAGTACGTAATCAAGCCCAGACTTACCAGGATGAGGTAGTGCCTCCGGGTTATTCCGAAGTGGTAAAGAGGTCTTCGGATCCTAAGATAGTCTATTTAAGTGATGTAAGGCTCGATAGTCAGAGTCAGGAAATAGGCAAGATAAATAAGGATTTAAGTTTTCACGGGTTTAGTCTTTGTTTAGATAAGGTAAGGTATGAGAAAGGATTAGGCGTTCATGCTAACTCAGAGATAGTTTATTCTTTGGATTCCAGGTATGACTATTTTGAAAGCTATATAGGGCTAGACGATGCTGAGGATGACAGTTCGGGAAGTGTTGTCTTTACGGTTTTTATTGACGGCCAGAAAACATATGAAAGCCCGGTAATGCGATGGAATTCTAAAACAGAGCATGTTAAGATTCAGATAAAAGATAAGCAGAAACTAAAACTTAAAGTCACTGATGCAGGAGACGGCATAAATACTGATCAGGCCGACTGGGCAGATGCAAAACTCTATTTGGCCGATAGCCAGTAGCCGCACTTAGCTTATTTTAAGATAAATATTTAGGTTACATGCCTTTTAAGATATTAAAGATTATTTTTTAAGGTTTTTTAAAGACAGGCCGGATTATGAGCGAGTCTTTGTCGATTGTGCTGCCTACCTACAATGAAGAGGAGAATATAAGAGAGATTGTGTCTGATACTGTTTCTTGCGTCGCCAGATACACCGATGGTTTCGAGATTATACTTGTTGACGACGGCTCTACCGATAGAAGCCGGCAGATAATTAATCAAGTAAGAGCGGATAATCTTAAGATAAAGAGTATATCTCATTCCCGGCGGCAGGGATACGGTTCAGCTATACGCACGGGAATCAGCCTTGCCAAAGGAAAGTGGGTTTTGATCATGGATTCAGACGGGCAGTACAGGATAGATGATTTCGGAGACTTCTGGCGGAGCAAAGACAATTACGATTTTATTATAGGCTACCGGGTAAACAGGAAAGATAACTTATATAGACGAGGACTTGCCGAGATCGGCAACCTGCTAGCGATCATATTACTTAAGAAAAGAATCAAAGATATTAATTGTGCCTTTAAGCTGTTTAAACTGGAGGATTTGAAAACAATACCTTTGACTTCTTCGGGAAATTGCATATATTTCGACATACTTTATAATCTGATAAGAAATAAGGATAAATTTGCGCAGTTGCCGGTAAAGCATTACAGCAGAAGAAACGGCAGGCAGACCGGCGGAACCCCGAAAGTCATCTTAAGAATTATATGGGAGGCCTTAAGAATTATCTGTGGTAAAAAAATATAAATATTTTTATATCCTTATCGCCTTATTTATTTTAAGCCGCCTTCTTTTCATTTTTTTTACTCCTTATGCAAGCTTCGGCGAAGAAAGAAGAATCGGCACTATAGGTCATGACCTAGTCTTCGAGAAGGGGCTTAGAATACCCTTTTGGGCCTATTTGGATTCCGCGCATTCAGGCGGCAGCATTTTTTCCGGATTAGCGGCTGTTCCTTTTTACATCATCTTCGGCGACAGATATCTGGCTTTGAAGATAACAGCCTTGTTTTTCTCTTTGCTGACAGTCTTATTATGGTATAGGCTGCTTTTTCCGGAAATAAAGAAGTCTTCCTTTTTCTTTCCTTTATTCTTACTATTTTTTTCTTTTTCTATTCCCAATTATCTTGAGAAATCCGTCCTCTTAATGGGAAACGCAAACGAGATTATCTTCTTCAATGCCTTGGTAATTTCTTATTTCTGGAAGATTAATAATAATCTCAAACCAAAAGCATTAGATTATTTATTATTAGGTATTGTTTCCGGCTTTTCCTTCTGGGTTCAATTTATGAATAGCTATCTTTTTTTAGCTATTATTATAGCCTTGCTAGTCACTAAAAGATTTACTCAGGCTTTAAAATATATATTTTTACTTTTTGCAGGTTTCCTGCTCGGGGCATTTCCCTTATGGGTTTATAACTTTCTGTATCAATGGATCACTTTGGTGGTTGATACGGGGGGGATAAGTTTCAGTTTTTTAAATTTAGAAAAGCTTAAAAATCTCTTATTAACGGATTTACCGGCTTCTTTTCACTTTTT
>JAFGCB010000055.1 GCA_016932855.1 Candidatus Omnitrophota bacterium | reverse complement strand
GGCGGTTCCTTCGTTGATAATTATTTTTTTATTTCTTGGTTCCGGGGATGACTTGAATCTGGGAAAGTCTTTGTTTGATTATTACCGAAATTTCTATTTTGACGGATTATTTTTCCGAATCAGGTCATTTTTTGTACTTGATAATTATTTTCTCTATGACAAGCATTTTGGCGAGCTTATTGCCCTTGTCTTTTTTCTTTTTGTCATTGGTTTTATTTTCTGGGGGATAGTTGTTAGAGGAGACAATAAAAGTAATGGATTACAGAAGCATGTAAAAATCCCCTTAAATTTAGCGCTTTCTTGTTCCTTGTTTTGTTATTTGTTTCTGCCTGTAAACATTCCTATTCATACTCATATGCAACAGCGTTTTTCGGTTTTAAGCCTTCTATCAATGATTATTATTGCCAGCCGGATTGTGCCTAGGAAAATGCCCCGTGGCGCTTATTTTCTTATGTGTTTGGTTTGTTTTTTGCATTTTGGATTATGGGCTCAGTGTTTTAAGGATTTCGAGCAGAGAAACAAATCGTTTACTAAAGAATTGTTCCCCGACCCAAGCACGGGAGGAAGATTGGTAGGGCTTATATATGATTATAGTTTTCGAAGGTTTGCTTCCTATATCCATTTTCCGAATTACTACATTGTCTGGCGTCAGGGAATCGCAGCCACTGTTATAACCCAGTGTCATTTCGGCGCGTTGCGCCTTAAACAAAATGGAGGGTATCTTCCTTATTATTATGAATGGGTGGGAATAAACGGCACATTTAATCCTGATTATCTAGACATGGATTATTTATTAGTACGAGGCCAGATGCCAGCTTCTCACAGAAAGCACCTTAAGGATGATTTTATAGTCAGTAAGCGCGAGGGCGCCTGGTCGCTGTATAAAAAGTTAGATAAAAAGGACAGCGAAGATAAACCAAGCTAAGTTTAAGCAACTTTCTAGACACCGGCTACCCGGCATAAAAGGCTCTTTTAAGATATTTCTATTGTTTTATTTTCAAAGAGGTTTCTTATGAGTTTTAAATCTTTGGTGAGAAAAATATGCATAACGATTACGGCCCTGATTGTTCTTTTTTTTGCCATAGAAATTTTATATAGGTTAAATATTGGAGCATTTCCCTTTTATCCTAACTATGATAATGATTTCGGCTTTGTATATGATTCCAGGTTGGGATACCGGATTAAGGGCGTAAAAGGATATAATAGTCTGGGATTGAAAAACCCCGAGATTTCTCCTAAGCAGGGTCAGTTTCGCGTCCTTCTGCTGGGTGATTCTGTGATATGGGGATTTAACCCTGA
Source organism: Candidatus Omnitrophota bacterium (assembly GCA_016932855.1). Classification (GTDB taxonomy): domain Bacteria; phylum Omnitrophota; class Gorgyraeia; order Duberdicusellales; family Duberdicusellaceae; genus JAFGCB01. The sequence goes on along the minus strand of JAFGCB010000055.1, from coordinate 19,189 downwards.
TTTGTTAAGGCAGGCTTTAGAAGTAAATGACCCCGCTCGAAATATCGAAATTATAAACGCAGGAATCCCCGGTTACACAACAAAGCAGGAATTCGACTTTTTGAAATTATACGGCCTGAGCGCAGAGCCGGATTTGGTAATTTTCAACTTTCTTTTTAATGATTTATTGCCTTATCTTCATCGGCCCGCTCCTGACGGCCGTTCAATTGAGTGGTATCCTTCCGCGCGGCGTAATTCTTTCGGAAAAGAAAATATAATTGGCAGATTTTTTTGGCGTAGCTATCTTGCTCATTTTACAGTAGGCTCTCTTAGTCGTATTTACAAAAAATACATTATAAGGCAGTCTTATGAATTTGAAAAAATGATAGATTTTAATCTTGCTTGGAAGGATTTTGTCTGGGATGATTATAAGTTGCTGTTGGAAGAGATAGGTGGTTTTCTGCAGTCAAGGAAGATACCATTTGTGATAGTTTGCTTTCCTTTAAGAGAGCAGCTGGCGGATTACTTTACCGATGAAGAAAGATATTACGCCTTAAAACCACAGAGGAAACTTGCAGGAATATGCCGGAAGCTTAACATACCTTTTTTAAATCTCTGGGATTTATTTTATGAAAATAGGGATAAAACCCTTTTTATAGACCAGCTTCATCCCGGCTACCAAGGCAATGTTTTATTTGCTCTAAAGCTTTCGGATTTTCTTGTTGAGCAGGATTTAATACCTCTTGCCGCAGAATAAAGAAAATATCTCGCACGTTTAAAGTCTGTATTTGCGGTGAGATAAAAAGTGCAAAGTTATCTTATTCGATGAAGGCCCGGTATATTTTGTTAACAGGGAGTAAACAATGAATAGTTTATTTATAGCCCTGCGGCCTAAACAATGGATTAAAAATGCTTTTATTTTCTGTCCCCTGATTTTCGGGAAGAAACTTTTTATTTTTCCCGAAAATATAATATCACTTATTGGCTTTTGTTTATTTTGCCTGAGTTCCGGCAGCGTATATTTAGTAAATGATATTGTTGATATTGATAAAGATAGATTTCACCCTATAAAAAAGCTGCGGCCTCTTGCTTCCGGAAATATAACCGTAAGAGAGGCGGTTGTTTGCGCGTTTCTGTTAGCTTTTCTTTCTCTGATATGTTCTTTCTTGCTGGATATTTATTTTGGTTGGATAGTGGGAGCATATTTATTGTTTAATTTTTTCTATTCAAAAATACTAAAAAATATAGTGATTATAGATGTTTTCTGTCTTGCTTTATTTTTTCTGCTGAGAATTGCCGCCGGAGGTATTCTTGCAAATGTAGAGATATCACGCTGGATTTTGATTATGACTACGCTTCTTTCTTTGTTTCTAGGGTTTAATAAACGACTTAAAGAACTGCAGTTTTCTGAAGAACGAAAACCGTCTGTTTCAAGGATGGCTTTTGGTTATAATAGACGTTTAATCGACCTACTGATATTAGTGATTACTTCTTTGATTATTCTTGCCTACATTTTGTATGTGACCGATGTCCGAACCGTAAGTGAATTTGGAAGTTTTAACTTGCTTTATAGCGTTCCTTTCGTCTATTACGGGATTTTTCGCTATCTTTATTTAATTCATAAAATTCGAGAATACGGGGATCCGACCCATATTTTGTTATCCGATAGGCCCTTGCGAATAACTATCCTTTTGTGGGTGGGTATATGCATTGCGGTAATTTATTTTTGATCATATAGCAGTAATTCCTGAGGTTTGAGCAAATGAAGTCCATGAAGGTGTTAATTACAGGTGGCTGCGGCGTCTTAGGTAATAATCTTATAAGATATTTATTGAAAAGAAACATCGATGATATTATTGTTTTGGATATTGCTGAATTTAACTATCCTGAAAAAGAAAAGGTAATTTTTTATAAGGGTGATATCAGAAATGAGAATATAGTTTCCAGTTTGATGAAAGAGGTGCAAGTCGTGGTGCATGCCGCTGCGGCACTTCCTCTGTATCCGAAAAAGGAGATTTGTTCGACTAACGTAGACGGCACGGAAAACTTGTTGCATTTTGCCTATAAAAATAAGGTGGGTCGGTTCATTTATATTTCTTCCACGGCTGTATACGGGCTTTTTGATAGTTTTCCTTTTTCTGAGGAGAGCAAGCTTTCAGGGGTCGGCCATTACGGCAAGACAAAAATAATAGCCGAAGGATTGTGCCGGGACTATAGAAAGAAGGGCATGTGTGTTTCAATATTGCGGCCTAAATCTTTCATCGGTCCCGGGCGATTGGGTGTATTTGCTTTATTGTATGAGTGGGCAAAAGACGCTAAGAATTTCCCAATGATAGGAAACGGTAATAACAGATATCAGCTATTGGATATTGAAGATTTATGTGAAGCTATTTTTTTATGTATTTCAAGTTCCAACGCTATTGTTAATCATACATTTAATATCGCGGCTAAGGATTTCACCACAGTAAGGGAAGATTTTCAGGCAGTATTGGATGAGGCGGGATATAATAAGAAAATGCTGCCGTTTCCCGTACTCCCGAGCATAATGATTCTAAGAGCAATGGAAGTTTTGGGTATTTCTCCCTTATATAGGTGGATATATCAAACTTTTTATAAAGATTCAATTGTTTCAATTAAGAAAGCAGAACAGAAGCTTGGCTTTTCTCCCCGGTACTCTAATAAAAACTCCTTATTAAGGAATTTCAGGTGGTATTTAGAAAACATTGATTCTCTTCAAGGCAGAAAGGGAATTTCGCATAATCTGCCTTGGGAGCAGGGCATCCTTAAGTTGGTTAAGAGATTTTTCTAAGGTTATGGATGGTAAGGATAAATTCAGTTTTTTTACTCGTAAAAATATTATCTTATTGGGCATAGGTTCCATGGCAGCGATCTTTGCTTTAAATAAAGCAGTATTTTTTTTCTGTCGATTTCGTGGGCTTGATTGTGATTTACACTGGCCGGTCAGCATATTCTGTTTTCGGTTGCCTTCCTTAGGGCAGATTTTTTTCGCTCTAGGCGTATTTTTTCTGTTTGGTTTGGCTGTCAGGCATTTCTCGAAAAAATCATATAATATTTTACAGCTTATTTTCATCGCCTTTCTTCTTATCTTGGCAACAAATTTCCTGCAGGGCTGGGAAGCCGGGTTTATAAATCCCATTACCGACAGCTGTAGCGATGATTATAATATGGGAGGCAATCTCTGTCAGTATTATCATGATGCTGTTGAAGTCGGAGATGTTAAAGAGTTCATGAGGAATTTCGAGGAACTGCAGCCTTCTTTGCGCGTGCATTCAGTTACTCATCCGCCGGGGCCTATTCTTTTGATATATTTTTTATTTTATCTTTTCGGCAACATCGGGTTAATTTCAATCACTATCGCCCTTGTTTCCATTATAATTTCTGTATTTTTCTTTTATAAAATACTTAGGACCGAATTAAGCCATGAGACATCGGGTTATTTATCTTTTCTTTTTATTCTTATCCCGGCTATTCAGATTTACTATCTGGTAACTGTCGATGCCCTCATTGCGGGACTTCTGCTTTCCGGATTATACTTCTTTATTTATCCGAAAAAATACTTAAGCATTATCGCTTCGGCTGTCTGCATTTTCTTAGCTTTATTTTTAAGTTTTGGAAGTTTATTTATAATTCCTGTTATACTGGGGTTCGATATTATAAAAAGAAGAAATATTTTTAGATCAACGGCTATTATTTTCTTTCTGGCGGTTTTGTATGCCTTGCTTTACAGGCTTTCGGGCTTTAATTATCTGAATTCATTCCGCATTGCTTCGATGATTGAAAATCCTAAAGGGTTTGGGCTTATTCATGATACAACCGCTTATTTTTTCACCCGGTTTGAAGGCCTGCTTGAAATAGGTATTTTCTACGGCCCTTTTCTTTTAGTTATGACTGTATGCGGTTTAAAAAATATGCTAAGAATCATTCCGTCCTTGGGTATTTTTAGCTATTTAGGCTTACTAACTCTTTTAGCTATGTTTATGGCCGGAGCGTTCAAGGTAGGCGAAACAGCCAGGATTTGTTTATTTATCTATCCTTATCTTTTGTTTCCTGTTGCCGCCTGTTTTAAGGAAAGAAAGATTTCTCTGTTTGAGCGGAACATGATTTTGTATTTGGTTTTTATCCAGACTTTTTTTATGCAGCTATTCGGTTTCTATTTTTGGTAGGTTTTCCGGATGTATCATTCTTTTTCTGTAGGTCGGCTGTAGACTTCAGGCAATATTACCGTAAGTCTTGCAGCTTGATATAAGCGAGTGTACAATATATACAGTTATTATGTTGGATAAGACAATATTTTTAGGATATATAGATCCGGGAAGCGGGTTTGTGATTACAAGCCTGGGAGTTTGGGTAGCGGCGTTTTTTCTGGGATTTCTGGGTATATTTTCATTGTTCTTTAAGAAAATATTAGGATTTGTAAGAAAGTATAAAAAAAAGATTTTCTTTGTCTTGTCAATAATTATAGGTTTAAGCATAATAGGAGTGATAGTTATGAGCAGTCAAGAATCTGAATTTAATAAAAAGGTAGTTATTTTAGGGTTTGACGGTCTTAGTCCCCGTATAATTGAGCCGATGATGGAGCAAGTAAGGCTTCCAAGTTTTTCTGCCTTAAAAGAGAGAGGTTCTTATGGGCATATTTCCACTACTAACCCTTCTCAATCGCCTGTAGCCTGGGCAGGTTTTGCTACCGGTCAGAACCCGGGAAAAAACGGCATTTTCGATTTTATCGTAAGAGACCCCAAGACCTACGGGCTTGATTTGTCTCTGTCGAAAATAGAGAAAGGAAAGCCTATTAGAGTATTAAAAACTAAAGCTTTCTGGCAATATACGTCAGAGAAAAAGGTTCCTACTGTAATTATAGGCTGCCCGGTTACTTTTCCTCCCGATAAGATATACGGCCGCATGCTTTCCGGCATGGGCGTGCCCGATATCCTGGGAACCGAAGGCACCTTTACCTTTTACACCTCTGAAAGCCTGGATAAAAGTAAAGATATCGGCGGTAAGGTATTTCATGTAGATAAGCAAAAAGTAATGGACATGTATCTTATCGGGCCCAAAGTCGCTATTGCTAAAGGTAAACCCGAGAACGTGAAGGTTTCCTTTAAGGCCACTATTCAGGAAGATAACCGTAGTATAGTAATAGAATATCAAGGCCGGAAATCCCGGCTTAAAGCCGGTCAGTGGAGTAATTGGCAAGAAGTTAATTTTAATCTCGGGTTTTTTAAAAAAGCCAAAGGGATATTTAAATTCTATCTTGCAGAAGCTGAGCCGGAATTTAAGCTTTACATAAGCCCGATTAATTTTGATCCCCGGAGCCCTTTTTTCGAAATTTCGTATCCTAAAAAATACAGCAAAGAGTTGGCAGACACTCTTGGTCTTTATTACACACAGGGTATGCCTATGGATACCTGGGTAGTAAACGAGAAGAGACTCACCGAAAAAGCCTTTTTAGAGCAGGTTAATGAGGTTTTAAAAGAGAAAAAAGCTATGCTTGATTTTGAACTTAAGCGCCTTAAAAAAGGCGTTTTGTTTTGTTACTTCGAGTCTCCGGATATAATACAGCATATGTTCTGGCGCTATACCGACCCAGGCCATCCCTTATACGAAGAGGATGCTCCCCAGGAATACAAAGATATGATACAAAGCTGGTATATAAAAATGGATTCTGTTTTAGGCCAGGTAATGAAGGGTATAAACGAGGAAGACACCCTTATTGTCTTGTCTGATCATGGTTTTGATACATTCAGACGCTCGGTGCATCTTAACAGTTGGCTTAGGCAAAACGGTTATTTGGCCTTGGGAGATGAGTATTCTGAGCAAGGTTCAGAACTGCTTATGGATGTTGATTGGTCAAAAACTAAGGCTTATGCTATTGGTTTCGGGGCCATTTATATCAATCAGCAAAATAGAGAGCTTCATGGTATTGTTAATCCCGGCGCTGAAACTGAAGCCTTAAAAGAGGAAATATCAGCAAAGCTTAAAGGGTGGGTTGACGAAAAATATAATAAACCGATAATAAACAAGGTTTATCACCGCCAGGAGATTTTTTGGGGAGATAATTCAGACAAAACGCCTGATCTTTATGTAGGGTTTAATATAGGCTATAGAGCTTCCTGGCAGACCGCGTTAGGCGCTGTGCCCGGTAATTTAATAGAGGATAATATAAAGAAATGGTCCGGATCACATCTTTTTGACCCAAACCTTATCCCCGGAATTATTTTCTCTAATAAACATATAACAAAAGAAAATCCATCCCTTTACGATATTACCCCTAGTATTCTCAAAATAATAGGCCTAAGCGATCAAGAGTTAAATGATTGTAATTTTGACGGCAAGTCTTTGTTTTAAGCTTTTTCGGAATAAGACGGATCTCTTTAAAGAGACGATATTTAACTGCGGTTTAACCAGAGGTTTTATTTGTTAGTTTCCTTTTGCGGCTGCGTTTTTTCTGTCCTCATAGGTGCTTACTTCTTTTTTTAGAGTGCTATCTTTAATAACCACCCATTTTTTGTTTATGAGCTTAAGTTCTGCTTTTAATTCGCTTTTTGTGGTTGTCGCAAAGACAAAAGATGCCGCGTTGGGTGGGATTTTAGCGGTAAATTCAGTCGCTAATACTTCAGCTATATCATCTTTTACCTTACAGTTTTTAATCCTAAGCGACCAGCGGGTTGATTCGGTGATTTCATTACTGAAACCTCGGGCAGCCATTTTTTTCTTTCTGTATTCGTGGTAGACTTTAGCCGGAGCAGGTTCATAGAGATAGAATCTGTTAGTCCAGGCAAGGACCGCGAGGATAACGACAAGTATTAATATTATAGCGTTTTTCATTTAACCCCCTTTTTAAATTTGTTGTGCCGTATTTTTACTATAGGCTAGTTTTCCTATTTTTCAATAAGGCATTTATTAAGAAGTTTTCGCGGTATACTGCTCGTAAGGTAATGGCAGAAGAAGCAGTGATCGCTTGTTTTACCGGGGAAACGCAGGCCTAAGCCTTCAAGCTGTCTTCTAATTTCCTGCAGTCCTGATTCGAAAATCTTAGTTACAAATCTGTTTTTTCCGGCATTAGCCATGAGTTTACGGGGGTTGTCCTCTATAGAGCCTATAGTAAGCATATCGCTATAGTGGGCGTATCCGCAGCAGGGCTTTATCGTCCCGTCCGCAAGTACAAAGAAAACATTTCCCGGGCCTTTGCAAAAATCCTCTTTAAACCACTTACCATCCCAGGGGTTTCTTAAGCTTGCAGCCCTTCCTATGGGACTAAGACCGAAGGAAAATATTTTTATAATAAGATCTTTGTTTTTTATTGAAGCTCCTTGGGATAAAGATCCTTTGAATACGGCATTAAGCAGATTGGCAAGTTTTTTAAGAATCTTAAGGGTTTCGGGCTCTTTTGTCCCCTTTACGCTGGCAATAGAAACTATATCAGGCTGGTTAAAGAGTTTAGTCACCATTTTTATAAAGGAAGATACTTTTTTTAAACTTTGGCGATGAAAAGCATCTACGCTTACGAAGAACCTGCCGTCGTAACCAGCAAGAAACAGGCGTTTTAATGCCGTGCGCAGTTCTTTGTCGTTTTTAAACCAGCTGGCATTAGTTATTATATGGTCGAAGAAAATTCCCCGCTGGACTGCTGCCTCGGATATCCTGCATAAAAAATCAAGGGCGTAGAATGGTTCGCCTCCGGTGAAGCCAACCTTATTAATTCCGGCTTTATGACAGGCATCAAGAAATCTTATCGCCTTTTTTTTGGATAGTTTCTTTTTATTTTGTCTGGTTTCGCAATGCGCGCACTTAAGATTGCACTGGTTAGTAGGAGAAAAAATAATCTCTGTCGGTAGGAATTTTTCTGGCTTCATTCAGTGTATTATACTTGAATTTTGTTGAAAAAAAAGTGAATAAATCGAAGATTTAGGTTTGCTGATTATCAGCGGCCTATTTTAGGATAACCAGTCAGGTTTAGCTGGCATAGCGCACGATTAAACAGCGATAAATGTTTACGTAAACCCCTTTATTTTGTTATAATATTCGTCTATTAAACTTTATGTCTTTTTTTTAGAATGACAACTTTTGCCTGTTAGTATGCGGTCAGTTATCCATGATGTAATTATTTATAATAAATACATAAACCCTTGCGAAACAAGACAGGATTAAAGACCTTTCATAAGATAGTATTAATAGTATTCGGAATTACTATAATTTTAGTTTTTTTTGAGTTTTCTTTAAGAATAGGCGGGCTTGCTTATTTATTCTATAAAGATGGGTCCCCTGGTTATACCGGCAAGAACCCAGATGTTTACAGGATTTTATGTCTGGGAGATTCTTTTACCCTTGGTATAGGGGCCGGCAGGTCGGAAGATTACCCCAGGCAGCTAGAGACCCTTCTTAGAGAAAATAAGCGCGGCCTTAAATTCCAAGTAGTCAATAAAGGAATAGGAGGTCAGAATTCATCGGAGCTGCTTTATTCTCTCGATAAAGACTTAGACAGATATAGCCCTGATTTAGTCGTATTGATGATTGGTATGAATGACGGTCATAACACGCGCCTGCATGATTGGGCCAGAGGGCAATTGACTTGGCGGGGAAGGCTTATTTCTTGGGTTAAGAGTTTAAGGATTTATAAAGTATTTAATTTTCTTAGATTGTCGCTGCTGGAATCGGAGGGGTTAAAAGAAAACAGCTCAGAGTATTACTCTCAGAGTAAAGATGAGTCTATCTATATGAGTGCATATCCCGATTCCCAAGAGCAAGATCAGCTTATTATAAATAAAGTAGGAGATTTATTCGAAAACAATCAAATTGAGGAAGCAGAAAATCTCCTCATAAGTACGGTTAATAAAGCTAACGTCTGGGATTATCTTAACTTAGCTAAAAAATACAATTCTTCCGATGCTTTGGAGGGTGTCATTGAGAGAGCGCTTGAGGAAAGCGGTTATGACGAATGGCTTTACTTTACTTTAGGAAACATATATTTAAGCAGGGGTAAAGAGACTGAGGCTGAGCAGATTTTCAAGAATATTATTCAAAATAACCCAAGTAATGACTACATAAGACTAGATTTAGCTAAAATTTACTTAAACCAGAAAAGATATTCCGAGGCGGAGTGGTTGTTGGAAGACGCCCTAAAAACCCAGGGCGAGTCTTTAAGGAGGATTAAATTACTGCGTTATTGCTGTCAGTTACAGGGAAAAAACGATAAAGCCGCCCGGTTAGATAAAAAGATTAGAGATTACGAAAGCATAACCGATTTTAATATACTCACCATTAAAGAGAGATTAGCTGTAAAAGGGGTGGATTTAATTCTTATGGGCTATCCGCAAGGAAATTACATCTCGCCCGAAACGATGCAGGCGGTTTCATATATCGATAATGCGGCGGTTTTTAATGATTTTACCTTGGATGAAAAAGGGAAGTTATTTTCCGCGGACAATCATCATTGTAACGCTAAGGGATACGCGGTCATTGCCGGGAATGTATTTGATCGTATTGCAGAATTGTTGCGATAAATGTCAAGCGGCAGAAGACGGATATTTTTATTTCCCTTTTTTCAAGATTAACAAAATAAATAATTATGGATAAAAAACTTCAAATATTTCTATTTGCTTTGATTATTTTGTCCGTGCTTCTTAGGATTTTTTTATGCCTTGTGACCCCTCCGGCCGGCGATGATGAATTGTATTTATATGATAACGCAAAGGAGTTTTCTTTGAGCGGCAAATTCCAATTCTTTACCTTTGACTACGAGCCGGCATTAGTCGATTCGACTATCACCGGGATTTTTTATAGGCTGGTCGGAAATAATAGTTTTTTTGTCGGAAAGCTATTAGAGTTGTGTTTTGGCATATTGAATATTATTCTTGTTTTTTTTGTAGGTTGGAAGTGTTATGACAACAAAAATATAGGATTATTAGCGGCAGCTTTTTTAAGTTTAAGTTTACCGCACATTATCTATTCAATAACTTATTATAAATATATGAAAGCTTCTTTTTTTGTTCTCTTGTCTGTTTACGTGTTTTGGGAGGCTAACCAGAGGAATAAGAAAATATTTTCTTTCCTGGCCGGAATTATTATGATTTTGGCATTTTTAACTAAATTTTTCATTATAGTATCTTTAGTTCCCATCTTGCTGTTAATTTTTAGGAGAAAATATCGGAAACATTCCTTAATGTTCCTGTTTGGCAGTTTGTCTTTATTTCTCCTTTTTATGTTTATTTCGGATAGTTCGGCTGGAGCCAATTTTTTCTCAGTTAACATATCTAAGATCATTGGGTTTTTAAGTCTTTTCCCCGGTGATGCAACAGGCAGGGTTGATCCGCCTTTATTGTACAGCCTACATGAATTTTATTTATTTAACCCCCTGATTTTTATATTGTTTTTCTTAGGCAGTTTTTTTAAGTCCAAACCTTTATTCGATAAACTATGCAGATATACGGTCTATACGTTTATGCTTTACATCATATTTAGTCCTTATCGTTACATTCGATTACTTATTCCGGTTCTGCCACTTTTATGCATTTGCGCCGCTAAATTTTTATATGACGCCTCCGAGAAAATTTCTTTTAGAAAGGTTAAACAAGCCTTGGTGCTTCTTTGTGTTTTAGTTTACGTTATTAACTTTAAATTCTTGCCGGAAGTTTTCAGCTCCTATTTTATGGATTCTTTTGCCGCTCTTTATGCTGAAAGCGCTTTATCCGAAAACAGAAAAGATGCTTTGCTGTTTCAGACTAAGACAGGGGTAACCTACTATCGCGATTTTGGCAGGGTCGAATATCATCACCAAAGATATCCGGTTCCTGACCCTGAGCTAGAATTCTTATTGGCTTCCAAAGAAAAAATAAACCCCCTGTCAAGAAACAGGATTTATGATAACGGCCTTTATGTTATAGACAGCAAGAGTCGAAAAACACTTCTTTTAGAAAAACCCGGTAGAAATGTATATCTGGTTCCTTTTTGCGGCGATCTTTTTTTCGGTATATCGGAATTATTTTTTTCGAAAGACGGTAATATTGTCGTCAGTAACCGTTCCGTCTGGCCTAAGTCTTATAACCTTCGCATCGATACTATTAAAGATAAAAGGTATGTATCCATAAACCTTAACGGCAACTTTAGCTCAACCTTGGAATCGGCTTTAGATAAAACAGATGATTATATAAGAGTCGAGCTTTTTGATAAGGATAGACATTACGAAATATATCGAAATCGGGATAATTTACAGGAAGAAGGATATATTGAATAATCAGGGCCTGTTGGTTGCCGGGATGCGGGGTCCGGTTTAATGATGAGAAAACTTTAAAAAGTTATTATTTTCTGGTAGGGTTTTTATCGGTATTAATAAATACCGCTATAATTGGGAGGCGGTAAAATCGTTGTTCAAGAATTAGCAGATGTTATTGTTGAGCAACTGGAATACCGCTTTATTTTTAATATTAATTTTTGTTATCATTTACAAAGATGAATAAAGTTTCCCGTGTTACGCTGGTTTTAGGCAGCCTGCTATTTACCTTAGTCCTAGCCGAGATAATACTTAGGGCGGTTGATTTTGAGTGCGATTTTTATCCGTCGAAAGTTCAATTCGGGTGGCCTAATCCTGTTATGTTGGAGCATTTGTACGAAGTTGACAGGCAGTTGCTTTGGGTTTCGAAGGACTACAGCGCAAAGATAGATGCCTGGAGAGGCAAAGAGCCGTCTATCGTTTTCATGGGTTGCTCATGTACGGAGGTAGGCTCGTATGACAAATTGCTTAAAAAAATCATTGATACCAAACATCCCGGTAATAATTTTACTTATGTAAATGTCGGAGTAGGGGGATGGAGTTCTTATCAAGGATTGCAACAGTTAAAGCGAGACGTTGTATCGATGAAACCAAAGGTTATTACGATATACTATGGCTGGAACGATCACTGGCATAATTTTGGTATCGAGGATAAAGATATCGGCAGATTTAACTTAGAGAATCAAATTCTGGCAGCTAAGCTTTCTCGTTTGCGAACCTGGCAGCTCGTCAATAGTTTCATCTTTGAGCTTAAGCAACTCGGCAGTAAGAAAAAACTGCGAAGATCCGAGAGGGTTGCTTTGGCTGATTTCGTTTCAAATATTTACGACATGGTTCAGATAGCGCGCGAAAACGACATTGTCCCTGTTTTAATCACGGCACCTTCTTCCCACGTAAAAGGCAGAGAGCCGAATTATTTGTCTTTAAGGTGCCTTGATAACCTGGGAGATTTAATACCGTTGCACTATAGATATATTCAAGCAGTACGCAAGGTCGTCAATGAATACGATGTTGAATTAATAGATTTAGCCTTAGAATTTTCTAAACTTCCGCAGGCGGATTTAAACAATCTATTTTTGCAAGACGGCATTCACTTAACAGACGAGGGAAGTAAAAGAGTGGCAGGGTTAATGTATGAATATTTTGTAAACAGCGGACTGATCGACAGGATATTAAAAGAGGACTGAATTGGGGCAAGGAAGTAATTCAAGCAATATGCTATGATTAATGTTGTGTCAATATATCGGTCGCTTCATGTGAAGTTCACTTCTCAAAAAAGAATAAACGTCATTAAGGCCAGTATATTGAATATATTGCCGAAAAATGAAGTTTTTGATAGCTGGTTGGACGTGGGCACAGGTGACGGCGTATTGATGCAGCAAATTTACAAGTCTATCGAGGACAGGATTATGAGCCTTAAGGGGTTAGATATTCGTATGTGTCTTGATTCTTTGGTGCCGTCTGCTGTTTATGACGGTCAACGCGTCCCTTTTTTTGAAAACAGTTTTTACATTGTATCTTTTATTGATACCCTTCACCATACACATGATATTTTTTCTTTGTTAAAGGAAGCCAAGCGCGTTGCGAAGAAATACGTGCTTATCAAAGATGTGTTGTATGAAAAAGAATGGCAGCTTATCTCATTAAGGGTTCAGGATTGGTTTGGGAATGTTGCGACGGGCTGTCCTCTTGTCTATAATTTCTTAAAAAAGAAGCAATGGCAAGAAGTCTTTGAGCGCTTGGGATTAAAAATCCTGGTGTTAAGATCTTCGATTGAATTCAAATATCTGTTTCCGTTTAACGTGTTATGCCCGGGCTGCCTGCACTTTATATGCTTACTTGAGGCAACATAAAAGCGGCTTGGAATATTCCTAGCTAACTAAATTATCGAGAATTTTAATAGTTTAAATATGTTTACTAAGTTTTATGAGTGTTGCATATTAGGAGCTGGTCCGGCGGGGCTAGGCGCTGCATTAAAGCTAGTAACGCACGGCATAACCGATATTCTGATTATTGATCGCAATAAAGTAGCCGGCGGTTTAGCAAGGACAGAGGTCCGGGACGGAGCAAGGTTTGATCTGGGCCCGCACCGCTTTTTTACCAGAAGCGGAGAAGTAAATAAGCTTTGGCACGATAATTTAGGGGCAGAATTTAAATCTATTTCTAGGCTGACAAGAGTATTTTATAAAAATAATTACTTTGAATATCCGATTAGGCCATTTGAGGTATTGGCAAAATTAGATTTTTTAGAGTCGTTGGGCGCTATAACTTCTTTTTTTTTCTTCCCAGGTGGCGGAAAAAAAACAGCCTGTCACATTCGAGGATTATATAATACAGAAGTTTGGACGTAAGTTATACAGAGCTTTTTTAAGACATATACAGAGAAATTACTGGGAATTCCATGTAGCCAGATTGACGCTGAATGGGCAGCGCAAAGGATTAAGGAGTTAGATGCGTTTGGGTTGCTTAAACAGGCATTTTTAGGCCGGAGAAATGATAAGATTAAAAGCCTTGCGGAGAGATTTGATTATCCGGCTTTGGGCGCGGGGCAGATGTATGAAGCTATCTGTAGAAACATAGTATCGCAAGGTGCGAAAATAATGCTTGATACAGAAGTGATAAGAATTAATCAGACAGACAATGCAGTAAAATCTATATGTGTTAAATCCGCAAACTCCAAGGAGGCTGAGATTGCAGCCAAATATTTTTTAGCAGCATACCATTGCGGGATTTTTTTAATATTCTTAATCCGTCTTTTGAATCGCCCAAAGTCAAAGAATCTGTGAGAGCGCTTCGATACCGCGACCACATTGCAGTAACTTTGCTGGTAAGAGAGGTAAAATTATTTCCCGATCAGTGGATTTAAGTGCAGTCTCCCGATATTAAAATGGTACGAGTGAATAATTATAATAACTTTTCGGAAAGGATGAGTAATCACAAAAATAAAAGCGTTTTAAGCGTTGAAAACTTTGTTTTTCAGGGTGAAGGGCTTTGGAATGAATCTGATGATTTTCTGAGGGAATTGGCAATTGCCGAGCTGGACAAAACGGGCCTAGTGAGAAAAGATATGGTAGAAAATACCTGGGTTGTGCGACAGACAAAGGCTTACCCTATAATCTACGTCGGTTTTCAGGAGCATTATGAGTTGCTAAAGTCAAAAGCGAATCAATTTAATAATTTTTGCATGATCGGCCGCGGGGGGCATAAGCATAATAATCAGGATCATTCTATTATGAGCGGTATTTTAGCCAGCTGTAACTACCTGGGCCTTAAAGGAAGCCCTTACAATTTATGGGATATCAGCTTAGATGATTAATCTTGTGAAGTTATCAAAGAGGTCTGGAGTATAAAGAAATTTCTTGTATGTATAAAAAAAATAAATTTGCAATATTTACTTGTTGTTTTTTAATTTTGTTAGCCTTTGCTTTCTCGGTTCATATCCGCAGGCAATGGTTTGCCAGGCCTTTGGATGCGCACTTTGAATGGCAAGCAGGGCATTCTGTGTGTGTAACAAATAACTGGTTAAAAGAGGGTGCTTTTAGTTTGAGATTTATGCATGTATTAAATCCGGATTCAATTGAGTTCGATTCTTTTGCCAGCCGCAAGCCGTACGTTTCCTATCCACCGGGGACATTTATCCCCGTATTTTTGATAGCCCGGATATTTAACATAACCGATTTAGTAGTGTTGTATCAATGTTATAATCTTTTCAATCACTTAGTAATTTCGATAATTTTGTTTTTGTTGATGTTTATGATAATAGATTATTTTAGAAAGGTCGATATTTTCAGCACTTTTTTTTCGTTAGTGCCTTCTTTGATTTATCTTTTTACGGCACATACTCTTTATTACCATCAGAATGTTTTCTTTACCGATCAGGCCGTAATGCTCTGGTTTGTTATTTTTGTTTATATGGAGATAAAACGTGTTCTGGGCGGGCAGCTTGACAAACGGAATAGATTAATTCTTTTAGCTACTGTTTTCATGGGTACGTTGACAGATTGGTTGTTTGTGTTTGTTCTTGCCGCCGCCATTTGTATGCGAATGATTTTCAAGGATAGACATATGGAATTTAAACATATTGTTGCAAGCGTGATGGATTTGGTAGCCCCGGCCTTAGCTGCTGTTTTTATATTTTCTTATCAGATTATCTCTACAAATTCATTTTTTGTCTTAATCCAGACATTTAAACGCAGATACCGCGTCGGTGAAGACGGCTCGGTCGTAGATTTTTTTCAACAGCATTTTGTCTCTTATGTTATTGATAAATACGGACTATTTCTGTGTTTATCAGCTGTTGTTGCTTTTTCAGTTTTAGCGGGTTATTATATGTTTATCGTTATCAAGAGGGGGCGCAGTAACGGCAGTGGACTTATGCATACATACCTATATCTTTGTTGTTTAGTCTTTTTGCCGTGTCTTCTTCAGGTAAATACTTTTCAGCAGCATTCTATAGTGCATGATTTTTCAGCTTTGAAATGGGCTTTGCCTTTATCTTTGGTTCCTTTTGGTATTTTCCCGGTCGTTTTAATCCAAACAGCAAGAAAACACAAACATTATGGCTTTATCGCCGGGTTTAGCGTCCTTTTTACAATATTCTCCCTGGCGGCGGTTTTTGGTAAAACCGCTCATGAGTACAGAGATTTTTTTGATATCGGCAGCGATGATAACAGGAGGCTGGGGGAGCTTGTTAGAAGGAATGCCGGTTATTATGATATTTGTTTTTCGTTTGATTTTGATATCCCGGTTTTCCCCCCGCCACGCCTGGCGTATTCCGGTAAGAGAGTTTATAGAATCGGAGATATTTCCGAGGCAAGAAACTTATTAGCCAAGTTTGAAGAAAAAGGTGCCAAGGGAAAAATATTTATTCATCGCGATACCTGGGGTAAGTTAAGCCAGGATGTGGAGAAATTTTGCTCAAATATATATATAGATTGTGATTATTATATTTGTGAAATAGCCCGGGTTGGAGAAGATAGTTAGATATTTTTAAGACAGAAGATAGCAGGGCGTCATAGGGAAAGTATATATTCGGGTATTTGGCTGACCGATGAATGTGTTTATCTTGGATGATTTTGGGTACTTTCAAGAGCTTGAATGAACATGCATTAGCATTTTTAAAAAAGTGCATATATCAATTACAATCAAAGCCGTAATTTCTGTGTTTTAAGCGGCGGGCGTTATTTATTGTAGACATGCTTCATAAGCCGAACATAATCCTTATTAGCGTAGACTCTTTAAGGCCTGACTTTCTGGGCTGTTATAACAGCCTTAAAGACACCTCTGCTAATATAGATAAGGTAGCAAATAGCGGGTGTTTATTTTTTTCGGCAATTAGCCAGTCTTCTTGGACGTATCCGGCTATACATTCTTTAATTACAGGCCTGTATCCTTCCACCCACCAAGTGTATTTTTATGATTTGTTTTTGGCTACACCGGATGTCACACTGACGCATTTTCTTAAAAAAGATAATTATCTTACAGGCTTTATCAGCGGCCACGGGGGCTTGGGGAACATGAAGTATAGATTCGGAAAAGAGCTTGATTATTTTGATGATTCACGCTGTTCCTGTCCCGAACTTACGCACAAGACGCTTACTTGGATAAATTCAAACGCAGCCGATAGATTTTTTCTTTGGATCCACCTTATGGATATGCATAAAGATGTTATCGGCGTTGCCCAAGATAAGATATCAGCCGATGAATTAACTGAAGACGAGATTAAAGGCTGCACTTTGAAATACGAGGGAGGCTTAAAAGAGGTTGACCGGTGCATAGGCATGCTTATGAAGACGATTCAAGACTTAGGATTGATTGACAATACGCTTGTGATTATTACTGCCGATCACGGCCAGGAAATGGGAGAGCATTCTGTTTATTTTACTCATGGGGGGCAATTGTGGGATTCTGTTATTAAAGTGCCTTTAATTATTTCTTTCCCGCGGCTACTTTCCGGAGGTAAAAAAATTTATAATCAGGTCCAGCTGATTGATATTTTTCCGACAATATGCGAAATCTTGAGAATTAAAGATTCAAAGCACTGTGAAGGTAAGAGCATGCTTCAGTTGCTTGAGGGCGGTGAATTTATCGGGCAGTCATACGCTTTTTCTGAACACCGGCATCAAGCCCCTCAGTTCATAAGTACGAGTGATTGGCAGTGGTCTCAGTTTTCAGTAAGGACTTCGATTTGGAAGTTAATTTTCACCATTTATAAAGATCAGAGCAGAAAATTTCTTTTGTTTAACCTCGATGAGGATCCCCGGGAATTTAATAATCTTGTAGACCAAGAAAAAGAAATTACCCTATCCCTAATACGAAAATTAGAAGAGTGGATTAACCGAGGAAATAGAAAACTGGAATCTGCATCGAGCAATTTTGACGAGGAAACCAGAAAGAATCTAGAAAGGCTGGGCTATCTTTAAAATAGGAGCACATCCCAATTTTAATTGGCTTCAACATGTAGCTGCATTTTCTTTATTATAGCATAGTCGTAATAGTGAAGCGTGTGCTTAAGCTGGGCGCCGTGGCGGGATTTATAAAACCAATAACCGCTATTCTTTTCTTAGGGAGTTTTTTACTAATCAGTAACGAAAATTTGTGTGAATATATTGTCCGCATCTACGGTTAGGTTTAAAAACGTCTTCTTTATATAATTTCCAGAACAATAACGCATCCATCAAGTAAGGTTTATTCTGAGTAAAGTAATGCTTTAAGGCATTCGAGATGACAAAAAATTATTTTTACCTAATTTCTGTTATTATTCTCTTTTTGTCCCTGCGGCTGGCAAGCGTCGATTGGGGTGTTATGAACATAGACGAGGCACACGCTGCTGTAATTGCTAACAGTATTCTTGAGGGGAAAATGCCCTATAAAGATGCCATTGATCACCGGGGCCCGGCTACTTATTATCTATTCGCTCTAATATTTTTTCTTTTCGGAAAAAACAACATGTTAGCAGTGCATTATTGCCTGATCGTGCTTGTTGCCCTTGAGACCTTTCTAATCTTTATGCTTGGCAAAAAATGTTTTAACACTGCTGCAGGACTTTTTGCCGCTCTGTTCTTCGCTGTTTTTTCTTGGGTGAATAACCCTGATGATATGTGGGTTTTCCATACGGAGTGGGGTGTAATCGTATTTTCTACACTGGCCTCTATATGTTTAATTAAAGCCATAAAAAATAATCCGTTTTATTTTCTGATATCGGGGATAATTTTCGGAATGTCTTTTCTATCCAAGCAGGCTGGGGCCTTGGATTTTGGTAGTGCTTTAACTTTTCTTGTTATCGTTCATTTAATCAGAGGCCGCGATACCAAAAAGATAATTTTGAAATTATCTCTTATCTCCATTGGGTTTATGCTGCCTTATTGCCTGTTTGTGGTCTATGTTTCTTTGAAGAAGGCTCTTCCAGATTTCCTTTTTTATTTTTGGGAATACAACACAAAGTATTATCTACCGGCAATAACTTTGTTGGAAAAATTCCGTCGTGTGCCGTTATTTTTGTTTACTTTCTTTGAAAAACGATGGTTGTACCTTGTATTTATCTCATTAGGTATTTCGATGACTTTAAACCGCCTAAAATTAATTAAAGACAACAATGCGGAAGCCCAGTATTTACTTTATTTTTCCTTGTGGTCTTTAGCGGCAATTGTGTCTTGTTGCGTAACCGGCAGGATGTTTCTTCATTACGGTATTCAGATTTTTCCACCCGCCTGCATTCTCGCCGGTTTATCCTTTGAAAAAATTTCCAAGAAAATTTGGCAATCAGCAGACGAAAAGGACTCTGTGCTAAAAGGGTCATGCCAGTTCTTTATTGGATCGTTATTATTTTTGGGAATTCTTCTGCCGTCTTTCAGAATTAGTTTAGATTATCATAAATATATGTTTACTAAAAAACAGATACATCCTGTAAGCGAATATATTTTT
>JAFGCB010000054.1 GCA_016932855.1 Candidatus Omnitrophota bacterium | reverse complement strand
CCCTCATTTTTGGGTAACATTAATTATGAGTCAACGATTCAATTTAACTATCGCTTCGGTAACATTTAATGTGAGTCAATTCGCTCTAATCTTATTGAATTGACATCACACTATTGTTGGGTTACAATAGGTGTCTGCCAAACTGGGTTTATGTTTTAAAAGAACTAAAAAATGCTTATGGATAAAGATATTTTGCCTAAAATAGTCTCTCTTTGCAAACGAAGAGGTTTTGTTTTTCCGTCATGCGAAATATACGGGGGATTAAGCGCTGTCTGGGATTACGGCCCAATGGGGGCTGTGCTTAAAAAAAACATAAAAGATGTCTGGTGGAAAACCTATGTGGAGCAAAGAGACGATATAGCAGGCCTTGATGCATCGATAATCATGAGCGAACCAGTATTTAAAGCTTCTGGCCATCTTGACAGCTTTACCGATGCCCTTATCGACTGCAAATCCTGCAAGAAAAGATTTAAAATAGAACATCTTGAAAAAAAGGCCAAAGCAGACCACTGCCCTGAATGCCACGCACCGATTAACCCAAAGGATATTCAACCCCGAAAATTTAACCTTATGATCAAAACCCACTTAGGCGTTCTGGAAGAGGAGGCAAAGCCGGCTTATCTCAGACCGGAAACCGCACAAGGAATATTTACGAATTTCTCAAATGTATTAAATACCCTGCACAAAAAGCTTCCTTTCGGAATAGCCCAAATCGGCAAGGCCTTCCGCAATGAAGTAACCACGAAAAGTTTTATTTTCCGGACCCGGGAATTCGAGCAAATGGAAATTGAATACTTCGTCCCGCCGGATAAAGCAGAGGAAAATTACCGCTACTGGGTAGACGAACGCCGGCGCTGGTACGTCGAAAACTTAGGTATAAATGAAAAAAATATGAAAATCCGAGAGCATTCCCGAGACGAGCTTGCCCACTACGCAAAAGCCTGTTCGGATATAGAATTCAATTTTCCTTTCGGCTGGCAGGAATTGGAAGGAATCGCCAATCGAGGAGATTTTGATTTATCCTGCCACGGAAAAACAAGCAAACAGGACTTAACATACTTTGACGAAAAAACAAAAAGCCGCTTTATGCCCTTCGTTATTGAACCCTCCGCCGGAGTAGACAGAACCTTTCTGGCCCTTTTGTGCGATGCCTATCGAGAAGAGGAAGTAAAGGGCAAAACCCGGGTAGTCCTAGGGCTTAACAAAAACATCGCTCCCTATAAAATCGCCATATTTCCTTTGCTTAAAAACCGGCCGGAGCTGGTGGAAAAAGCAAAATCCCTATTCAACGACTTAAAAAAAGATTTTGTCTGTATTTACGACGACACGGGCGCAATCGGAAAGCTCTACCGGCGCCAAGACGAAATCGGAACGCCCTTCTGTCTAACTGTCGATGTCGAAACCAGGGAAGATAAAAAAGTGACAGTAAGAGAAAGAGACACCATGCAACAGGACCGCGTCCCGATTGAGGAAATAAAAAAATACTTCAGGGATAAATTTTCAAATTGATTCTTGCAATAAAGTTTTTTTACTGTATATTATAGAATTTGCGATCCTAAATAATGTCTAACCCTTGTTCATCTAACTGCACAGGTAAATAAAGGAGGTAAGTTTCAATGTCCGCAAAAAGAGCAAAAAAATCTTCAACAATAAAAAAATATGTTTACTTTTTTGCCAAAGGTAAAGCTGAAGGAAAAGCCGAGATGAAAAATATACTCGGGGGTAAAGGAGCTAACCTGGCTGAAATGTGCCGAATCGGCCTTCCGGTCCCGCCGGGATTTACCTTATCGACCCTAGTCTGCAAGGATTATTACGAAAATAACAAAAAATACCCTTCGGGATTACGCGAACAGGTCGATAAAAACTTAAAGGCCCTGGAAAAGGAAACCAAAAAGAAATTCGGCGATAGAACCAACCCTCTTTTGGTATCTGTGCGTTCGGGAGCCGCGGTATCAATGCCGGGCATGATGGACACGATCCTAAACCTCGGTCTTAATGATGCCTCCCTTGAAGCCCTTATTAAACTCACTAAAAATCCCCGATTTGCCTGGGATTCCTACCGGAGATTCATCCAAATGTTCGGTGATGTGGCTATGGGAGTGCCTCATTCTGAATTCGAGCACCAGCTCGAGGAAATAAAGCGCGGCGCAGCCAAGCGCAAAGGAATAAAAGACGCCCAGGATTTAAAGCAAGAAGCCCTAAATAAAGTCATTCCTGACGTAAGCCTCGATGTTGAAAATTTAAAAGAACTTGTGAGCCGATACAAGGAAGTTTACAAAATGCATACCAAGTCGGATTTCCCCCAAGACCCCAAGCAACAGCTCTGGCACGCCATTAACGCGGTATTCGGCTCCTGGAACAACCCCAGAGCGATTGCCTACCGGGAAATACACGACATAAAAGGGCTCTTGGGAACCGCCGTAAACGTCCAGACAATGGTCTTCGGAAATATGGGCGATGACTCCGGGACCGGGGTCGGTTTTACCCGTGATCCCTCAACCGGCGAAAACGCCCTATACGGAGAATTCCTGATGAATGCCCAGGGAGAAGACGTAGTTGCCGGGATACGCACGCCTCTGCCTATCAATAAGCTGAAGAATGCCGACCCGGCGATATATTCCCAACTCCAAAAAATCCGCTCCCGTCTGGAAAAACACTACAAAGACATGCAGGATTTTGAATTCACCATGGAGAAAGCAACTCTTTACATGCTCCAGACCAGGACTGGAAAACGCACAGCTCAGGCTGAGGTAAAAATCGCGGTGGATATGGTAAAAGAAAAACTCATCAATAAAAAAACTGCCCTTTTAAGAATCAAGCCTGAACAAATTGACCAACTACTTCACCCTATGTTTGACCCCAATGAGGAAAAGAAAATCCAAGATAACGGAAAAGTGTTTTCTAAATCTGGCCTTCCGGCTTCTCCCGGAGCCGCTGTAGGTCAAGCAGTATTTACCGCCAAAGACGCGGAAGAATGGAAAAAACAAGGTAAAGAAGTTATTCTTTGCCGACTCGAAACTTCTCCGGAAGATATCCGCGGCATGAATGCCGCCAAAGGAATCCTTACTGCCAGAGGAGGCATGACTTCCCACGCGGCAGTAGTCGCCAGAGGAATGGGCAAATGCTGCGTTGCCGGAGCCGGAGATATTGCGATGGACGAGCATAAGAAAGAAATGAAAACTCAAGCTACGGTAATAAAAGAAGGTGACTGGATATCCTTAAACGGATCGCGAGGAATAGTATACGCCGGCAAGATAAAACTAATCCCGCCCCAGATGACCGGACCTTTCGGAATAATGATGAAATGGGCCAACGAAATTAAGCGTCTTGGTGTACGCACTAACGCTGATACGCCTCACGATACAAAAATCGCGGTAAACTTCGGAGCCGAGGGAATAGGACTCTGCAGAACCGAACACATGTTTTTTGAAGGCCAGCGCATAATATCATTTCGGAAGATGATCCTGGTTGCCCCTGAAGTAAAACAACTTCGCGACGCCATTGCCCAGGAAAGCGACGAAACCCGAAAGAGAAAACTCGAAGAACAATTAAAGCAACCTTTAAATCAATACATACAAGCTTTGAAAGAATTGCTCCCTCTCCAGAGACAGGACTTCGAGGGAATATTCGCTGAACTAAAAGGAAAACCCTGCACTATCAGATTTCTCGACCCGCCTTTACATGAATTCCTTCCTCATGACGAAACAGGCCAGCAGGATCTTGCCCAAGCGATGTCAATGCCTGTAGAAAAAATCAAAAACATCGTTGAATCACTCAAGGAGCTAAATCCTATGCTCGGCCACCGAGGCTGCCGCTTGGGGATAACATACCCTGAAATCACCCAGATGCAGACCCGGGCAATTATCGAAGCGGCCTTAAACGTTCACAAGAAAAAAATCAAAGTCAGTCCAGAAATAATGGTCCCCCTCGTCGGCCATGCTAAAGAATTAACCTTGCAAAAAGAGATAATTTTAAATACAATAGAGACGGTAAAACGCGAGAATCGCTTAACGAAAATACCCTTTGGCATAAAAATCGGTACTATGATAGAGGTTCCGCGAGGCGCCCTTACTGCCGATGAAATAGCAAAAACAGCTGAATTTTTCTCCTTTGGAACAAACGACCTTACTCAGATGGGCTGCGGTTTTTCTCGAGATGATGCCGGAAAGTTTCTCCTTGATTATGTAAAATCCGGAATCTATGAATACGATCCTTTCCAGAGCCTGGACGTAACAGGCATAGGAAAGCTGGTGGAAATTGCCTGCTGTCTTGGACGTAAAACCAGACGGGATATTAAATTAGGTATCTGCGGGGAACACGGCGGAGAACCTAAATCCGTGGAATTCTGCCACAAAGTCGGATTATCCTATGTAAGTTGTTCGCCTTACAGAGTTCCCATAGCCAAGCTTGCAGCTGCTCAAGCAGTGTTAAAGAACTAAAAGACCGCGGGATATCTCGGCAGTTTTAGTTTTTAATATTTAATTTTTCTATGGAAGCCATACAAGCCTACATAAACGCCATAAAAAATATCCCTCTGCTAACCGCCAAGGAAGAAAAAGATCTATCCCGAAAAGCCCGCCGAGGCAATACGACCGCCAAAAGAAAACTTATCACGGCTAACCTAAAACTGGTGGTAAACATCGCCAAGCATTATGCCCGCTACGGACTTTCCCTCATGGACTTAATCGAAGAAGGCAACCTCGGTCTTATAAAAGCAGTGGAAAAATTTAAACCCGCAAAAGGCTACAGATTTTCAACCTATGCCGCCTGGTGGATACGGCAGTCTATAACCAGGGGGCTGATAGACCAGGGAAGAACCATACGAATCCCCGTATATATGAGCGAAATAATTGCCAAGTATAAGAAGACGGAAGAAAAGCTCCGGCAGAAGTTAGACAGAAATCCCACCAGAGGAGAGCTCGCCAAAACAATGAAACTCACGGTCAAGAAGATAGCCGAAATCGAACTCTGGATGAATAAAAAAGCTTCACTGGAAGCGCCCGTGGGAGGAGACCATGAATCCCGGCTTGCCGATTTTATCGAAACCGGCACAACCGGCGACACTGAAACAGAAATAGAACAATTTGTCCAACACGAGGAAGTGATCGGATTACTCAGCAATCTATCGGAACGAGAAAGAAGTATATTGGATTTACGCTTCGGAATAAATGACGGTAAACCCCAAACCCTTGCTGAAATAGCCAAACAATTAAGCATCTCGCGCGAACGCGTACGGCAAATAGAAGAACGGGCAATACGAAAACTAAAAAAACTCATAGCCGAAAAAGCTTCATCCAACAACAAAAACCAACACTAAACCTTATCTAGAAATTCATGAAACTGGATAAATACATTCGAAGCATACCCGATTTTCCCAAAAAAGGAATTCTCTTTAAAGATATCACGACCTTGCTTAATCATCCCAAAGCCTTTAAATCCTCTATAGAACAGCTCGCCAAAACCCTGAAAAATACGAAAATCGACGTAATCGTCGCAGCTGAATCAAGAGGGTTTATTTTCGGCGGAGCATTAGCCTATAAGCTGAACTGCGCCTTTGTGCCGGTAAGAAAACCCGGCAAGCTGCCCTATAAAACCTTTAAGGCAACATATTCTCTTGAATACGGTAAAGATTCTCTGGAAATTCACCGTGACGCCTTTAAAAAAGGGGCTTCTGTTCTCATACTTGACGACCTTCTGGCAACCGGAGGAACAGCAAAGGCTATCGCAAACTTAGTTAAAAAACTCGGCGGCAAAATCTCCGGAATTCTTTTCCTCATAGAGCTGACTATGCTTTGCGGCCGCAAGAATCTGAAAAACCTTCCTGTATACTCCCTCATAAAATACTAATTTTCCTTTAATCGGTATCATTTTTATTGAGAAAATATCGATTCCATGATAAAATCCCCCTACATATCACTCATTACGCATTACGCATTACGAAATATTGCCCCCATAGCTCAGTAGGATAGAGCGCAGCCCTCCTAAGGCTGATGTCCCCGTTCGAATCGGGGTGGGGGCATTTAATAGCTTATGGCTGATGGCGAACGGCTAACAGTAAACAGTAGAAAGCTAAAGAATATTTGGCAACTGATGGTTGATAAATCCGGCCTAATCGCAAACAAAACGCTTAATCCTTAAAGGTCCAAGTTTATATTTGTTGAAATAAGTTTATGTGCTAAAATAAATATACAAGACCTAACCAATAGACCATGTCAAAAGTCTTAATAATCAAATTAGGCTATTCCGAAACTTTAGATCCTGAAATATCCGCTACCACAAACCTGGGCGATGTCCTACGGACTACGGTACTTCTTAATTTCTTCAAAAATAAACACTTAACCTGGCTGGTCGACGAAAAAGCATATCCTTTACTCGAGGCAAATCCCTATATTCAGCGTTTATTAATATATAACCTGGAAACAGTTTTGCAGCTTCAAAAAGAACACTTTGATACGGTAATAAATTTGGAAAAAGTCCCCGGAATATGCGCATTTGCCGATTCTATAAACGCCTGGAGAAGATTCGGGTTTAGGTTCGACGAAACCTTGGGCCAGGCTCAAAGCTATGACGGGGCGGAAAAAGTCCTATCCTTATGCCGTAATCTAAACAAAAAAAGGGTAAGTAAAAAATACTGGCAAGAAGCTCTTATTGAAATGATCGGCAAAAAATGGAACAAAGAGCGTTACGTGCTCGGATGCAAGCCGAAAACAAAAGTAAAGTTCGACGTGGGATTTAACTGGACTACAAGCCACAAATGGAAAAATAAATCCTGGCCTAAAGAACACTGGAAAAAACTGGAAAAACTCCTTAAAGGCAGGTATTCATCCAGCTGGCAAAAAGGGCTAAACAATCTCTATGAATACATAGACTGGATTAATTCCTGCAAACTCATAGTCACTAACGACAGTTTAGGGATGCACATCGCTATAGCCCTGCGGAAAAAGATTATTGCCTTCTTTGGCCCGACTTCGGCAAACGAAATATATCTTTACGATAAAGGTCAAATTTTTGTGCCTAAAGTAAGCTACAAATGCCTGCCGTGCCTGAAGCGGGAATGCTTTCAGAAAAAACACTGCATGTATTTTATCGAACCGAACGAAGTGCTTGAGGCAATAAAAAATTTATTGGAATAACCCACAATGGACAATTATGGAATCGATTCCCATAAATTATCCTTTCACCCCGCCCGCCTAGCCGAATATCTCGAAAAAAAAGACGTCTATCCCATCTACATTGAAATCGCTCCTGCGGGAACCTGCAACCATCGCTGTATATTCTGCGCTTTAGATTACCTTAAATATAGACCCCATATATTAAAAACCCGGGTTATTAAAAAGTTTATTTGCGATATCGGCAAGAAAGGCATAAAAAGCGTCATGTATGCCGGAGAGGGCGAACCTCTTCTGCACCCCGATATCGCCGAAATAGTTAACTTCACTAAAAAACAAAAGATAGACGTCGCCATAACAACTAACGGCGTACTTCTCAATAAAAATATCCTTAAACAGCTGCTTAAAAATCTGAGCTGGCTGCGAGTAAGTATAAACGCATCCAATCCCAAAGCCTACTCCCAAATACACAGGACAAACGCCCGGGACTTTACAACTGTCATAAGTAATTTAAAAGAAGCGGTTAAAATCAAAAGAAAAAAATGCTCAAAATGTACCCTGGGAGCTCAATTTCTGCTACTGCATAATAATTACGAACAGGCTCAGCCTTTGGCTAGGTTATTAAAAAATATCGGCATAGACTATCTAATCATAAAACCTTATTCGCAGCACCCTTTAAGCCTTAACCGCCTTAAAGATAAACTTGATTATAAAAGGCTTCTAAGATTAGAGCAAAAATTGAAAAAGCTTTCCGATAAAGAATTTAAGGTAATCTTCCGAAGACATACCATGGATAAATTAAACCAGCAAAAACCCTACAAGCGCTGCCTGGGTTTTCCCTTCTGGGCTTACCTTGACTCTCAGGGAAATCTCTATGCCTGCTCGAGTTTTTTGGGCGACAAGCGATTTTCGTACGGTAATATTTATAAAGAAAGCTTCGAAAAAATCTGGAAGGGTAAAGCGCGTAAGCGGATCAAAAAAATGCTTGCTGGCTGGAATACGCTTAACTGCCGGGAGGTCTGCCGCCTGGATGAAATAAATCGCCACCTTTGGAAAATAACCCACCCTCCGGCTCATGTTAATTTCATATGAGCAAACTGCAATTAAAAAATCTTAAGCCCGCTTCTTTAAAAAAAATATATCAAGGCCTTATCAAAATCAGAAAATTCGAGGAAAAAATCGTCAGCCTCTACCCCCAACAGCAGATCCGCACTCCTGTACATCTCTATATCGGCCAGGAAGCCATTGCCGTCGGAGTATGCCTAAACTTAAGAAAACGAGATTATCTTTTCAGCAATCACCGCAACCATGGCCATCTTATCGCCAAGGGCGCAAGGCTGGAATCGATGCTTGCGGAACTACACGGAAGAATCGGTGGCTGCTCGAAAGGCAAAGGCGGCTCAATGCATATGACATCCCAAAACGCTGGCGTCTTCGGAACATCGGCGATTGTAGCCGGGAATATTCCTATAGCCTTAGGATGCGCTTTTGCTTCCAAATTCAAAAAGGATAACCGAATCAGCGTGGTATTTTTCGGTGACGGAGCAGTGGACGAAGGAACCTTTTATGAATGCTTGAACTTCGCCGCGCTTAAAAAGCTGCCGATCGTATTTATATGCGAGAATAATTTCTATGCCACTAACTCTCCTCAAAAGGTAAGACAGGTAAACACAGATATATACCAAATCGCAAAACATTTTAAAATGCCCGGGGTTTGCGTTGACGGTAACGATGTATTTGAAATTCTGAAATTTTCAGCGGAGGCTATAGAAAGAGCCAGAAAAAATAAAGGTCCGACCCTGATCGAAGCCAGGACTTTCAGGTGGAAAACCCATGTCGGCCCTGAGAGCGATATCCAAAAAGGATTACGCAGCGAAAAAGAAATCTGGCCCTGGAAGAAAAAATGCCCGATAAAGAAATTTGTGCAATACGTAACCAAAAATAAACTTCTCTCTAAAAACGACTTGGATAAAATCGATAAAAAAGTAAACGCCCAACTGCAACGCGCTCTTAAAACAGCGTTAAAAAGCTCATACCCTAAAAAGACCGATTTGAAAAAAAATGTATATTGATTATGTCCTGGGATAAGATACCCACATCTATAATAGGCGTAAAAACCGCTCCGGAAAAAGGCGAGGCTAAGCCTCCACGTCTTATAACCTACCGCCAAGCCATACTAGAAGGCCTTACAACCGCCCTAAAAAAAGACAAAAGAGTGTTCCTATTCGGCGAAGGAGTCGATGACCCTGGAGGGGTATTCGGAACAACGCTAAACCTGCATAAAAAATTCGGCAAAAACAGGTCTTTTGATACGCCGATAGCTGAAAATACCTTAACCGGCTTAGGCATAGGAGCGGCTCTTGGAGGCTTGCGGCCCATACTTGTACACGCAAGAACTGATTTTATGCTCACCGGAATGGACCAGTTAATAAACCATGCCGCGAAATGGAAATACATGTCAGGGGGTAAATTCTCAGTCCCGCTAGTAATCAGAGCGATTATAGGCGGGGGCTGGGGTTCAGCCAGCCAACATTCGCAGCCT
Organism: Candidatus Omnitrophota bacterium; assembly: GCA_016932855.1. Classification (GTDB taxonomy): domain Bacteria; phylum Omnitrophota; class Gorgyraeia; order Duberdicusellales; family Duberdicusellaceae; genus JAFGCB01. The sequence continues at coordinate 46,655 of JAFGCB010000054.1, read as the reverse complement.
CTACAGGCCTTATTCGCGCACACTCCAGGGCTTAAAGTCGTCATGCCGGCAACTGCTTCTGATGCTAAAGGACTTCTTCTGGCAAGCATTGCTGAAGACTGTCCGGTCGTCTTTATTGAACACCGTTGGCTTTACGACCGCAAAGGCCCGGTCAGTAAAAATCCCTACGTGGTTCCTCTAGGAAAAGGAATAATCCGCAAAAAGGGCAAAGACCTAACTATCGCGGCTAGCTCTTTTATGGTGCCCTTAAGCCTGGAGGCTGCGGATATAGCGGCTAAAGAAAAAATCGACGTTGAAGTAATAGACCTGCGGACAATAAAGCCTCTGGATTACAACCTCATACAAAAATCGCTTGAGAAAACAAACCGCCTGGTAGTTGCTGACACCGGATGGAAGATGTGCGGAATAAGTGCGGAGATCTCGGCTCTTGCAGCAAACAAAGCTTTTGGATATCTGAAGGCCCCGATAGCCAGAGTAGCGCTCTGCGACGCTCCAACCCCGGCCAGCCCTGCCTTGGAAAAAGCTTTCTATCCTAGCTCGAAAGACTTAGTTGAAGCAATAAGAAAAATTTATAGATACGGCAGGAAAAAATGAGTAAAGGCCTGAAAAATAAAAACTCTCCAGGTTCAACACCGATTATTCTTGACGGCCACAAGCTGCTTTGGCACCCGGAAAGGGTAAAAGCCTGGTTAAAGGGAGAAAAAATTCCTCCCATTACTATCGACTGCGCGCTGACCAGACGCTGTACCTATAGATGCTTGTATTGCTACGGCCAATTGCAGGCAAATGACGAGAAAAAAATGACTAAAGAAGTAATTTTCAGATTCCTCGACGACGCAGCTTCTATAGGAGTAAAAGCGATAAGTTTCGTAAGCGACGGCGAAAGCACCTGTTCACCTCATCTTTATGACGCAATCCTGAAGGCCAAGAAAAACGGCTTGGACGTGGCCCTGGGGACTAACGGCTACCTGTTAAAAGATGAAAAACTGCCTGAAATCCTGGCTAATCTTACCTATCTTCGGTTTAATGTCTCTGCCGGCGAACCTAAACGTTACCGCCAAATAATGGGCTGCGGGCCGGAATGTTTTAAAAAAGTATGCGATACTATAAGAAAATGCGTAAAGATTAAAAAAAAGAAGAAGCTTAAGGTCACCCTGGGAATACAGATGGTTTTGATGCCGGAGTTCGCGGACCAGATAATTCCTTTTGTTAAGCTCGGCAAGAAACTGGGGGTTGACTACGCGATAATCAAACACTGCAGCGACGACGAAAAAGCAAGCTTAGGAATAGATTATTCAAAATACTTAAGCCTAAAAAGCCTCCTGAAAAAAGCCGAGACTTACTCAACTAATAAATTTTTAGCCAAAATCAAATGGTCGAAGATATTAAGCGAGGGCAAGCGTAATTATTCCCGCTGTTACGGGCCTGCGTTTATGCTCCAAGTCTCCGGCTCAGGCCTGGTTGCGCCCTGCGGTATGCTGTTTAATAAAAGATATAAAAAATACCATATCGGAAACATTGCCCAAACCTCATTTAAGAAAATCTTCAAAAGCAAAAAATACTGGAAAATAATGAACTTGATTGCCTCTGAAAAATTCGACCCTAAGACCATGTGCGGGACTCTATGTCTTCAGCATAAGGTAAATGAGTTTCTCTGGAATTTAAAAAAGGCGAAAGTTAAAATTAAAAAACCTAAAGGAAAGACTCCTTTGCATATAAACTTTATTTAGCGTATGAACTGGAAAGTGGCCTTCATAGATCTAAAAGCCCAGTTTAAAAACTTAAGGCCTGAAATCTTACATCAGATAAAAAGAGTAATGAAGAACGCCAGTTTTATACTCAGAAACGACGTAAGAAAGTTCGAGGAAAATATGGCCGCCTTCTTAGATATTAAGCATGTGATTGGTTTAAACAGCGGTACCGATGCCCTGTTCCTAGCCTTAAAAGCCAGCGGAATAGGTCCCGGCGATGAAGTAATTACGGTAGCTCACACATTTGTAGCCACCCTTGCAACTATAATACACACTGGCGCCAAGCCAACCCTTGTAGATGTTGATGAAAATTTTAATATGGACTGGCGGCTGGTCGAGAAGGCAATCTCACATAAAACAAAGGCGATTTTGCCCGTGCATCTTAACGGCCGGCTATGCCAAATGGATAAACTAAAAAGCCTTGCCAAAAAACATAAATTGCTAATAATCGAAGATGCTGCCCAAGCCCTGGGAGCAGCTTTTAAAGGAAAAAGGGCCGGGGCTTTCGGAACTGCCGGCTGCTTCAGCCTTCATCCCATGAAAAACTTAGGCTGTGCCGGAGACGGAGGATTTGTCGCCACCAATGACAAAAAAATCGCCCAGTCTATTCGTTTGCTGCGAAATCACGGACAGCGCACAAAAGAAGACATAGCCTTTTTCGGCTATAACAGCCGGCTAGATAACCTTCAAGCCGCGATTATTAACGTAAAATTCGGATATCTTAAAAAATGGATAGATAAACGGCGTAAAACCGCAACGCTTTATAACCAGGGACTTAAAGATCTTCCTCTCATACTTCCCAGGCCTCCCTCAAACGAAGATTTTTTCGATGTCTTTAGCTCTTACGTTATCCGAAGTCCAGACCAGGCCGGGCTCTTCTCATATTTAAGAAAAAAAAGGATTGAGGTATTTATCCACTGGCCTAAACCTTTGCACCGCCAGAAAAACCTGGGCTTAAAAAAATTCTACCTGCCTAAAACCGAACAATTTTCAAAAGAAGTGATCAGTCTTCCGATATACCCGGAAATAACCGCCGGGCAAATAAATTTCGTTATTAAGACAATAACTGAATTCCATCGCCGAAAAAATAAATCTAAATAAAATGCAGAAAATTCTTATTACCGGATGCAGTGGATTTATAGGCCGGCATCTGGCCGAAAAACTTGCCAGAACCGGCTATAAAATCGTCGGATTAGACAAGAATATCCCGGAAAAACCCATAAAAAATAAAAGGTTTCGATTAATAAAAGAGGATATAACCGCTGGCAAAAATTTAGAAAAGATAATGCAAGCCGTAGACGGAATCGTGCATCTAGCCGCAATAAGCAGAGTAAGCACCTGCTTGAATAATCCCTCAAGCTGCCTAAAAATCAATATCCGAGGCACCGCCAATGTATTAGAAGCGGCGAAAAAGTCAAAAAGAAATATCTGGGTTATCCTGGCAAGCACAACAGAGCTTTGCCGTCATCATGCCGCGACAAACCTTTACGCGTCCACAAAACTAATCTCTGAACTTCTTACCCGCAAATACGCCGAAGATTACGGCCGCCGAAGTCTTGTAATAAGACTTGCAACCGTTTTTGGCTCAAACCGGGACATAAATGAAAAAGTTATGCCTACCCTGATACGCCAAGCCTTAAAAAATAAGGATATTTATTTAAAAGATAATTCTACCCTGTTTGACTTTATTCACGTCGACGATATAACTAAAGGTATAGAAAAAGCGATAAAATATCTGGAAAAAAAGAAAGCTCCCCACTATGATAATTTAACCTTATCCAGCGGCCGGAGCGTGGATTTAAAAACGCTAGCTAAACTAATCGTAAAACAGACTGGCTCTACTTCTTCAATACTTATGAAGCCTGAACCCAGGGTAAAACTTATGAAAAAAACCCGCCTGGACACAAAAAAGGCAAAACACCTTTTAAATTTTAAGGCAGGAATCGGATTGGAAGAAGGAATCAGAAAAACATCTAAACTCTATAGGAAAAATAAGCTAAAATAACATTAAACTGTTTTCTTATGAACTTAAACCCACAGAACAACAGCCCTGCCCGAGACTCTATTTCCGTAATTATGCCGGCCTTGAACGAAGAATGCAATCTCCGGCCGGCGGTCGAGCTGGTAAAGGAAGTAATCAATAAAAAGTTTAACGAATATGAAATAATCATCGTAAACGACGGCAGCACCGACAAGACGCCTCTAGAAGCTGAGGCCCTGGCAAAAGAAACAAACAATATTTATGTAATCCATCATTCAAAACCCCAAGGATTAGGCGCGGCCTACAAAAGAGGTCTGGCCGTTGCAAAAATGAATTATTATCTCATGATCAGCGCAGACAACGAAGCAACCAAAGAACAAATTGAAAATATAATTAGCCAAAGAGGAAAAGCCGACATGATAATCCCTTATACTATAAATAGCTGGATACGCCCGCTTGGACGAAAGATTCTATCGCGCACCTTTGTTTTCATGCTAAACTGTCTATTCGGTTTGGGCCTTAAATATTACAACGGCGCTGTCCTGCATAAAAGAAGGATCCTTAACTCAATTCACATAAATACTGATTCTTTCTTCTATCAAGCTGAAGCGCTTATAAAACTGATTAACTCCGGCCATAGCTTCCTCGAGGTAGGCATTGAAATAAAAAAAAGAGGGCCGGGCGGTTCCAAGGCCCTGCGATTATCCAATATCGCGAAAACCCTAAAAGCACTTATATCTGTTTATTGGGAAATCCGCTTTAAGAAAAAGGATAAAAAAACTCAAACCATTGAAAGCCCTTAGCATAAGGAGACAAAAGTCATGACCAAAAATAAAAAAACTGATTTTGAAAAATTACTTTTTCACAGTGATGAAATGGATATTGACGAAATACGCACGCTGCTTAAAGGTCTTATTGTGCAAAAAAAGCGCTGGCTAGGCGGATTTCACCCCGACTCGAAAGTCCGCTGCGAAGCCTTCCGCTCATCAGGGGTAAAGCTCGGTCAAGATGTATTCATATCCATGGGAGTAATTATCCTGGATGGCTATAAGCCGATAGTAAGCATAGCCGACAGATGCGCGCTTGGCAACTACGTAACTCTTGTTGCCGCTTCTGAGCCGAATAATTCCTTACTCTGCAAACACCCTGAAATCGCCAAGCGCTGCATTAAACGTCTGCCGATTACGATCGAAGAAGATGTCTGGATCGGGACAGGAGCCATTGTCCTGCCGGGAGTGCGAATCGGGCAAAAATCTATTATCGGCGCCGGAGCCGTAATAACGGATAACGTCTCCCCGAATTCAATCGTAGCCGGGGTACCGGCGCGATTAATAAGGACCTTTTCCGAAAATTGCTGAATTCAATGAAACCTTTAAAGATCCCCGATAGCTATAACTATATTGGGGTATTTCTTACCTTTGCCTGTAATTTACATTGTCCATACTGCATAAACTACTTTGAAGGAAAACTCTCGGAACGAAAAACAATAAAAGGGGATGACTGGATAAAGCTTCTTAATCGGGTAGAATCCCGGGAAGATCTCCCCTTAAGCCTGCAAGGCGGTGAACCCAGCATACATCCGGATTTTCTGCATATTATAAATAGCATAAAACCTAACCTTAACATCGACATCTTAACTAACCTGCAGTTTGATATTGATAAGTTCATGAAAAAAGTCGATCCCCGGCGAGTTAAACGAGATGCCCCTTATGCCTCAATACGAATAAGCTACCATCCTGAAGTTATGGACTTAAAACAAACTATCGAAAAAACTCTTAAAATGCAAAAGAAAGGATTTAGCGTCGGGATATGGAGCGTACTTCATCCCAAATACAAGACGCATATTCTTGAAGCACAGGAAAAGTGCCTTGGCCTGGGAATAGACTTCCGAACCAAAGAATTCCTTGGAGAATATCACGGCAAGCTCTGGGGCACGTATAAATACCCCGAAGCCTGCGCTAAAAAATCCAAAAAAAAAGTTCTTTGTAAAACCAGCGAGCTGTTAATCGATCCTCAAGCCGAAATTTTCCGCTGTCACCATGACATATACTCCGGTTCCAATCCCCTGGGAAGCCTTTTTGACGAAGATTTCCGAATAGAGGAAAAGTTCCGCACCTGCCGGGACTTCGGATTCTGCAACCCTTGCGATATTAAAGTAAAAACCAACCGCTTCCAGGAATACGGTCATACGTCAGTGGAGATTAAACTATCGGATTAAAGCTTGTAAACATGTCTAACTTATTTAAAAAACATATTTTTTCTATTCTTGGCTATACTCTTATAACTCTAATAATGACCCTGCCTTTGGCCTTTAACCTCACTACAGCCACGCCTTCGGTAGAAGTTTTCTCTCCCGAATTTAAAAAAATGACCGATGAATATTCCGAGATATGGATTACCTGGCGCTTTAAAAAAGCTATCCAGGACAGAGAAAGTTTTTTCTTTATGAACGACTCCTTCTACCCTATAGGCATTGACTTTACAATTGCCGACCATACCCTGGCCCTGTCCTTAATGGTCTCACCTATTCTTTTCATGACCCAGAACCCGACCCTTGCTTATAATTTAATTATTCTGCTATCCTTCATCTTAAGCGGCTATAGCGTATATCTGCTGGCAAATTACCTTACAAAAAATAAAATCGCCTCTTTTGCCGCCGGCATCATTTTCTCGTTTTCGTCTGCCAAAATCGGGCATACTCTAGCTGCCCATCCGGCGATAATTTCATTACAATGGATGGTATTATGTATTTTATTTTTTCTGAAATTGCTCGATGAACAAAAACCGTCAAACTATATATTTGCTGCCTTGTTTTTTACTTTAAACACCCTCACCTCGTACTACCTGGCAGTATTCTTAACAATGTTTCTGGCGATTTACCTGCTATTAAACCTAAAAAAAATTATCGATAAAAAAATAGTCTTTGCCCTGCTTAAATTATCGATTCTGGTATTAATCTTTCATCTGCCGCTTTTTATACGCCTGCTTCAAGCCATAAACACGGGATACTTTCCCTCGGACGCCCAGGTCGGAAGATATGCCTATTACTACGGCGCTGATCTCATTGGATTCGTTATACCGCCTTTTTTCCACCCTGTCCTAAAAAACACGGTCAGCTGGTTTTACGACAGTTTGCAAGGCAATGCCTGGGAACACACAACCTATATCGGATTTAGCGTGCTCTTTATCTCGATATACTCTTTCTGCAAGTTTCGGAAAGTTCGAGTCGTAAAGCTATTCGGCATAATGTCTTTTTTGTTTTTCCTCTTTTCTCTAGGCGGGGCTCTCTGGATAAATGCCAAGCCTCTAACGATCTTAAACAAATCCATAGCAATGCCGCATGCAATCTTTAACTTTATCCCCATTTTAGACAATATACGCCTACCCGCACGCTTCTTTCTGTTAATGATGCTCTGTTTAAGCATAGTAGCCGCCTGGGGTCTTAAATTCATTCTGGAAAAATACCGGTTTTGGGCGAAATTTGCGGTTGCTACGGTCTGCATTCTAATCCTTTTTGAAAATATGTCCTTTCCCTTGCCGCTTAATAACCTCTATATTCCCTCAGTCTATAAAGAAATTGCCCAGGACAAGGGAAAATTCAGCCTATTAGAAATACCTTTTTGCGTAGCCAGCGGCTACAGGGTAGGGGGGCATCCCTGGACAGCATCCCAGCTCTATCAAACTGTTCACAAAAAAAACCTCATCGGCGGACTTCTCGGCAGGACTCCTGATTTTGTATATGAATACTACCATAGACTACCTGTCATTGACTCTTTAATGAGGCTGGAGCGCAATATGGAGCTGGAAGATCAAAAAATGCAGTTTGATCAATACGGCTTGAGAGAAACGTTAAGTTTCCTTGATATAAAATACGTGGTTATCCATAAGGAATTTGTCGACTCTGCGGCCCATAAATACATCGAGCAGCTTTTAACAGGATTGGCTACAAAGAAATATTATCCTGACGGCTATATCGCCTACAAACTGCCCGAACTTAACAAAGATTTCTACAATAAAGTGGATTTCTCGCGGGTTGGCTCTTCTCTGTACATGATCAAAGGGCTGATGCGTTATCCAGCGACAATTACAATGGTTTGGGCTGATAAAGACTCTATGCTGGCCATGCCCATAAAAGAAAAAATAAGCTCAACCCTCAAGCTGGATATCTTTGCCATAAAGCCGATTACTGTTTCGGCCGCCGTTAACAACAAAAAAGCCTTTATTTTCAAGCTAGCCAAAGGAACTAACGTCAAAAACGTTCCACTAAAGAAAGAGGATTTAATAAACGGGCCAAACATCATACGCTTCAAAAGCCCCAGCGAAAACAGCTGGGCTATAAAAAGCCTGGAAATAATACGAAAATAGTCTTCCGATGCTCCAAGTAAAGCATTTTTTCCTGTTCTTCGGCCGGAAAAAACAACTTCTGTTCAAAGTCAGAAAGGGATAATCCTCAAGTTTAATGAAAACTTGACATGCTTTTATTTATAAGTAAAATGACTTTTATCATAACGATAATATTATGGCCCAAGTAAGCTTACGAAACATAACAAAAATCTATCCCTCTAATATACAAGCGGTAAAAAATATAAGCATAGGGATAGAAAATAAAGAATTTATTGTCCTGGTAGGGCCTTCAGGATGCGGTAAGTCTACCACCCTAAGGATAATAGCCGGTCTTGAAGATGCAACCCAGGGCGAAGTCATCATAGGAGACAGATGCGTCAATAATGTTCCGGCTAAAGACAGAGACATTGCTATGGTTTTCCAGAATTACGCTCTATATCCTCACATGAACGTATACGAAAACATGGCTTTTGCCCTAAAGCTGAGACATTATCCTAAGGCCGAAATCGATAAAAGAATAAAAGAAGCCGCTGAAATACTGGGAATATCCCGCTTTTTAAAAAGAAGACCAAAAGAGCTGTCCGGAGGAGAACGCCAGCGGGTTGCCGTAGGAAGAGCTATTGTGCGAAAACCCCAGGTCTTTCTGTTTGACGAACCCTTAAGCAACCTGGACGCTAAAATGCGGGTGCAGATGCGTACGGAACTTAACAGGCTGCACCTGCGGCTGCAGACAACCATGGTTTATGTAACCCACGATCAGATAGAAGCAATGACCTTGGGCTCGCGCATAGCGGTAATGAAAGACGGATTAATCCAGCAATTTGATGAACCGCTTAAAGTCTACGATGACCCGACTAATAAGTTTGTAGCCGGCTTCATCGGTTCGCCTCCGATGAACTTTCTTAACGGTAAAATTATCAAAAAAGACGGCAAGCTCTATTTTGACGAAGGCGAACTGCAAGTTAAAATTCAAGAGCGGATGTACGGAAAATTAAAAAACTATCTAGATAAAAAGGTGATTTTTGGAATAAGGCCGGAGAACATATTTGATAAATTATTCGCCTCAGCCGCTGCCCCGGATAACACAATAAGAGTTAAATGCGAAGTGATCGAACCTATGGGTTCTGAAAATCACATTCTTCTGTCAACCGATGAAAATAGTTTAATCGCAATTGTGGACGCCCACAATAAACCCAAGCTTGGTGAGTATATCGAAATGGTCTTCGACATGAACAAAGCTTATTTCTTCGATAACGATACCGAGAAGACAATTGCGTAACCTTAAAACCTCTCTTTTTGTCTCTTTATCATTAATCTGCTGGCTGATTTTTTTAAGCTTCGGCCTCATGCCGGCCCTGCCGGGACTAATCTCAATCTTAACTCTTTTAGGCGGCTTTTTGTTTCTTTACCTTAGACAGCGTCGATATTTAAAGCAGCTCGATGTAAACAGCGAAGATATACAGGAAAAAATAAATACCCTTTCCTGCGAAATCAAAACCAAAGAGGAATATTTAGGCTTCCTGCCTGAAAGCACCGACCGCCTTAATTTCTTCAAGCGTCTAATTGAAGAAATTATGAAATTCCAGGAATTAACCGACGTATATGGTTTTCTAAGCAAAGAGATCAAAGTCTTGTTTAAAGACTCCGATACCTTCCTGCTCTATACCATTGAAAAGGATAATCTTAAATTAGACGCTTCTTTCAAGGAAGAAAACTCGCCTATCATTAAAGATAAAGAGGGAGATATGCTTGATTATTGGGCCTTACGGCACAACCAAGGCCTTTTAATAGAGGATATTGCCCAAGATTTCCGCTTTGATTTAGAAAAAATAGATTCATTAAAAACCAGAGTAATAAATTCCTTAATAATAAGCCCCATGTCTATCGGCGACAAAGCAATAGGGCTTCTCCGGGTGGAATCGAACAAAAAACAAAGATTTAATTTTGAAGATCTTCGGATTCTTTCGGTAATCGCTGACTTAGCCGCGGTGGCTATTGACCGGGCTAATATTTTCAGGCGCGTCCAGGAACTGGCCATAAAAGACGGTATGACCGGCCTTTATTTACGAGGGTATTTCATCGAAAGATTAAAAGAAGAAATGAAAAGAGCTCTAATCACCCAAAGCTCTATCGGGATAATCCTTATAGATGTTGATTTATTCAAAAGACTCAATGACAAATTCGGCCACATCGTAGGAGACTTAGCTCTTAAAAAGCTTTCCGGAGTGCTAAAAAGAGTAATAGGTAATGCCGGAAACGTCATCTGCAGATTCGGCGGAGAAGAGTTCGTTGTCTTCCTTGTTTCCAGCTCGAAAGAAAAAACAAAAGAAGCAGCCGATGCCCTGCGCAGAAAAGTCGAAGAAACACCGGTAATATTTCGAAGAAACCGAATAAATTTCACCATATCTGCCGGAATCGCGGTTTTTCCCGAACAAGCCCGATTCCTGGAGGATTTGATTAGAAAGGCTGACGATGCCCTATACGAAGCGAAGAGGCAAGGCAGAAACAAAGTATGCGTCGCCAAATAAAACGGCCCTGAAAAATAAAAATGTTTAGCGCGATAATAGTAGGTCTATTTGTTGTCTCACTGTACATCTTTTTTACGGCTTTAAATAACGTCCGGCAGAGATATCTAAAAAACCTAAGCTATCTGGAAAACGATTTGAATAAAAAAAGAGAGAGATTTACCGCTCTTGCCCGACAGATATCGCAAAAAGAAGAACGGACCCACAATATCCTTAAGCTCTACGAAATAAATCGAAAACTCGCCCCTCTTTTAAACGTCGAAGACCTGACCAAAGTCTTCCTGGAAGAATTAAGGAGAATACGAGAAATCAACCGAATCTATTTCTCCAAAGAACCCCCGAACAAAGAAAACTCACTTTCGTTTTATTTTGAGAATTTACGCGACGACCAATATCTCTATGTGCAATGCGAAGACAAAGACCTAAAATCCCAACTGCCGTACTTAATCGCCTCATTAAAACTCTTGATAAATAGAGCATATATCTACGAAAAAATCCAAAAAATTTCAATTACCGATTCCCTGACTAATATAGCTAATAAAAGATACTTCATGAGCAGATATGAAGAAGAATTCAATCGTTCCGAGAAATTCGGCTTAGAGCTTTCGTTTTTAATGATAGACATCGATCATTTCAAAACGTATAATGACAATCACGGTCATTTAGTCGGAGATATAATCTTGCGTGAACTGGCGGGGGTCGTAAAAGAAAATATACGCGAAATCGACTTTATGGGCAGATTCGGAGGAGAAGAATTTTCGGTTTTTCTGCCGCAAACAGCCAAAGAGCAAGCTCTCCAAGTTGCTGAAAGATTAAGAGAGACTGCAGCCAACACGGAATTTAACGCCTATGATGAAACCGTAAAGCTTACCATAAGCATAGGAATCGCAAGCTTTCCTTCAAACGCTAAAGATAAAGACTTATTGATTGATACAGCCGACAGAAGCCTGTATAAGGCAAAACAGGAAGGCAGAAACCGGGTTTGTTCCCTCTAAGCGAGTACCAGGTACGGGTACTGAGTACCGCGAAATATTCAATCACGCAGAACGCAGTACTCGTTACGCAGTACTAAAAAATAGTACAATTGGGGCGGTAGTTCAGTTGGGAGAACATCACGTTCGCAACGTGGGGGTCGTGGGTTCGAATCCCATCCGCTCCATATAAAACGCTAATTTCAGCTAATTTATAAAAACGCGAATTGACGCTAATCGAATTGCACATAATATAAAATGAATCTGAAAAAAATATTTCTGATTTTAGTAATCTTACTCTTCTCTATAACTGCCTGGAGTGCAGTCAAAGAAGCGGATCTTGCCGGCAGCTGGTACCCAAAATCAAAAGATTCCCTCTCAGGCCTGCTTGAGAATCTATTGCTAAAGGCAAACCCAAGGCCAATAAATAACGAGATTATTGCTTTCATCGCCCCTCATGCAGGATTTACCTACTCCGGACCGGTCGCCGCCTACGTCTATAAAGCTATCCAAAAGGCGCCTAACACACCTTCAACGGTAATTATTATAGGCTTTAACCACAGATTCCGCCACGCCGGCATTGCCCTCTGCAATTTTGACTCTTACAAAACCCCTATCGGTCAATCGTCAATTGACTTAAATATCGTCGATGAACTAACAAAGCAAAATGAAAATATTTACATCTTAAATGAAGCCTTCTTTGATGAAAACTCCACCGAGATACAAATCCCTTTTATTCAAAAAGTGCTTCCCGATTCAAAGCTCGTACTGATCCATATCGGTAACCAAACTCTTAAAAACTGTGAAATTCTTTCGCAAGCCTTATATGAAGTCCTTAAATCCAAAAAAGACTTCTTAATTATCGCCAGCACTGATATGTCGCACTATCTTTCCTATGCTAAGGCCGTTGAAACCGATAACTACACTATCTCTGAAATAAAAAAACTCGACCCCTACGCCTTTTATGAAAAAAGTCAAAAACGCAACCACAGCCTCATGTGCGGCCAAGGCGCAGTTATTGCAACTATGCTAGTATGCAAAAAGTTAGGTGCGGATTCTCTTGAAATACTTAAATATGCCAATTCCGGGGATGTGACTTTGGACAAAACCAAAGTAGTCGGTTATCTTGCCGCAGCCATCTTCAAAAACAATACCCGAAACCCGAAACCCGATCCTTCGACAAACTCAGGATCGGCCCTGAGCAAAGTCGAATGGGCCGAAACCCGAAAAAATAATAAGGAGAATAAGATGGAGTTAAGCGCTGAAGACAAAAAGACTTTAATCCACATTGCCCGTAAGACCTTGCGGGAATACCTGTCCTCAAAGAAAATACCGGAATTTGAAGTAAGCTCAAGCATTCTTAAAGAAAATATGGGCGCCTTTGTAACCTTAAAACGGCAAGACGCTTTGCGTGGCTGCATAGGCAATATTGTCGGTCAAAAGCCGCTTTATTTGACCGTGCGAAACATGGCGATTGAGGCCGCAACGGGCGATCCCAGATTTCCCAAAGTCAAATATGAAGAGTTAAAGGACCTTGATATCGAGATATCCGTTCTTTCGCCTCTAGAGCGGGTCAACTCCGCAGACGAAATAATTATGGGTAAACACGGGGTAATTGTCAAACGGGGATTCCAACAAGGAGTTTACCTTCCCCAAGTTGCCATGGAAACCGGCTGGTCAAAGGAAGAATTTCTCTCGTCGTTGTGTTCGCATAAAGCGGGACTTTCGCCGTCTGCCTGGAAAGAAAAGGAAACCGAATTATACGTCTTTACTGCGACGGTATTCTCGGAAAAAGATATCCAATAACGAAATACGACGAATAAGGGTTACAAGGGTCGCAAGGGATAGAGGAAATGAAAAGGTACAGGAGAAATGATTAAGGTTGCAATGGCGAAAAATATCTACCTGGGCATTGACTGGGGCGGGACATTTATTAAATTAGGCATATTTAACCAAAAAAGCAAGCTGCTCTCCAATCATAAAATATCTTCTCCTAATTTCTCTAAACCTTCAAAATTCTTTAAGTTACTTAAAAAAATAATAAAAAGTGAACTTAAAAATAAAAGATTAAGCTTATCGCAGCTTAAAGGCGCGGGCATTGGCGCCCCCGGCATAATTGAGATGAAGACAGGCCGTATATATTATCTTCCCAATATAAAAGGGTGGAAAAATTTCCCTTTCAAGAAGATATTCACTAAAGAACTAGGAATACCTTTGGCTCTAGATAATGACGGAAACATTGCCGCCCTGGCTGAACTTAAAAGAGGAAAAGCAAAGGGCATCAAAAGAGGTCTGGTATTAACCCTGGGTACAGGCTTGGGATCAGGCCTTATTTTAAACGGAAAAGTTTTTCATGGAAAAACCTCGGCGGTGGAAGCGGGACACATCCCCTTAACTATAAACGGAACAGCCTGCGGCTGCGGAGCCAAAGGATGCGTGGAAACATTCTTGGGTAATAAATATTTTATCAAGAAAGTGACATCTATGCTGAAACAAAAAGGTTTTTCCTTAAAGAAATTTAAAAACCTTACTCCTTTGGATGTATACCGGCTGGCTTTACAAAACAATAAAGTAGCTATCAAGGCCTGGATACATTACGGATACATCTTAGGCCTATTCTGCCGCGGCCTCGTAAATCTTCTCAATCTTGAAGCAATAGTTCTAGGGGGAGGGCTTTCAAAAGCCTCAAGATTTTTCATGCCGGAGATGAAAAAAACCATAAACCGACAAGCTATGCATCCACTTAATAAACAGGTAAAAATATATAAATCTAAGCTGGGTGATAATTTCGGCATAATCGGCGCCTATGAACTTATTAAAACACAGATCAAGTAAAGACTGAGCTTACGGAACACGAAGTGCGAGGTAAGCTTATATCTGAACTTGACCCCACGCCTTTGTAGTATTCGCTTCGCGATGAATAGTTCAAAGATGCGGGGTTTAATTCGCCCATATGATTTACGTCGTCCTCTGGACTCCGTAAATCATGGTCTCATTAAATATGACAATTACTAAATCGATAGCAAAAGTAAGATCAATTATAAAAAAACAAAAGCTAAAAAACAAAATAATTGGTTTTGTTCCGACTATGGGCGCCTTACACCAGGGCCATCTTTCATTAATAAAAAAAGCCCGTAAGGACGCAGGCTTCTTGGTGGTAAGTATTTTTGTCAACCCTCTTCAATTCGGCCCAAAAGAGGATTACCGCATCTATCCGAGGAATTTTAAGAAAGACAGGGCTCTTCTTGAAAAAGAAAGGGTGGATTTAATTTTTTACCCGTACCCAAAAAATATGTATACTGCCGGTTTTTCCACCTATGTAGAGGAAACTTCCTTAAGTAAATCGCTTTGCGGAAAATCCCGGCCCGGACATTTTAGAGGCGTAGCAACAGTGGTAACCAAACTTTTCAACATCGTCCAGCCTGACATAGCCTATTTCGGCCGAAAAGACTACCAGCAGGCCCAGGTAATCAAAAGACTAACCCAAGACCTTAACATACCGGCACAAATAAGAATCCTGCCCATAATAAGACAAAAAAGCGGGCTTGCCTTAAGCTCCCGAAACGCCTACTTAAGCCAAAAAGAAGAAAAAAAAGCTTTGGTTCTTTATCAATCCTTAAGGCTGGCCAGAAACCTGGTAAAGCAAGGTCAAAGAAAACCTCATTTTATCAAAACAAAAATAGCCAAGCTGATAAATTCCCGAAAAAACCTAAAAATAGACTATATCGAATTAGTTGATCCAAAAACTCTAAAGCCGGTTAAGAAAATAGATAAAAAAACCTTGCTGGCTCTGGCTATTTTTGTCGGAAAAATACGATTGATCGATAATACAATTATTTAGATATGGAAAAGCCTATAAATCTGGGGATTGTCGGTTGCGGGGCTATCGGTAAAGAAGTGGCCTTGTTCGTGGACAAAAACCTTACCCGCAAAATAAAGATTGCTTATCTTTACGATACAAACCCCCATAAAAGCAATCTTTTAAAATTAAGCCTGAAAAAATCAAGGCCGAAAATAACCAGCCACCTCGACACGCTCATAGAAAACTCCACTCTCATAATGGAAACAGCTTCCTTCAAGATAGTAAAACCCTTAATTAAAAAAGCTATAAGACTTGAAAAAGATTTAATAATCCTAAGCGTAGGCGGGCTCATAGGCATTGAATCGCTGCTTAAGAAAGCTCAAGAAAAGGGGATTAAGCTCTTTATCCCTTCAGGAGCTATATGCGGAATCGACGGAATCCTTGCTTCTTTTCAGGGAAAAATAAAGGAATGCCTTCTTACCACGTCGAAACCTCCTCGAGGCTTAAAGAATGCTCAATACCTCAAAGACAAAAACATAAACCTGGATGGAATAAAAAAAGAAAAAATACTCTTCCAGGGCTCGGCGAAAGAAGCCTTTAAACGCTTTCCTCAAAATATCAATGTGGCTTCAACTCTTCTTTTGGCATCACACTATAAGAACTTACGGGTTTGCGTAAAAGTAAACCCAAAAATAAAAACAAATATTCATGAAATAGCCCTGAAATCAAAAATAGGCACGATAAATATAAAGGTAGAAAACCTGCCTTCCAAAAATAACCCAAAAACAAGCACCCTAGCCATAGCCTCAACCCAAGCCCTCCTTAAAAAAATCTGTTCAAATATTAAGGTAGGGACCTAGCCAGACTAAAGCTAAATCTTAGAAGGTGAATTCCAAATCCTAGTTTTTAATACTCCTCAAGGATCAAGCATACGGGATCACGAAAAGCCTATGATAGATTGTCCGAAGACTCAGAATTATGGTAGGGAAATATCGAGGACTTTATATCTAAATATGCCGCGAGGGGCCTGAATTTCAGCTTCCTCACCCTTCTTTTTGCCTAAAAGCCCTTTAGCTACAGGGGAATTTACTCCGATCTGATCTTTCTCAAAATCCGCCTCTTCGTCACTCAATATCGTGTAATAAAACTCCTCTTTAGTCTCTAGGTCTTGTAAGTGCACTTTTACTCCGATATTAACCTTGTCAAGGCTTATATCGTCCTTTGATATTATTTGAGCTTTAGCCAACTTCTCCTCAAGCTCAGAAACTTTACGCTCAAGTAGGGCTTGGGCCTCTTTAGCAGCATCATATTCGGCGTTTTCCGATAAATCGCCTTGCGCCCTGGCTTCGGCGACTCTTTTGCTTAACTCCCGGCGCTTCACTTTCTTTAAATGCTCCAATTCCTGAAAAAGCTTATCATATCCTTCTTGCGTAAGGTAGATCTCATCCATATTTTCTTTACCTCTACGTAATAAAAACCCCTCTTATCTATCGCGATAGATAAGAGGGGAGATTATTCCTTAGATTAAATTCTTAAAGAATCTCTGTCTTTAATTCCTTGGAAACTCTAAAAGAAATCTTTTTCTTCGCAGGTATCTGAATTGCTTCACCGGTCTTAGGATTTCTTCCCATTCTTGCTTTGGTCTCTTTTACTTTGAATGTTCCAAACCCGGAAATAGCTACTGGTTCTCTCTTTTTAAGAGTACCTTTAATCGTATTAAGTATGAGCTCAACAATATCTTGAGCCTGTTTTTTAGTCTCTGTCTTTTCAGACACTGTTGATACTAACTGCGCCTTATTCATTGCGCCCCCTTTCGTTTTAAAAAGCCTTTAATTTTGTTACGCCCAGTTATATAGTTATATAGTATGGCTTTATTTTTGTCAAGTATTTATTACACTTTTTGGCCTCTTTCCTAAAAGAACCCAACCGGCCGGCCTGGCCGTAAACCCGCTAAATCATCGTAGCCTTAATTCCGCCTTTGCCTGAAAAAACAAAACTTTAGGGTTTCAATATTTTGAATGATTTTGCTTGCGCTGTAACTTGTTTGCTTATATAATCTTAAGAACTAAATTAAACTAAAGGGGGTAAAATGAGTAGACTTAATATCTTTTTAAGCATCTTGGCAATCTGGCTACTTTTAATACCGGCTGATTCTTTAGCCGACGGGGTCTCAGATGAAATAAAAAAGGGTCTTGAAGCTTATGAAAACAAGGAATATCGTGACGCCATAAGCTCTCTGGAATTTGCTGCCCAGCAAATCCGCCAGCTAAAAGCAGCTGGGTCTAAGAAAGCTCTGCCTGAACCGCTACCTGGCTGGAAAGCCCAGGAAGCAGAAAGCACTGCTGTTTCAGAAGCTTTCATGGGAGGATTTACAACTGCAACAAGAAATTACACAAAAGATGAAGCAAGAATACGCATTGAAATAGTAAGCGACAGCCCTTTTATATCAATGATAACCGCAATGATAGCAAATCCCTTTCTTAACCAGACCGGAGAAATTGAAGTAATGAAAATTAAGGGCCATAAAGCTATTTTGGAATGGAATGAAGATACTAAAAAAGGTACCCTTAAGGTAGTAGTCGAAAATAAGGTTCTAGTAAGCACTGAAGGCGAAAACTGCCAGAAATCAGACGTAATTGCTTATGCGGAGGCGGTGAATTACGTAAATCTCAATATTGAATAAGCATAAAACCGCCTAGTCTTTTCATTGCATTCTAACGGCCTTTCCTTAAATGCCTTACAGCCAAAAAGGCAATGCTTTTTATTTGACAAGTCTAAAGTTGTTTGCTATTATCTTATAGCTATTCCCAGGGGAGTGTAAGTCAGTACATCACAAAAAAGAGCGTTCTGCTCACTAACTTAAAGTAAAGACATAAAACGATGGGACGTTTAAAAACTATGCAAGAGGCTGCCTTTAATTTTATCAGCCTCTTTTCTAATGATATAGGTATAGACTTAGGTACCGCGACTACTTTAGTTTACGCTCGCGGAGAAGGCATAGTCCTTTGCGAACCCTCGGTAGTGGCTATTCAAAAAGGCACCAACAATGTCTTGGCAGTCGGACAAGAAGCAAAACGAATGCTGGGGAAAACTCCCGGAAGCATCGTGGCAATCCGCCCGATGAAAGACGGAGTCATTGCTGATTTCGAAATAACCGAAAGCATGCTGCGCTATTTTATAAAGAAAGTCCAAGCAAAAAGAGTTCTGGTAAGACCCCGGATGATTATCTCCGTGCCTTCGGGGATCACTGAAGTTGAACGCCGGGCCGTAAAAGACTCGGCCTACCGAGCCGGGGCCCGGGAAGTATTCCTGGTCGAAGAACCGATCGCCGCGGCAATCGGCGTAGGGCTTCCTATCGAGGAACCCCAGGGTAACATGGTTATCGACATAGGAGGAGGAACGACCGAAATTGCGGTTATATCTTTGGCCGGAATAGTCTTCTCCCGATGTATAAGAATCGGCGGCGACGAAATGGATGACGCTGTTATCGAATACATGAAAAAAAATTATAACCTTATGATCGGAGAAAGAACCGCCGAAGAAATAAAAATGAAGGTCGGCTCAGCCTACCCCCTGGAAGAAGAGACAGATATCGAAGTAAAAGGACGGGACTTAATCACCGGCCTTCCTAAATTAGTTAAAGTAAACTCCGAAGAGATACGTCAAGCTCTCGATCCGCCGGTACGAGAAATAATCGAAGCTACAAAAGTTACCTTGGAACGAACGCCTCCGGAACTCTCTGCCGACCTTATTGAACGAGGAATAGTAATGTGCGGAGGAGGATCACTCCTTAAAGGCCTTGATAAACTTATCGGTGACGAAACAGGCCTTCCGGTAATCGTGGCCGACGACCCTCTAACAGCGGTAGCCCTAGGAACAGGAAAAGTTCTGGAAGAAATAAAATACCTAAAGAAGATTTCACTTGCCTCATCATCTTAAATCTCCAAAAATATACATCCTTACGACTTCTTTGGTGCTCGCTTTACTCTTAAGCATCCCCCTATCCTTTTTAGTCAAAAAAATAACCCGGGAAATGGCTTATTTTAAAAACCGAAGCAATCTGAGCCTACTCGAAGAACAAAACTTAGAGCTGAAAAATCAGATCTTAAAGCTTAAAAATATAATATCAAACCAGGAAGACTTGGTCGAAGAGAATAAACACCTAAAAAAAATGCTTTCTTTGAAAGAAGAATACACGACCACGCTCATCCCGGCCACGATTATCAGCAAAAATCCCTGGAACTGGAACAAAGAGATTCTTATCGATAAAGGAACGCTACAGGGAATCGGCCAAAATGATCTGATCATCGATTTTGATGCCTGCCTGGTAGGACGCGTGGAAAGAACGACCGAACATCAGGCCTGGATCCGCTTGCTGTCCGATCCTAATTTCAAAGTAATCTGCCGCTGCCGGAGCTTAAATACAATCCTGGTAGGAGCCCTTTTCGAAGGGGCAAAGCTTCTCTACGTTCCTTACGATCTTGAAATAGAAACCGGAGATGAAGTTATTATCCCTGACCCCTGGAAAAGCGGCCTTAAAATTAAAATCGGAAAAGTTTCTTTTGCAAAAAAGAGCCGCTCTCAGCTTACGCAAAGCGTCTTTGTAAAACCTTACGCTGACTTAAATAATCTACGCCAGGTCTTCGTGCTTAAAAGCCACTAAACTACGGCCTTTTGGCCGACATAACAACAGAGTATCCATGAGCTTTTTATCGAAAATATCCACCCTCCCTAAAGAAAAAGCATATATTCTGTCGCTATTATTTGCTTTAAGCCTTTTTCAATATCTCCATATCACTTTCCTTACAAACATAGACTTTCTTCTTCTAGGACTTATCTTCTACGCCTATTTTATAAATACTTTCTGGCTGGCCACAACCACCACAATCATACTTCTAATATACCTGTTCACCAGCGGCCAGTTTCATCCCTTTATGGCACTGACCTACTTTATCATACCCATTTCCGCCAAGAAAATATCTTCGATCCTTAACCTGAATTTTCCGAAATTTTTCTACCTTTGCGCATCTCTTGTTTCGTTATACATCCTAGCGATGTTAATCAAACTTAATGTTCTTAGCTTGAAAAATATCTTCTATGCAGTGCTTCAAAATATCGCAGCGGGCTGGATAATCTATATTGCTTTCGGCTATGCCTTTAGCTTAAAAGAAAAATAATGACCCTCATCAAGCAGATAAAAATAATCGGTTTTTCAATTATACTTTGCGGTCTTTTCTACTATCAAATACTGCAGGGCGATTATTTTTCCAATAAGGCCTCTACCAACTACATACGCCTTATTCCGAAAGAAGCTCCCCGGGGCCTTATTTTCGATCGAAAAGAACGCCTGCTGGTCAAAAACAATCTTGAATTTCAGGTCTGCGTTTTCAGCCATAAGGAAAAAGAGGAAACCTTTAAATCGATTGCCCAAATATTGAAGGTAGATCCGGCTAAACTTGAGAATAATTTCAGGCGTAACTTCATCGCTCCTTTTATACCGGCGGTAGTGTATTCCACTACTCAGAAAGATGAAATCTTAAAGCTTGATGAAAAAAATATCCCTCAAGTGACGGTCGTAGTAAGACCGAGAAGATATACGGTTTTTCCTTATCGACTTTGCCATGTTGCGGGATTTACCCGGAAGCTCTCCAAAGAAAACCTCTTTTTGACCAAATTCGGCTACAGCTTCCAGGAAGACATCGGCTACTCGGGAATCGAACTGACATATGATAACTATCTGCGCGGAAAGCCCGGAGGAACACAATTCGAGATCGACTCTAAGGGCAGGCTTGTAAATCTCTTAGGCGAAAAAATACCTCAAGCCGGCAAAGATATCTACACAACCTTAGATATCGAAATCCAAGGAAAAGCCCTTGAGGCTCTTGGAAACTATAAAGGAAGTTTAATTCTCATGGAATCGGAATCGGGAAAGATTTTAAGCATAGCAAGCAACCCGACGTTTGATGTTAATTCTTTCACTGAAAATAAAGAATATTTCAAAGAAACAATGAATAACCGGTTAAAGCCCCTGCTCAACAGACCTCTGCAAGCCGAATACCCCTTAGGCTCGGTATTTAAAATAGTGGTGGGCCTTGCCGGTCTTAACGAAAAGAAAATCGAAAAAAATTCTCAATTTTCCTGTAACGGAGGGTTCCAGCTGAAACTTACTCGATTTAAATGCTGGAGTGTTCACGGCCTACAAAACATCATTGACGCCTTGGCTCATTCCTGCAATGTCTTTTTTTATAATCTGGGTCTGAGGCTGGGGCCAAAAAATATGCACAATTATGCGGTTCTTCTGGGGCTGGGCAAACTTACTGAAATCGACCTTCCGTTTGAAAAAAAGGGCTTTGTGCCCACCTCATCCTGGAAGGAAAAAACCCTAAACGACAAATGGTACCCGGGAGACAACTTGAACTTTTCCATAGGGCAAGGGTATCTAACGGTTACCCCCGTACAAGTGGCGAAACTAACGTCATTCTTCGCGACAAAAGGATATCTGGTCCAGCCTTATCTTGTGGAACGAATATCCGAACTTGAAATTCCTTTAAGAAAAAAAGAATTGATTAACATCAATACCGCAAATATCGAACTGATCAATGAAGGCCTGCGGCAGGCAGTAGCTACGCAAGAAGGGACAGCCCACATTCTCGAAGATTTAAAACTGGATATCGCCGGTAAGACCGGGACCGCTCAAGTTACCGGGAAAAAAGCTCATGGTTGGTTTGCCGGGTTTTTCCCCTACAAAAAACCTAAATACATAATTGTGGTGATGCTGGAAAGCGCCTCTTCAAGCTACCGAGCCTGCCAGATAACCCACAAATTCCTGCACTTGGTAAAAGAGGAAAACCTTTTGGAGCTCTAATGAAAAAAAATAAAATTTTTACTATTATGCTAATCTTACTGCTTAACGCCTTCAGCCTTCTATCCTTATACAGCGCTCTACACAAAGGCGGAGAACTGACGGATAAAGATATATTCACAAAACAAATAATCTGGATAATCCTGGGCTGGAGCCTGGTTTTAATTATTTACTTTGTAAACTACCGCATTTTCTACGATTTATCGATTTGGTTATACTTTATATGCCTGATCCTGCTGATGATGGTGGCGATTCTAGGAAAAATCCAAATGGGCGCCCAGCGCTGGATACAAATATTCGGAATTACTTTTCAACCCTCGGAACTGGCGAAATTAGCCGCTATCTTAATAATCTGCAGAAATTTTACAAAAGATAGACCCCCCTCGG
Organism: Candidatus Omnitrophota bacterium; assembly: GCA_016932855.1. Classification (GTDB taxonomy): domain Bacteria; phylum Omnitrophota; class Gorgyraeia; order Duberdicusellales; family Duberdicusellaceae; genus JAFGCB01. The sequence continues at coordinate 24,032 of JAFGCB010000054.1, read as the reverse complement.
CATCTCTAGCAAAAGACTTCTTCAATGAAGTAATCCTTCCTTTTACGCCTGTTTTCTTTCTTTTCTTGGCTATATTCATTCAGCCTGACCTGGGAACATCGCTTATTCTTATATTTTTATTCATGATGATGCTCTTGGCCTGCGGTGCGAAAAAAAGAAATATCATAATATTCTTTCTTATTATTCTACTGGCAATACCTTTGGGCTGGATTCTCTTAAAAGACTACCAAAAAGACAGGCTCCTTGTGTTCATAAATCCCAACTCCGATCCTTTGGGCGCCGGCTATACCATAATACAATCAAAGATTGCCATAGGTTCCGGGAGGATATTCGGCAAAGGGTTCTTAAGCGGCACGCAAAACCAGCTTAATTTCATCCCGGCCCGGCACACCGACTTCATATTTACCGTATTTGCCGAAGAGTGGGGATTTGCGGGCTGCTTGATCTTGCTGGCTGTCTACTACCTCCTCTTAAAAATTATTTTAGATACCGCTAAGCTCGTAAAAGATAAGTACTCCTACGTATTATGCATCGGTATATTTTCCCTGTTTTTTATCCATATCTTCATAAACATATCTATGATTTTAGGCCTGCTTCCGGTTGTAGGCCTGCCCCTGTTATTCTTAAGCTACGGAGGCTCTTATACGCTTATAAATTTTATTCTTATCGGAATTTTCCTTAATATACAAAAATATGTCCGCTAAATATCTTACTTCGTCTACGGTAAGCCTCTTCGTAAAACCTAAACTTTAAAAATAATCTTGCCATGAAAAATATAGATTTATTGAAATTTCAAAAACCCGGCCGTTACACAGGGGGCGAATGGAATCTTAATTTTAATCCACCCAAGTCCACTGACTTAAGGATTTGCCTTTGCTTTCCTGAAATCTACGAAATAGGCATGAGTAACCTAGGATTTAGAATAATACATGAAATTTTCAACTCCCAGGAAAACCTAAGCTGCGAAAGATGTTTTATGCCGGCGAGTGACCTCGAAAAACATATATTCACTGAAAAAATACCCCTATTTTCACTGGAAACCAAAACCCCTCTTAAAGACTTTGACCTCGTTGCATTTTCGATAAACTACGAGCTTAATTTTATAAATTTTTTAAAGATGCTTGAAATGGGAGGTATCCCCATCCAAAGAAATAAAAGACATAAACCTCTTGTTATGGTAGGGGGCCTGAACAATCCCGAGCCCCTTGAAAAATTTGTCGATGTTTTCTTTCTGGGTGAATTTGAAGACAGGGCATTTTCATTTATAGAGAAAATTAAGGAAGCCAGAAATTTGTCAAAAGAAGAAAAAACCTTATCGCTTGCTGAAATTGAAGGAATCTATGTACCCGAGTTTTATTACCAGGAAAATTCGCACATCTTGCCTAAAGATAAAAATGTCCCTTTTCCTTTAAGAAGGGCTTACTTGAAAGACTTAAACCGATATTTTTATCCCCAAAGCTGGATTATGCCTTTTACAAGCATTATCTTTGACAGGCTACAGGTCGAGCTCCAAAGAGGCTGCCCTAACCAGTGCAAATTCTGCCAGGCCCGATGCACTTATTGGCCCTACCGGCAACGAGAAAGCAAAGTTGTTTCCGAAAGAATAAGGGCCTTGTATAAAACAACCGGCTATGAGGCGATATCGCTCCTGGGCCTGTCAGTTATTGACTACCAAGGCTTAAGTGGGCTTCTTGACGAAATAATCCCTTATTTCAAAAAGAAAAGAGTGGCAATATCAATACCTTCGTTAAGGCCCGTCAAAGGAACAACCGAAATAATAAAAAAACTGGCCTATGCTAAAAAACCGGGATTAACTCTCGCCCTGGAAGCCGGAAATGAAAAACTGCGTAACTTTATCGGAAAAAATATCGATATCGATGAATGCATTGAAGTCGCGAGAATCGCGGCTCATCTCGGCTACAGACACCTTAAGCTTTATTTTATGCTGGGCCTACCCGGAGAGACCACCGAAGATGTAGTAAGCATCGGCGATACCCTTGAGCTTTTAGCCCTGGCCTACAGAAAAGAAAAAGGATTCTTCCCACAGGTAAACGCGACTATATCCTACTTTAACCCCAAACCTTTCAGCCCGTTTCAAAACTACGGCCTGGAAGATAAGCCGAGCTTCGATAATAAAAAAAACACTTTAAGAAAAAGAATCTCGAAAAATAAATTTATGAAGTTGAATTTTTCCGACTTTGATAAAACTTACCTGGAGCACCTGCTCTCCAAGGCTGACAGAAGAATCTCCGGTCTAATCGAGGATATATTTTACCAAGAGCTTAAGCTTAAGGACAGCTTCCTAAATATAGGGAGCTGGCGCCGTTCAGGCCAAAAATACGGTTTGAACCTTGATTTATTTCTAAACTCAACTGATTCTTTAGAGCATGTCCGAACAAATCAAAAAATTATACAAGCTTAAGGTTAACTTCTTGAAAAAAGGTAAAATGATTTATTTTTCCCAATTAGACATCTTCCGCTTATTCATGCGGGCCTTAAGAAGAGGGGACTATCCCACGGTCTATACCCGGGGGTTTAATCCTCACCCCCAGATTAGTTTTACCCGGGCTCTAAAGCTCGGCCTGGAAGGTGAAATCCAAACGGTATTCTATTTTGAAGAAGAAATAGATCCCGAAAGATTCAAAAACGATTTTTCCCGGCAGGTCCCTTGCGATCTAGAAATAGTATCAATAGAACCTGTAAAAAAATAGATAAATTGTGCTATAATGGCGCCGTGAAGCAAGCCCTGATGACCGAAAAAATATATACTGTTCTTGAATTGAACCAGGCTGTATCTGATGCTGTAAAAAGGGAATTTCCCGGCTATATCTGGGTATGCGGAGAAATCCAGGGACTGCGCCCTGAAAGAGATAAAAAACACACTTACTTCGAACTGGTCCAAAAACATCCCCAAGACCATGAAATTGTTGCTAAAGCAAGAATAGCACTTTTTGCAAACAGAAAACCTCTGGTTTTCGAACGTATCCGAAAAGCCCAGCAGGCCTTCGAACTTAAAAACGACATTGAAGTAAAATTCCTCTGCCAAGTAAGCCTGCACCCGCCTACCGGTCAATACAGCCTTATTGTAATTGATATAGACCCTATATACACATTAGGCAAATTCGCCCAAAATCGATTGAAAATAATAGAAGAGCTGCGACGGGAAGGCCTTCTCGAAAAAAACAAATTACTTAAAATCCCGGAAGTGCCATTGAAAATCGGCCTGATAACCGCCTTTGATTCGGCGGCCTATCACGACTTTATAAATGAACTGAACTCAAGCGGATATGGCTTTAAAATAATAGCCTATAATTCCTACATGCAGGGCAAAAATGTTGAACGGGATGTCCTGCAAGGCCTTGAATACTTAAGCAGCCCTGATCTTAAACTCGACACTGTCATCATTACCCGGGGAGGCGGCTCAAAAGCCGATCTTGCCTGGTTTGACAATAAGCGCATTGCCGCCAAAATCGCCCTTATGAAGATACCCATACTTTCAGCCTTGGGCCACCAGACCGATGAAAGTGTTACCGACTTAGTCAGCAATACATCTTTTAAGACCCCGACCAAAGTAGCTCAATTCCTCGTAGAAAAAGTAACCCAACTGCTGAACAACCTTGAAAGCCTCAATCAAGCCATAATCGAGAAATCGGCTCTGTACTTAGACTTTCAAAAACAAGCTTTAAAAACAAGCGCCCTCACCGTCGACCACCACGTAAACCGCTACTTACGGGAAAAGCGCGTTTATTTAGGGCAAGCTCAATCAACAACAGTCAGCTTCGTAAACCATGTCCTGAAAAATAAAAACAATCTTATGCGCGAAAATCTTAAAATTATTGCCGACGCCGTTAAAAGAACTTTGCAGGACGCCCGGTCCAATGTAAAATATATTGAAAGCAAAATAAGTATACTTGACCCTGGCAATGTGCTTAAACGGGGTTATTCAATTACCTTAAAAGCAGACAAGCCAGTAAAGTCCGCGGCCCAACTTAAAAAAGGAGAAATCTTAAAAACCATTTATTATAAAGGCGAATCCCTTTCGCAAATCAAAGAGGTGAGAGAAAATGACCAAAAAAATATTCAAATACCAAGAAGCCATAGACCAACTTAAGGGAATTCTCGAAGATTTACAGGCGGAAAACATAGACGTTGATGAATTATCGGTAAAAGTCAAGACCGCAACGGAACTCATAAAAATATGCAAGGAAAAAATACAAAAAACAGAAATGGAAGTAAAGAAAATAATTAAGAAATTCGAAGAAGATGACAATAGTTAAGAAAGTTACGCTGGCGATACTGTTAGTCTTTCTGCTTATTGCCGTCGGAACAGTGGGATACGTCTATATAGAGGGTTGGAGCGTGCTGGAAGGCTTATACATGACGATTATCACCATATCTACGGTAGGCTTTCATGAAGTAAAACAATTAAGCAGCCAGGGAAAAATATTCACAATCTTCTTAATCATAGGTTCAGTAGGGATATTCGCCTACGCGGTAACCGTTATTATCAATTTTATTATCGAGGGACAGTTTAGTTTTATTACCAGGAGGATCAAAATGCAAAAACGAATAGAGTTACTTAAAGATCATTTTATTATCTGCGGCTCCGGAAAAGTCGCCCAGGAAGTAATTAAAGAATTCAAGAAGGCTCGCGTGGAATTCATGGTTATAGCTGAAGCAGGCTCAAAAGAAATCCGGGCGGCTTTTGAAGACATACTCTTACTTGAGGCAGACCCCACTTCCGATGAAGCTTTGCAGAAAGCAAAGATCGATCAGGCCAAAGGGCTTATATCCTGTCTGGATACGGATAAAGAAAATCTTTTTGTGGTTCTGTCCTCGCGCAACCTCAACCCTAACCTGAAAATAATAAGCTTGGCAAAAGAGGAAACCTGCATGGGAAAACTTCTTAAAGCCGGCTCAAACAACGTAATACTTCCTGAAGTAATCGGGGGTAGGCGCATGGCTTCGATGATTCTTCGGCCTCAGGTTCTTTCTTTCCTGGACGTAATGACTACAACCACAGAAGACGGGCTTTCGCTTAAGCTTGAAGAGCTGCTTGTTCCCAAAAAATCATCTCTCGCTAATGCCTCTCTGGCCAACGCCCGCATACCCCAGAAAACAGGCCTCCTGGTCGTCGCGGTCAAGAAAAAATCAGGTTTTCTTTACAATCCGTCTTCATCCACAACCATTGAAGCGGAAGATACCCTTATTGTCCTTGGCAAAGACGAACAAATACAACGGCTCAAAGAGCTTACCTACGCCTAAAGCCGAACCCGGCCTTGTCGCCAAAAATCTTTTCGAAAAGACTGTATAATATATTGACTTTCCCAAGGACCAATGATATCATTTGTAGTTAACTTTTAAAGCCTTTGTTTCAATTTAAGCCTAAGATTATCAATACTTACGGGCTTAAAGGGTTTTCCAAACCTTATCAAAGGAGATTAAAATGAAAAGTAGGACGAATTCCCGAAAGTCCCTGAAAAATTCTTCTAAAAAATCCGGTCCGTCTTCGAGAAAAAACAATTCAAAGACAAAAAAAGCGCCCTTAAGAAAAACTAAAATTCCTGTCTTGGGAAAGATAAAAAAAATAAAGACATCGAAAGAAGCCACAAATTATTTTTCCAAAACCCCCAAGGTAATCGTAGAAACGTCACAGAAAGTTCAGGCTTCCAAATACGATCTTGGCATAGCAGTCAAGGAAGCTGATCACGAAGCCTTCCGGCTACCCCTTCGCTACTTCGATAATCGAATAGTGGCCATGACCAGAGATCCCTGGTGGCTGCATACTTACTGGGACATTGCCAAAGAAAAAGAAGAAGAAGTTATCGCCAAAATCCCCGATGACGAAAGAAACGGTTTAAAGCGCGTGCTCCGGGTTTATGATGTAAGCGGAATAAAGCACTTTACCGGCTTCAACGCCAACAGCTTTTTTGATGTCGAGATAAACGACGTAGCTTTAAACTGGTATATAAACGTGAATAAACCGGGCTGCTCTTTCTGCATAGATATAGGGTTTTTAAGCCACAAAGGTAATTTTTATCTGCTTGCCCGCTCGAATATAATATCAACTCCCGTTTTCGGCATATCCTCGGTTTTAGACGAAGAATGGGTTTTGCCTGACGAAGACTATTTTAAAATCCTCGGTATCTATGATTTGGGCAGGAGCTCTCTGGAAAGACGCAGGAAATTCGAGGAAATTTTTAGACGCCAGATATCTTCTTTCGCCGGATCAGAAGCCTTCTCTCCGGTAAAGCGAGAAAAAATGCGGCAATTTTTCCTCGAGGTTTACACCGAGCTTATTCTTTACGGACGGACCGTGCCGGACGCAAATGTAACCTTAAAGGGTAAAAAAGTAAACCTGCGCAAAGACGGGACTTTCAGCTTCAGGTTTGCCTTACCCATAGGTAATTTCGACTTTCCGGTAGAGGCTAAATCCAGCGACGGAAAAGACACCTTAAGAAGCACTCCTATAGTAAAAAGAACTCAAAAATAAGAACGCAAGAAGGTTACCCCGCTCTTTCGGGCCTGTCTTGCCTTTAGATTTAATTAATACAAAAGGGTTCAAATAAAATGGAAAAAGGTTATCTTAGTCTTATATTACATGCTCATCTTCCTTTTGTAAGACATCCGGAACATCCCGACTTTCTGGAAGAACGCTGGTTCTTCGAGGCTCTTACCGAAACATACATACCTCTATTATCAATGCTTGAAGGCCTCCAAAACGACAAGGTCGATTTCCGGCTCACCATAAATATATCTCCCACTCTTGCGGCAATGCTCCAGGACGAACTTTTGCTTTACCGCTTTGAGCAACATCTTAACAAAATGATAGAACTTTCGGGAAAAGAAATCGAGCGCACGCGGTTTATGCCGGAATTTAATAAACTTGCCCACATGTACCACCAGCGGTTTTCTGAAACTAAAAAGATGTTTTTGGATAAATGGCAGCGAAATCTCCCTCAGGCTTTCAAGGCTATCCAGGAAACCGGAAAGCTTGAAATAATCACCTGCTGCGCTACCCACGGATATCTGCCTCTTATCGGAATTCAAGAAGAAACAGTAAAAGCTCAAGTGCGCGTAGGAGTCTCTTCCTATAGACGGGTTTTCGGAACTAATCCCAAGGGAATATGGCTTCCTGAATGCGGCTATTTTGACGGCCTGGACAAATTCTTAAAAGAAGAAGGGATAAAATATTTCATCCTCGAAACTCACGGGGTCATCTTCGGCGTGCCCCGTCCGAAATTCGGCGTCTATTCAGGATACTGGACTCCCAACAGAGTGGGAGTCTTCGGAAGAGACATGGAAAGCTCAAAAAGCGTATGGTCGGCAATCGAAGGCTATCCCGGAGACTACAGCTACAGGGAATACTACCGTGATATCGGATTTGATTTAGACTATAACCACGTTCAGCCCTATATCGCCCCGACCGGCGAACGGGTATTTACCGGGATAAAATATTATAAAATAACCGGCGAGACCGAAGGCAAACAACCTTACATACCCGAAGAAGCCCGGGAAAAATCAGCCTACCACGCCGGAAACTTCATGTTTAACCGGGAAAAACAAATTGAATATCTTTCTTCTCTCCTAGGCAGAAAACCGATAATAATCTGCCCTTATGACGCCGAACTCTTCGGACACTGGTGGTTCGAGGGAATTTCCTGGCTCAACTTCTTAATACGCAAAGCCTGCTACGACCAAAATGTCTTTAAGCTTACCACCCCTTTCGAATACCTAAAGCGTTACCCGAAAAATCAGGTAATAAACCCCGCGGGCTCAAGCTGGGGCTACAAAGGATACAGTGAAGTCTGGCTGGGCGGCTACAATGACTGGATCTACCCCCATCTACACCGGGCAGCCGAACTTATGGCCAGGCTTGCCAGGAACAAAAACAACCCCGGACATTTAAAAACCAGAATTCTCAATCAAATGACCCGCGAACTCCTGCTAGCCCAATCAAGCGATTGGCCTTTTATCTTGAAGACTCAAACCTTTACGAGTTACGCCGAAAAAAGAATAATCGAACATCTTGAAAATTTCTACTCTCTTTACAACCAGCTGAAACGCTCTCATCCCGATGAAGGCTTTGTCGCAAACCTTGAGAATAAAAATAATCCTTTTAGCGATATCAACTACTCGGTATTCTCGGCATAATTTTTAAACACAGATGATCGCAGACAAAAGACAGATGACCGCAGATAGCGAACTATGAGCAAGTCTAGCACCAATGTTCTTTTTCTCTGGCATATGCACCAACCCTACTACAAAAAACCCAGAGACAAGGAATATTTCCTTCCCTGGGTACGGCTGCATACCGTAAAAGACTATTACGGATTCGCAAAATTATTAAGCAAATTCCCCGCCGTTAAAGCCAATTTCAATTTTACGCCCGTACTCCTGGACCAAATAATCGACTATGCGCAAAATAATGCCTCTGACCGCTTCCTTAAGATTTCTGAAAAAAGGGCCGAGGACTTAACCGGAATGGAACGAAAGTTTATTCTCAGGCGCTTTTTTTCCGTTAATAAAATGCGCATGATCGATCCCTACCCGCGCTATCTTGAACTTCTTGAAAAATCAAGCCGCGGCAAATCCGCAAGATACACTGCCCAGGAAATGCGCGACCTGCAAGTATATTTCAATCTGGTTTGGTTCCATTTTACCAGCATCGAAGATGATAAAAACCTCCAAGAATTAATCAGTAAAGGAAGAAATTTCTCGGAAGAGGATAAATCCTATATCCTAAATAAACAACGCGCAATAATCTCTGAAACGCTACCCTTATACAAATGGCTTATCGCAAATAAGCAAATCGAGATCACCACCTCCCCGTATTATCACCCGATTATACCGCTTTTATGCGATACCGACATCGTACATAATTATCATAATCAGCATTGTCCTCGTCTTAGATTTTCTTATCCTGAAGAGGCCTGGTGGCAAATAAAAGAGGCGAAAGAAAGGACTAGCTCGGTTTTTGACACGCAGGTTAACGGCTCCTGGCCTTCCGAAGGAAGCGTAAGCCCCGAAACCCTGCTTTTATACAAAAAAAATAAATTTAAATACCTGGCTACCGACGAAGAAATCCTCTTTAAAACCTTTGCCCCCCGGATGAACCCCGCGAAACCGCTTCCCCGTCACATAATCTACCGGCCTTATTATTTTGATGACATGCTCGTATTCTTCCGGGATAAAAATCTCTCAAACGCAATAAGTTTTTCCTACCACGGCTGGGAAAACCTTCAGGCAGCAGCGAACGATTTACTCGGCCATCTGGAAAACATACATAGCCATACCTGCCGCCTCTACAAAAAACGGATGGTTCTTATCGCCATGGACGGTGAAAACGCCTGGGAATACTACAACAACAATGCAAAAGACTTTTTCTACGCCCTCTATTCAAGGCTAGAAAAACACCCTAAACTTAAAACCAATACGCTGTCTTCCTACATAAAAAACGGAAAATTCAAAAGTATAGATTCAAAAATCTGGCCGGGCTCCTGGATAAACGCCGACTTCGGCGTATGGGCCGGCTCAAAAGAAAACAACCGCAACTGGCATATGCTTACCAGAATTAAGAAAAATATAGATAAGCATAAAGCAAAAACCCATATCCTGGATAAAGCCATAAGTTACCTCCGGATTATTGAAGGCAGCGACTGGAACTGGTGGAATACCTACGATGAAACCTCGGGAGACTTCGAGAAAATATTGCTCTCTTACGTCAAAGAAATATCACGGCTTTTGAAAAAAGATTTTATGAATCTAAAGCGGTGAAAAACAGATACTGGATCCTCGATGCCGGATCGAAAAGCGATAGTCAGGGATCAAAAAATATTTAAAGAAATATGTCAAAACTATACTTGATTTTCGGGGTACACAACCATCAACCAGTAGGAAATTTTGACCACATATTCTTAAAGGCCTACCAAGAGTGCTACTTTCCCTTTTTTAAAACCCTTGCCAAATATACCAAAATAAGGTGCAACACCCATATAAGCGGGCCTTTGTGGGACTGGATACTTGAAAACAAAAAAGCCGAATTCATGCCTCTGCTTAAAAGCCTTAGAAAAAACAACCAGGTCGAATTCTTAGGCGGAGGATACTATGAGCCTATTCTTCCCATCATCCCCGAAGAGGATTGCCTGAACCAGATAGAACTTATGAGCAAGTTTTTAAAAAAAGAATTCGGCCAAGCCCCCCGGGGCATCTGGCTTACGGAAAGGGTATGGGAACCCGGAATTGCCTCAACCATACGAAAAGCCGGCATTGAATTTACCTTGGTCGACGATGCTCACTTCCGCTACGCCGGACTTGTTTCCGACGAAATCACCGGATACTATCATACCGAAAATCTGGGAAAGCCGCTTTATATATTCCCCATAAGCAAGACCTTGCGTTACAAAATACCTTTCTCCGAAATTAATGAAACAAAAGAGATACTGAAAAACCTCAAGGAAAGATTCCCCGACCAAATCATAACTATCGTTGATGACGGAGAAAAATTCGGGATCTGGCCCAATACCTATGACTGGGTATACAATAAAGGCTGGCTTGAAAAGTTTTTCCGCCTCCTTGAAGATTGTTCGGACTGGATTGAAACACTTACTTTCTCCCAGGCCCTTGGCAAATTCTCATCCCAGGGGATAATCTATCTGCCTACCGCAAGCTACGACGAAATGATGGAATGGTCGCTTGAACCCCAGGCTCACAGACTTTTTGAAGATGTAAGAAAAAACGCTCTGGAACGAAACCCGCAAGCCATTACATTCCTGCGAGGTGGTTTTTTCCGAAATTTCTTCCGCAAGTACCCGGACATAAACTACATGCACAAACGCATGATTTCTTTAAGCAATGCCATAAACAGCCAGCTTAGAAACCCGAAGGAAAAAGAAATCCTTAAATCTCTGTTTAAAGCCCAGTGCAACTGCGCCTACTGGCACGGCATATTCGGCGGATTTTATCTAGGTCATCTAAGAACCGCTGTCTATGAAAACCTCATCCTGGCTGAGAAATTATCGGACGAAGAACTTAAGAAATCCTTAACGTATAAAGAAGAGGATATTGACCTGGACGGTAAAAAAGAAATTATCCTGAAAAATAAAAGCCTGATACTTGAAATAGCGCCGCATAGAGGAGGATGCCTGGAAGAAATAAGCTCGAAGGAATTTAATTTTAATTTTTCGAATGCCTTTACCAGAAGGGAAGAAAATTACCACGGAAAGTTAAATGAAAAGCCGGCTGAAACATCCGGAGATAAGGCTAAAAGTATCCACAATGTCCTGGCGATAAAAGAGAGAGGCCTAGAAAAACTTCTTATTTACGACCCCTACCGAAAAGTATCTCTCATTGACCACCTTATCGATAAACAGGCAAGCGTAGACGATATCGAAATATATAAGGGAGTCCGGAATTTCGCTCTTGATAATTACAGCTATCGCCTGAAAAAAGATACGGGAAAAATAAAGCTCACCTTGGAAAACAAAAACGAAAACTTTGAAATAGCAAAATCTCTTATTCTTAAAAAAACTGACTCCCAAGTGAATTTTGACTATTATATAAGCATCAAAGATAAAAATATTTTGAAAAACAAGAACTTTGCTGTAGAATTTAATCTATTCGTCCTTGGGGTTGATAGCTCTTATCTGCGGATTAACAACCGTGATAATCTTTCGATAAAAGAGAAAGCCTTGGTTAAAAACGTAAAATCGCTGGAAATCGTCGATGAATATAAAAAGAGTAATGTCAAATTTGCACTTGGCTCTCTTAACCTTGCGGTAATCCCTGTTTTCTCGGTGTCGTCCTCGGAAGGCGGCTTCGAGAAAAACCTGCAGCAAATCTGCATATTCTTTATCAAGGAATTAGAAAAAGAGAGTGAATTCGACATTCTTTTAAATATAAGCAAAACTTAATCAAGAAGGGAGGAATTGTGGTGCTAAAGAAAATCAAGAAAAAAAACCAGAAAACAAACAAGGCGAACGAAGAAGAAACTTTTGACTTTATCCAGGATAGAGCCTACAGGCTCTGGGATCAGGCCGGCCGGCCCCAGGGACGAGACTGGGAATTCTGGTTTATGGCAGAGCAGGAAGTCAAAACCCGCTTCAATAAGCTGGGAAAGTCTTAAAAACGATTAGCCTATAGCGGTTAGCGTTTAAAAGAAAAATCTGCCTAAAAGCGCAATCTGTTATTTTAATAAACAGCGTAAACTTGTACTTTGCTGAGTGAGTTTCTTTAACCATTCCCAAGGAACGCTGCCTATATAGTTAACGATTCATTTTAAGATCTTTCGCCCCGCACCGCGGGAACTCAAGATCCGTCATTTCCAGCTTACTAAAGACGATGAAATGACCCCGTACTTCGCTACGCTTAAGTATCCTTCGAAGTATCCTGAGTATTCCCGAAGGAAGCAGAGCGAGGGGACAGAATTAAAGGAACGTTGCCTAAATAAATCGCAATTCGCAATTAAGATCTCTCACCCACTCTGTGGGATTCGAGATCCGATGAATTAAAGGAACGTTGCCTAAATAAATCGCAATTCATCGGAGAGGTCGCATAGCTCGGCTGAGTGCGCGGCATTGGAAATGCCGTAACCCTTTATGGGTTCCAGGGTTCGAATCCCTGCCTCTCCGTTGTTTTTTCCTTAATCGAAATACCATCAACCAGAAATGGAGATGGTATTTCGGAACATGAGAAAGAAAACAACGGATTCTGGCGAGGCTCCGCCCGAGCCAGAATCTTAAACTGCTTCATCGAGTTAAAGCTCGCTCCTTCAAATAAACCCTCCTAAGGCTATTCCAAAAATTCTCGCCCATAGAACCTGTCGTGGGCAGATCAACCCGAAGGGTTCCAAGAAGTGCACTTTGCAAAGAAAAGAAACCTGAATGTGAACTGCTCATTATTCCAAAATTCTTAAGAATTTTGGAATAAGATAAAACTATTTACTTTCATCTTAAATTTTAATGTAAAATCTTGAAAAGAAACAGGGGATTAAAGGTTCTTCTCGGTAAGGTAGTTCTTGGCGGAAAAAGCTGCAACTGCCCCGTCGGAAACAGCGGTAGTAATCTGTCTTAAGCTTTTTAAGCGGATATCTCCGGCGGCAAAGATACCTTCAATATTTGTCTTCATTTCTTCATCTGTCACAATAAACCCGTCTTTTAACTTAAGTGAACCTTCAAAGATTTCGCTATTAGGAAGAATACCTACAAAAATAAATATACCGTCTACCTCGAGGTTTCTCTTCTTGCCTTTAGTATTAATCAAAACATTCTTTCCATTTTCACTGCTAAAATCAATCCCTTCTACAGCTGTATCTAAAATAAATTCAATTTTAGGAATTGCCCTTACTTTTTCCTGGAGTATCTTATCAGCCCTAAATTCACCGCGCCTGTGAATAAGAAATATTTTCTTAGCGTATTTTGTTAAAGTTATTGTTTCTTCAAGAGCAGTATTTCCGCCGCCGACAACAGCGATTGTCTTGTCGATATATAAATGGCCGTCACAGGTAGCGCAGTAGGATACCCCCTTGCCAATATTTTCTTTTTCTCCGGCAACACCTAACATCCGGGGCGTAGCACCTGCAGATATAACAAGAGCCTTCGCCTTTATCAGACCCTTAGAAGTCGCGATCTCTTTTATTTCACCGGAAAAATCAACGTTGTTTACCTGAGCTGTAAGGATTTGGACATCACTTTTTATAACTTGCCTTTCCATTTCCCTGGCGATTCGACCTCCGGAAACAGGTTCGCTAAAACCAGGATAGTTTTCCAAGCTGTTGATGGTCGCTAACTGCCCGCCGCAAACAAGCTTCTTTTCGATTAACAGGGTTTTCAGCCTGTATCTTCCGGAATATAAAGCAGCTGTCAAGCCGGCGGGGCCTGCGCCAATGACAGCCAAATCAAATACCTTGGAGATATCCGTCTTTAAGCTGGTACCTGCCAAATTAAAATCGAGCATGACAATCCTATTTTAATGTTTCTTTGATTTTTTCAATAATTGCAGGCGCCGGTACAGCACCTAGCTGATAGGCGGTTTCATTTATTACCGTATGAGGGACAGCGCTTACATTATATTTGTCGGCCAAATGAGGGAATTGCGCAGCATCTATAACATCGGCCTTAACTTTGCTGCTTGCCAAAGCCATTTGATGGGCTAAGGTTGCAGCCGAAGGACAGTGCGGACACCCGGAGGAGACAAAAACCTGCAAATGAGTCTCTTTAGCGAGATTCTTTAGATAGTCGCTTTCCTCGCTAGCAAGCTCTGTTTCACCGGTTGAAACTAAACGAATACTTTCGATTAATGAAATAAAATCATATCCGGCAGGTATACCGTACAAGCGTATACCGTAATCCTCTTTACCGACAATAGCGGTAGCGGGAACCTTATCAATAGCGTACTTACTAACCTGCTCTTTATCGGTCTGAAAATCAAAAACCTCAAGAGAAATCTTATCGGATAATTCCGCTATTTCTTCCATAAGCTTCTGATTGTCGGCGCAATACTGGCAGCCGCTTTGCTGGGTAAACACCACAAGCCTTACATCATCTTTTAAATCCTGAAATCTTTCTTTGACCTGTCCTTGCACTTCTTGCACTAAAAACATCTTTTCCTCCTTTTATTTACAGGCGAATATTATACAATACAAATAGCAAATGTCAAACCTGCGTGGTATAATTGGGAAAGTTCACGTAGACCGTGGTTAAAAAGCTTAACTAAAAGGAGGTGGAGAAATGCGGTTCCGGATGGCAAAGGTGTTGATTGTAATTATGTTTGTTTTCTTAGCTGGGCCGGTCTATGCCCCGGCCGGAAAAGAATGTACAGGCACTGCTAACCCTGAAAAGGCCACAGAATACGAGGCTTATGCCGAAGACTATGATATTCAGGCAAAGGAATATGAAGAAAAAGCCAAAAACTCCGAAGGAGAAACTACTGAAGTTTATAATGCTTTAGCTGAAAATTACCGGCAATCAGCCCAACAGAAACGGCTTATGGCGGAAGCCTACCGTACAGGAAATAACGACTTGCTCAAAGATGCCCAGGAAAAGTACCAGCAACTTACAGAGGAAAGAAAAGATTTGAAAGGCGAAAAATCCTCCTGCCATGAAAGCAAATACTTAAAACATAAATCAGCGAAAAAAGAATGCTCAAAAGACAAAACTTCAATGATTAAAGAACTTCAGCAGCAAATAAACGAACTGCAGAACAAGCTTGATGCCTTAATAGAAAGCAAAGAATACGAGGAATAAATAAAAATACCTGTAACTATCCAAAGATATAAACGCGCAAAATCAGCCTTACGCAACACTTTTGTTTCAAACAAAAATGTTGCGTAAAGGACGAAAACAAAGGTCCTCCCCGCAAAAAGTAAAATCTCTTGCCAATAACAAAATTTGTTTGTATTATACTGGCACCTGAGGATTATTATGGGTGAAAACATCGTAAAACCTCCCAAGCTTAACCGGGGGGATACTATCGGCGTTGTAGCTCCGGCAAGCTCCTTTGATATTGAAAACTTTAGAAAAGGCATACGGATGCTGCGACTGCTGGGGTATAAGGTAAAATACGAACGCTCCATATTCAATAAATGCTGGTCTCAACCCGGCCACAATAAACAACGGGCCTATCAAATAAACCGGATGTTCGCCGATCCCCAGATAAAAGCAATATTCTGCGCAAAAGCCGGATACGGCTCAGTAGAAATCCTGCCCTACCTTGACAAACGAATAATACGCCGCAATCCTAAAATTTTCGTAGGATACAGCGATATAACCATCCTGCTTTTATATCTGCGGAAGTTCGCCCGAATGACAGTATTTCACGGTCCGGTTGTTTCGGATGAAATATACGAAGGCATGAATCCGGTAACTCTTGATTATCTACTGCGCACCTTAAGCCAGACAATGCCCTTAGGCTCGATAATGTTCCCTCATCTTATTGCCTTTAAGCCGGGCAAAGGAAGCGGGGTCCTGGTCGGGGGAAATATGTCTTTGATAACCGAATCAATAGGCACACCCTATAAAATCTCCACGAAAAATACGATTTTATTCCTTGAGGATATCGCCGAAGACCTCGAACATATAAGGAATTATCTTATGCGGCTGCGGCAGGCCGGAAAATTTAGGAAGATAAAAGGCGTACTTTTTGGTAAAATGGTTGATTGTTTCGAAACCCAGGAAAACTTAAAAACTCTTGTAAATACTATTTTTAAAGACTACGACATTCCTATACTTTTTGGATTTCCTTCGGGCCATAAATACAAAAAAGAGGCGCCTCATGTAACACTTCCCTTAGGCGTAACCGCCACCATTGATGCCGATAATTTACTGCTTGAAATTAACGAAGCAGGAGTCCAATAGATAACCGGTGATATATGAAAAGATATGATTTCGGGCTTAACTGGAGCGGGACGGTAAAAGAAAATTTTGTCGATTTTCTTAAAACGGCTTGTGCCGAGAAAAAGCTTTCCTTTCTCTGGATCAGCGAAGACAACATACGCAAAGTGCTCCAAGACTGCGAAAAAGGCAAAATAATCATAAAAGTCCTTCTGGACACCGAGGCTACCTATAACAAAAAAGGCGATCTTTACGCCCGGGTCTGCTACGCGGTAAAAGATAGGGGCGGGGCGGTTATTAATGACCCCGACAGAACAAAAGCAGCAATCGATAAATCGATCCTGCACTACGAACTGGTCGACGCCGGCATCCTTACTCCCTATACCGTTATTGTGCGCAACTGGCAGCCCAGCGCCTACCGCTTATCAGAAGAAGAAAAGCAAAAACTTGGGACTCCTTTCGTAATAAAGCCAGCCCTCGGCTACGGGCAGCTGGGAGTCATAAGGGATGCCCGCGGCTCTATAGCTGAAATCGCCCGGGCAAGAAATTTCGACAAAGGAGATAACTTCCTCCTGCAGGAAAAAATAAATCCTATCCGCCTAGGCGACAAGCGAGCCTGGTTTAGGGTTTTTAATCTTTTTAACACGATTATACCCTGCTGGTGGGATGATACCTTAAATCATTATGAACATGTGCTCTACGAAGAATTCAACAGCTTTGGTCTTTATCCCTTAATAAAAATAATATCTAAAATCGCCAGCCTTACCCGCATGGCCTGGTTTTCCACCGAAATAGCTATCGATACAAGAAATAACCAAAGGCGATTTCTAGCCATTGATTACGTCAATGATCAATGCTCAATGGACACTCTATCAGAAACGCCCAGCGGAGTTCCTGACCTTATCGTAAAGCACACCGCCGGTTACATGGTAAATGCGGCCTACAGGTATATACACAAGAAGAAATTCGATAAAAAATATGTAATCTGGCTCAAGGACGCCCGCGTGGAAATACGGGGGCTGGGCAGCGCTCCGGAACTGCTGAAAGCAAATATCACTAAACGTAATAATAAAGAAAAATTTCCCGCTAAGATTTTGCGGATATTTCAGGAAATTACATAAAACCAAAATTTTATAGCGTAAGGAGGATAAAATGAAGCCTTGCCTTAATAAAACACTAACTATCGTTTTAACAGGACTATTGATATTTTCGATATTCTCCGCAAAAACTCAGGCCCAAGACACACCGCAGCCCCCAGCGCAAGAAGGAAGTTTAAAAGAAAAAGTCGAAGAAGTAAAGACTCAAACCGAGGCAGTAAAAAAAGAAGCCCAAATACAGGAAAAAGCTTTAGAGCTTGAGAAGAAAAAAGCGGAACTTAAATTAAAAGAAGCCGAAGCAGCCAAGAAAGAAGCGGCGATTATAAAAGAAACCACCACCAACAGAGGAGAAATCAAAGAAGCCTCCAAGACAGCCGAACAGAAAGAAAAAGAAGCTCAGGCGGCCATGGAAAAAGTAAAAATAGCCGAAGATAAGATGCTGGCTGCCCAGGAAGCGGCAAGACTTGCCGAGGAAGAACTTAAGCTTGCTCACGAAAGAGCTGAAGTTGCTGAAGCAAAAATCCAGGCAGGAAGAAATATTTTCTTAAATAAGCTTCTACGAACGGGTCTTGTCATATTTATCGGATATCTCTTAATCTTCATTTCCGTTGGAATCATAAACCGAAGGGTTAAAGAACTGAAGGTAAAACACATCCTACGGAAAAATTTCATTTACCTTATTAATCTACTGATGCTTTTGTTTATTCTTTTTGTCTGGCTCCAGAACATAAGCTCAATAACCATAATCTTAAGCGCTATCGGCGCAGGCCTTGCTCTAGCCTTGCAGGAAGTCCTACTCAGCATGGCCGGCTGGTTTCTAATACTCATTCGAAAGCCTTTTGAAGTGGGGGATAGAATTGAACTAGGTGGTATAAAAGGCGACGTAATCGATATCCGTCTTTTTCAAACCTCGCTTCTTGAAATAGGCAACTGGGTTGATGCTGACCAGAGCACCGGAAGAATCGCAAACATCCCCAACAGCGCAATCTTTAAAAAAGAAAACTTTAATTACAGCCGCGGCTTTGAATTTATCTGGAACGAAATACGGATTCTTGTAACCTTTGAAAGCGACTACAAGCGGGCCGAAGAAATTATGATGCGGCACGCTTCAAAAGAAGAGGAAGGGATGGAAAGCATCGTTAAGAAGAAAATAGACATAATGACTAATCAATACATGATTTATTACGATAAACTCACCCCAATTATCTATGCTAACATTAAAGAAAGTGGCGTGGAGCTAACTCTGCGTTATTTAACCGAAGCTAGAATGAGACGGGCAACTCAAGACAGGCTCTGTCGAGCTATCCTGGATGACTTCGAGAAAGAAGAAAGGGTAAACTTCGCCTATCCGACTTACCGAATAGTAAAATAAGTTACACCAAGGCCGCCTAATAACAAATGAGCATAAAAAGATTCGGCACATTCGAAGGAGTATTCACTCCCACATTCCTGAGTATTCTGGGCGTTATTATGTATCTGCGCCTCGGCTGGGTTGTGGGCGTAAGCGGATTAAAGAATGCCCTAATTATTATCGCCATAAGCAATCTCATAACTTTCTTCACCTGTCTTTCAGTATCCAGCATCGCTACCAATATGCGAATCGGTACAGGCGGAGCCTACGCCATTATATCCAAATCGCTGGGATTACAAGCTGGAGGGGCAATAGGCATACCTTTATATCTTTCCCAGGCTATCTCCGTAACCTTCTACATTACCGGCTTTAGCGAATGCTGGATTTCGGTCTTTCCCCGGCATGCCTTCATAGCAGTCTCAATTATCACCTGGCTCATTCTTCTTGCTATCGCGTATAGCAGCGCGAAATTTGCCTTCAGGCTTCAATACGCGATTATCGCGATCATACTGTTTTCTCTTGTATCCTTTTTTCTAGGCAAATCAAGCCTTGCTCAACCAGCCTTGTTTAGAAAAGGCACCGGCGCTATACCCTTCTGGGGCGTCTTTGCTATATTCTTTCCCGCGGTAACCGGCATATTATCAGGCTTGAGCATGTCAGGAGAGCTAAAAAAACCCGAACGTAACATACCCATAGGAATTCTTAGCGCCATAGGAATAACATTTGTAATCTACCTCATCATGGCATTTCGCTTTGCCTACATAGCCCTACCAGGTGAACTAGCCGCTAATACCTCGATAATAATCGACGCAAGCAAATGGCGGTTTTTGGTTATTGCCGGGATTATGGGCGCGACTATCTCTTCGGCCCTTAGCATGTTTGTAGCCTCACCGCGCACCCTTTTAGCCCTGAGTAAACACAAAACCGTACCCCTATCATCTTACTTTTCACAGATAAATAAAAAATCCGAGCCTGCTACCGCCATATTGTTTACCGCCCTTATTGCCTTGACCACAATAGCCTTAGGCAGCCTCAATAAAGTTGCCAGCCTCTTAACTATGTTCTTTCTAATTACATACGGAATGCTGAATTTTTCAGTATTTGCCGAGCAAATTATGGGAATACCCAGCTTCCGGCCGGCCTTTAGGGTTTCTCTTCTCTTTCCTTTTTTAGGAGGTACGGGGTGTTTTTTCGCAATGTTTTTGATTAACCCCGTCTTTTCCACGATATCTATTCTTATCATTATCGCTATTTATATTCTCCTTATCCACAAACAAGTCCAGCGAAACTGGCCTGACGTGCGTAAAGGCTTATTTATCTATATCGCCGAACAAGCCATAAAGATTGCTTCTAATCTCCCTTATCATCCCAAGATCTGGAAGCCAAATCTCTTAATCCCCGTGGCAGAGCCCAAAGAATGGTCAGGGATTATTGATTTCATGCGGGCGATAACCTTCCCCAGCGGGAGAATTATTCTCTTCAGGGTAGCGCACTCCAAAGGACATGCGTCCCCTCAGAAGCATAAAGACGATCTGCCTTCAGCTGAATTGGAAAAACAGTCTTATGACCAGCTTAAGCTGCTGACCGAGCCTTTGAAAGAAGAAGGAATCATTGCTTCTTCGATAACGCTTGATTCAGAAAACTTCCTGGGGGCTTCTATCACCGTTGCCCAAACCCTACGCGGTTCATTGCTCCCGCCGAATGTTTTCTTCGTCAAATTAGGACTTACTCCTAAGCGCGATGAAACAATAACAAAGCTAATCGAAAAAATGGAATCTCTGGACTTAGGAATTATAATGCTTTTAGTTGACCCTAAACTGGGATTCGGTCAAAAGCAAACTATCAACATCTGGATAAGAGAAGGAAGCCCGAATATACATCTGGCGGTATTAATCGCCCTTCAACTTGAAAAAAACTGGGACGCAAAAATCTGCCTTATTCAGGTAACCGAAAACAAAAATGATGAAGAAAAGGCCCGGCATTACCTTTCCAAATTGATAAAAATAATGAGAATACCCACGGATGCCCGGATATTGGTCTTATTTGGAGACTTCCAGAAAACTCTCGCCCAAGCCCCCTTAGCTGATATAAATATTTTTGGTATGCCCGAAGAAGTAGACCTTTCCGAAAAAAGAGCAATAGCCCAAAAAATAAATACCTCGGTTATCTTCCTGCGCGACTCCCAGCAGGAAAGCGCTCTGGCATAACTGCGTTCCTTAAGGCTACGGCAGGATTCCCGCCGCCTTAGCGAAAATAGTCCTAACAAAATTCCCGGCTTTTTGAATTGAAAGAAAAATGCTTGACAGAAAAATATTTTCATGTTAATAAAATATAAGTATCTGTTTATATACGTATATTGGAATATTCTAAAATAAAAAATCATGACGCTTAAAAAAATACGGCAGTTTTTAAAAGCTGTGGCTGAAGATAAACGCCTTAGAATCGTTAACGTCGTAAAACACAAAGAGCTTACCGTTAACGAAATATGCTCCATTTTAAAAACCAGCCAGCCCACGGTTTCCAAGCACTTAACCCGTTTAAGATTATTAGGAATAGTCACTGACAGACGAAAAGGGAATTTTGTATATTACGGCCTTAACCGTAAATCGGAATCAAGCAAAGTGGTTAATACTCTTTTCCGCCAATTTAAAGATTTAAAGACTTTCAAAGACGACATAAATAAACTAAAAACTTTAAAAACATAAGGAGGAGCCGTGTCTGAAAAAAAGAGGTCCTTTGGCAAAAAACGAAAAAGTCATTCCAGTAAATATTCCGAGGATGATTTGGAGAAAATAAGAGAAAGAGCCCATATGACCTGGGAAAGAAAAGGCAAGCCCCACAATACCGCTCTTAGTGACTGGCTGGAAGCAGAGGAAGAGCTTAAAGAGGAAGGGCTTATTTAACCGGAGGTTAGATATGTCGGAACCAAAACAGGCGAAGTGCCCTATATGCAAACTTACGATTGAAATCGAGGATTTCCTGGATATTGGCGACAAGACGACCTGCGAAAGCTGCGGAACTGATGTAAAAATAACAAGCCTTAATCCGCCCTTCGTTGAAGAAATAAGCTTTACAAGCGATGATGACTACGATTACAACTTTAACGAGGAAGACAAAAACGAAACATTCTGATAATTACGCCTAACCTTGGAAAATTCATAAAAATTACCTGCACGTTATCTTAAACCGGGTTGAATAAAAGGAGGTAAAGCTTGGAAAGCGTAAGAAAAATTACCTGCCCGGAATGTGAAGCTGAATTTGAATCCGAAAATCTTCCCGCTATAGGAAGCACGCTGCGCTGCCCTCTTTGCACCATAGATTTAAAAATCATCGGCCTTAAGCCGCTGACAATCGCGATTGACAACTACTGGGAAGAAAGCGATTTTAATCTTAATCTAAAGAAATCTAAGCTTGATTCCACGCGCAAGATACCAAAAAAGGAGGTCTTATGGTAAAACAAATTTTAGCACTGCTTGCGGTTTCTTTTTTATTGCTCGTAAACACAACGGGCTTCACGCAGGGCGATCCAACGGCCAAAGAAACCTTGAACGGCACACTCACAGAGATTGCCGAAGACGGAAGCTATATTATGCTCGACGGCACAAAAATTTTAGTTTCACAGGACTTTCTTGACGGCTTCTACCTCGAAGTTGGCGACAAAGCAGAAATCATAGCCGAGCGCACCGACCAAGGGCTTCAAGCCATCGACTACGATTATGCCTTTGATGACGACGATACTGTTTATGAAATGGAAAAAGATCTTACTTCTGAACAAAAATCGTCTACAAAAGAAGAACCGACTACTGACATTGAAGATAACGACAGCTACTGATTTAAAAAGCGATAAATAAAAGACGGCCGAAAAATTATAAACTTATCTTCTAACCAAAACCCTTCGTCTAGGTAATTCTAGGTTAAAGCGGAAAATTTATTTTTCCGCTTTTTTTTCTGCATCTATCGCATTATATACAATCCTCTTTATCCCGCCTAAAATGTGTTATAATATTTTGGTATCTTTACGATTAATCTTAACCGCTGATTCAAATAAAAAAAAGCGTTTACCACGACAGAATAATGCCCGGAGGTTCTTAATGTTAAAAAATAAAAAGAATGCCTTCATAACTCTTTTATCAATAACCTTGGCTGTATATAATTTCATAAACCCTCAAAAGCAGTTTAAAGCCGCTGAAACCGACATCCAAGTCGACGTCTACAATCCGGATAAAGCCTGTAACGGCACTACCATTCTCGCGGATAATCATATACCCGAAAAACCCCGAGTAATCGAAGTCGATATGGAAGGAAGAATCGTCTGGGAGTATCTTCTTCCGGCAGGCCTTAAACGTTACACAAACCCCGGATTTGACGTAGAAGCGCTATCCAACGGAAACGTTTTACTAACCCTGCCAGGCAAAGGTTTATATGAAATAAACCGCGAAGGCAATGTAGTCTGGTCGTACCTGGATAAAAAAGTATCCCATGATGCCGACCGCCTGCCTAATAAAAATACCTTGGTGGTATACGGCAATGACGATACTGCTGATGATGCTCAGGTCAAAGAAATATCTCCCCAAGGCGCGCTTGTCTGGACCTGGTACGCAAAGGACCATTTTTATAAATCGCCTTATAAAAACATTTCCCGACAAGGCTGGACTCACACCAACGCCGCCTCCAGGCTTACCAACGGCAATACCCTTATCAGTTTAAGAAATTTCAACATTGTAGTTGAAGTAGGCCCTAAGGGAAAGGTCATAAGAATTATCGGCCAGGGGATCTATAATCACCAGCACGATCCTGAAATTCTTCCGAACGGCAATATACTTACCGCAAATCACGGCAGGCCTCAAGCCGCCGAAGAAATGAACCCCGAAACAGAAGAAATTATCTGGCAATTCGCACTTAACGAACCTCAAACTTGGCCGGTTCGCGACGCTGACAGGCTAACCAACGGCAATACCCTAATTACCGGCACGACCAAAATCGTCGAAGTTACTCCTGAAAAAGAAATCGTCTGGCAGCTTTCTTTAAAAGGCCTAAATTTTGGGAAAAAAGACGGCCCTGCCCGAGGCTTCTATAAAGCTCAACGGATTAGCCCTTAAACCCCTATAAGCTTATGGTCAGCCTGCTCAAAATGCCCTGTCTAGCCCAAAAAGGCAATATTACCACCCTGCCTATTGACTCATTAAAGAATGTTACCGAAGGGGGCCGTGGTAAGAATTCCGACGGCCAAAGTGAAGATTGAATATTGCCTGAAGT
>JAFGCB010000053.1 GCA_016932855.1 Candidatus Omnitrophota bacterium | reverse complement strand
ACTTCAGGCAATATTCAATCTTCACTTTGGCCGTCGGAATTCTTACCACGGCCCCCTTCGGTAACATTCTTTAATGAGTCAATAGGCCCCGGAGGCTTTTGTAATAAAACAATCCGCCCTAATTCGCGCCCCCTGTCTCTTTCTGGCCTATATTTTGACAACAAGACAAATGTATGCTAGACTTATCATTACCAATAAAGGACCTATGGATATACAGAAGATTAAAAGATTCCTAAAGCTGCACTGGATAAAAGTTGCTTTAATCCTGGTAGGGGCAATCCTGCTTATCCTAATAGTGTATATCCTTATATTGGGAGTAAACGCCTTTATCACCCTTGAGTCTTTCTACAAGCGAATTACTCTTGCCGGCCTGCCCATACAGCTACTCTTCAGCATCGTAACAGCCTTTATCTTTGCTACAATTTATACTTTTATGTGGTTCCACATGCTTTACGGAGGAGGCCTGGCAAAAATAGGCCAGAAAAAAATAAAGTCAAAAAAAGTAAATGTAACCTGGAGAGACGTTGTAGGCATGGAGGCTATAAAGAAAGAGGTTGCCGAAGTAATAAAATTGATAAATGACCGGACACAGCTGCGAAGAGTGGGAGGCAAAGTAATTAAGGGCCTGCTTATGGTGGGGCCGCCGGGGTGCGGTAAAACTTATTTGGCAAAGGCTATCGCCACCGAAACCGGAATGCCTTTCCTGGCTGCCGTAGGAAGTGAGTTTGTAGGAATGATCATAGGCCAAGGTGCCGCCCGGATGAAAAATCTTTTCAAAGAAGCCAGGGTCCACGCTGAAATACACGGAGGATGCATAATCTTCATAGACGAAATAGACAGTATCGCCCGTCCCCGGGTAGGGATATCAGGCTGGGGAGGGGGAATATCCCACAACGCCACGATAAATCAACTCCTAACCGAGCTGGACGGCCTTCGCCAAGAAGACGACAACAACATTGTTGTAATAGGTGCTACCAACGTTACAGAACAAGAATTAGACCCGGCTTTAATGCGGGCCGGACGATTTGACAGGAAAGTATACGTGGGGAAGCCCGGGCTCGAAGACAGAAAAAAACTTTTCCAGTACTACCTTAATAAAACGCTATATGATCCTGCTATAGATATGGGCATATTAGCCCGAAGGGCCGTAGGTTTTACTCCGGCTGATATCGCAAATATGGCAAGAGAGGCTTCTCTTATAGCCGTAAGAAATAACCAGGATAGAATCACCATGAAGGACCTCTCTGAAGCCTATGACAGGGTTATGTTCGGGCTAAAATCCGAAATAACTTTATCTGAAAGAGAAAAACTCTGGACTGCCTACCATGAGGCAGGCCACGCTATTATTGCTTATCTTACTCATCCCACCGATGATGTTATAAAAGCAACTATAATACCCAGGAAAGGCTACTTAGGATACGTGGGTCACAGGCCGACGGAAGAAGTTTATATCCATAAAAAAGACTGGTTCCTGGCAAATATCAAAACCTGCCTGGGCAGCTACGCTGCTGAAAAAATCAAGTTCGGCACAACCTCTTCAGGAGTAGAGACAGACTTTGCCTATGCTTTCCAATTTGCCCACCAGATGGTCTGGCGCTGGGGCATGGGCGCTTCGGGGATACTGGGAAATTTCTACTCCCTGACTACGCATAACCCTTGGGGCGCCTCGAGTAACATAAATATATCCGAGAAAACCAAAGAAAAACTGGACGAAGATACTCAAAAGATAATGCAAGAATGCCTTAAAGAAGTCGAGGAAATATTAAGCACAGAAAAAGACCTGCTGGAACATTTCGCCCAGGACCTGCTTAAAAAAGAAGAATTGGAATACGATGATATCGTAGACATATTTAAAGCCCATGGCAAAGAGAAACCAAAAGATCATCTTCCTGCTTAGCCTTCTTGTCCTTCTTTCTTCCTGCATCCAAATCGAATCCACTTATAAAAGAGAAAACATAGAAGAATCGGTAAAGAAGATTTGCAAGGAAGAATATAGTTTAGAGGTCGACGTCCAGGAGGTAAAAGATACTATCTGGATATACGCCCCCCTTGAAAGCCTTACCACCGAAGAAGGAAGCCTGGATGAAGAAGCTAACGAAAAAATAGGCAACATAGTACTGTCTTTGCAAAGAGTGCTCCTAAGCATAGATAAACCACCCAATTTCTATGTCTTTGTCTCTTCTGATATTAAAAAGGTGGGGGCGGATTTAATATTAATCGGGTTTGTTCCCGACATTGTCAAGTTTCAGCTGAGGTTTATTTCCCGCGATGAATTCTTTCAAAGGCGCTTTTTAAAATTTATAATAAACCCCCTTGCATTAGGGGACAGCGAAGGCAAGCATTTAAAGCGGTTTGATATAGATCTGGTCTATTTCATGGGCTTACTCATAGAACAAAAGATAATAAATACTTTCGCGCGGGGAGACTGGGCTTCCTTTTTTGAAGTGAAAGTTTTCAGGACATCTTTCGATGATACATCAAAAGACTTCAACATAAAGATAGATATAGAAGGAACAACAGAGCCTGTTGCCGGCCTGCCCGACCCCTTTGAAGAAACCCTAAAAGCCTGCAGCTTCTATATACATAAAATATATAATTTCACGGATTTTAATTATATTAAAATAGAAGATTTAAGTTCAGGAAAAATCCAAACCTTAAGCAGAAGGGCTTTGGAAGAAATCGAAACCGATTAAAGCCTAAATTGACACCGGCTCATCTAGGAGCCCTCTAGGTATTTTCTTAAATTCCTTTTCCTCAAACTCAGGCAAGCTGCCCTGAACTTCGACTTGGCGAGAAGGTGAAGTAAGAGTCTTTTCTCTATACTCGAGGGATGCCGCCGGAAGAGTAAACTTTCCTTCTTTTAAACCCACAAGAATATAGTACAACTGAATACTAAGAACCGCTTTGCCGGCCTTATAAGACCGGCTCTGAGAAGTTGATTGGGAGATAACTTTAAAATCTTTAAATTCAGGAAGCAATACTTTAGGATATTCTTGCGATTCTATCTCTATATTTATTTTATACTCGAAAGCTTCTGCCGCTTCTACTTTATCCTTGCTTAACTCCACCTTAAATGAAGGGTCATTTTGAGAAAGAGAACTACAGGCAGCAAATAAAATAAACATAAATAAGATACTTATTACTCTGGACATCTAAATATTAAGATAATAAGAAAACTTTCCTTCCTTTAACCTTAAGCTTCTTTTCTACAAATAATTTAATCGCCTTCGGATAAAGTCTATGCTCAATTTTGTGAATTCTTTCTTCTAATTCTTTAAGTTTTTCGTTAGAGTCTATCCCAAGCGCCTCTTGCAGGATTATCGGGCCATGATCCATTTTCTGGTCAACAAAATGAACGCTGACGCCGGTGATTCTAACTCCATAATCATAAGCCTGCGTAATCGCATCGACCCCTTTAAAAGAAGGTAGAATTGCCGGGTGTATATTAAGGATTTTATTTCTGAAAGCATTGATAAAAACAGGACTGATAATCCTCATAAACCCGGCTAAAGCCACTAAGCCTATTTTTTCCTTCCTTAGTATCTTTATAATCTGCCTGTCAAAATCCCGGCGGGTTTTAAAATCCTTGGGGTTTACAAAAATATCCCTAACTTTAAACCTTTTTGCCCTTAATCTTACAAAAGAATTTTCTTTGTCGGTCATAAGAAGCTTAAGATTGGCCTTAAAATAACCTCTCTTTACTGCTTTAGCAATAGCCTCAAAATTACTCCCGCTTCCCGAGGCCAACACGGCTATATTAATCATCTTTTTCATCGCTACTCCTTTTAATTGCTCCTATTGTAGCTTGGCTATAATCTTGCAGCTTAGCCTGTTTTTAAATCTGTTAATTATAGAGACTTTCACAAGACCAAAGTAAAGAATTATACCGCAAACAGCCAAGACGAAAGACAAAACTATGCTTAAATCTCTAAATAAATACACCAGAGAAATAAAGACCAACGAAGGAATAAAGAAAATAAGCATATTTAGAAATAAAGCTATTTTACCCTCCAGGCCTACCTCCACCCTATCACCGGCTTTAAGACCCGATGCATCTTTTAGGATTATCATATTCTCGTTTTTTGCGCCGCAAAACATATTCGAGCAACACCCGCACATCTTGTCCCTCGGAAGGCTTAAAACCACCTTGTCTTTCTGCGCCTGAGCTACGACTGCAACTTTTTTAAGCATCGAACTTGTTTATTATTTTAACCGGACATTTTTCTAAAGCCGACTCTAACTCCTGCCCGGTCTTATCCCCTATCTTCTTATAATCAATCTTGGATAAACCCTGCTCCAGATAAAAACAGGAATCTTTTATGACTTTTACGCATATGCCGCAGCCGATGCAACCTTTAGAACAAACCTTCTTTGTAAAAGGGCCTCTGTCGGTATTACTGCAGGAAACAACGTAGAGATCTTTATTTACAGCTTCGACAACTTTAAGGATATTCCTCGGGCAGGCTTCTACGCATTTTCCGCAACCGATACATTTAGAGTAATCAACCTTGACCAACCCCGCCTCTATGCTTAAAGCCTTGGTCGGACAGACTTCAAGGCAATCACCCAAACCCAGACAGCCGAACCTGCAATCTATATTCGCCAAGCTTATGTTGGCGAAAGAACATGTTCTTGGACCAATATAGTCAAAAGAAGATTTCTTTTCATCGCTCTTTGCTCCGCATAAGACCACCACCTTTAAAGCCGTGGACTTAAAGTCGCTCTTAAGGCCCAGGGCTGCGGCTATCTTTTCATTAATATCTTTACCGCCGGGCAAACACCCGCCATATAAATCTTTATTCTCTACCGCTGCCCCGGCATAGGCCTTGCAACCGGCAAACCCGCAGGCGCCGCAATTTATACCGGGAAGAAGATTTAAAACCTCTTCGATCAAAGGGTCCTGCTCTACTTTTAATTTCTTATCCAGAACAGAAAGAATTACCCCGAACACGAGGCCGATACTTCCTAAGCTCACCACGGCTATAATAATCTCATTCATATCTACTGTCGGTTAGCGCTTTACGGTACTCGATTTACAGTTGATATTTTCGGTAACCAAAAGCCTCAAGCCGGAAAAAAATCAACTGCTTATAAGGCCTGAAAAACCCATAAAAGCCAGAGCTAAAACTCCGGCTGTAATCAAAGTGATGGCCGCGCCTTTGAAAACTTCGGGCATGTCAGAAAATTTTAATTCCTCTCTAATGCCGGCCATCATGACTAAAACCAAAGAAAAACCCAAACCGCAGGAAAACCCAAAGACAACGCTCTGGATAAAATTATAATCCCTTATAATCATAAACAGGGCCAGCCCCAAGATAGCGCAATTAGTGGTTATAAGAGGCAGATATATCCCTAAAGACTCATAAAGCGAAGGCGAGTATTTACGGATAAACATCTCTACCATCTGGACTAAAGAAGCGATCACCAGGATAAAAACAACGTATTCAAGAATAATTAAATTAAAGTGGGCTAAAACTATATGGTAGATTATCCAGCATATACTTGAAGCAAGACTCATAACAAAGACAACCGCAAACCCCATTCCTATCGCTGATTCATAGTGCGAGGATACGCCTAAAAAAGGGCATATCCCTAAAAAGTAGGTAAGAACAAAGTTATTAACCAGAACAGCGCTTATAAAGATTAAAAATAATTCTCTCATAGCCTATAGCGTTTAGCGTATAGCGGTTAGCGTCCTCCTTCGCTAAAGCTTCGGAGGACTGTCCGCCGAAGTTTTAACGAAGGCGGACGTATAGCGTTTAGTTTCCTTTTCTCTAAAAAGTTCATAAAAGCCACTAAGAAACCCAGGACTAAAAATGCTCCGGCGGGAAGAATCATTACCACCCACCTTTCAAAATACGGTCCCAGGATAGTTACCCCGAAAATAGAGCCGTTACCCAAAATCTCTCTTAAAGAACCGAGGACCAGCAACCCCCAAATAAAACCTAAACTCATACCTAAAGAATCCACTATTGCCCTTAAAGGGGTATTCCGCGAAGCAAAGGCTTCGGCTCTACCAAGAATAATACAGTTAACAACTATCAAGGGGACATAAGGCCCCAAGGCTTTACTTATCTGGGGAAACTGGGCTTTTAGGAAAACATCAGCCAAAGTAACAAAGGTAGCTATAATTATAGTGTATACCGCTATTCTTACCTGGGGCGGCACTATTTTCCTTATAAGCGAAACTACAAGTGAAGAAAAAATAAGGACAAAAGTAACAGCAAGACCCATGGACAGGCCGTTTAAGGCTGAAGTAGTAACAGCCAAAGTAGGGCACATGCCTAAAAGCTGACGAAATATGGGATGGTTTTCCCAAAGTCCCTTTTTTAATATTTCTTTCATAGGTTACTTTAAAATCTTCCGGATTTCTTCCACTCTATTATTTATAATACTTACCACCGAACGAGAAGAAACCGTTGCGCCGGTTATAGCTTGAATCTGGCTATCTTCAGTCGGTTTTGACTTAAGGTACGTTATGGGATTTAATACATTTAAGCCTTTAAACTGATCTTTAAACCCGCCTTCTGCTATCCGGGCTCCTAATCCCGGCGTCTCTTGAGACTCAAGGATTTCAATACCTAAAAGTTTATCCAATGAGGGCGAAATCCCGCAGATCATCTTTATCTTACCCTGATAGCCCTGGCCTTCGGCTAGAAATATATACCCTAAAAGCCTGCTCTTTTTATCAAAAACCCTGTAAATATGTTCCTCTTCTTCAATTCTTTCTGCCTCAGGGACTATCGCCGCAATAGCCTCGTTTACTGCCTTAGCCTGGTTTTCTAAAATTTTTTCCTTGGAAATCAAATCCGCCAGGGACAAAATTCCTGCTGAAAATACAGAGACTGAAGTCAAAACCAATATTATTTTTAAGTATTTCATCGGCCGAAACTTTTAGGCTTTGTAAGTTTATTTATCAAAGGCACAAAAGCATTCATAAATAGAATGGAATACATTACTCCCTCGGGCAAGCCCGCCCATTTTCTTATAATTACAACCAATATACCTACGAAAAGACCGAAAATAAATCTGCCGCTTTTTGTCACCGGAGTGGTTACCGGATCAGTAACCATAAAAAACATTCCCAGCATCGCTCCCCCGGAAAACAAATGAAAAAATACCGAGCCGTTTAAAGGGCTCTTAAGATAAAATATCCCCGATAAAGCTGAAAGACCTACAAACATACCTAAAGGCGCCCGCCAGCAAGCTACGCCTCTTAAGATCAAATACAAGCCGCCCAGAATAATAGCTATGCTCGAAGTTTCGCCTAAGCTGCCGGGAACATTTCCTAAAAATAGTTTTTCCAAACTTACAAATTGATGACTGAATTTCCATAAAGCAAGAGGAGTGGCCTGGGTTACTGCTTCCAAGTTAAAGGGATTCACCCAGCTTGTAAGCATAACCGGAAATGCCGCCATTAAAAAAGCTCTGGCAACTAAGGCCGGATTAAATATATTCTGACCCAGGCCTCCGAAAATCTGTTTTCCCACCAATATTGCCACTGCCGCTGCCAAGAAAGCCGCCCATAAAGGTATCTTCGGCGGAAGCAGAAATGCTAAAAGCATCCCGGTTACAACAGCCGAGTAATCGCTTAAAGTAGAGGCCCTTTTTCGCAGGCGGTTTACTAAAACCTCGCTTAAAAGGCAACCTATTATACACACAGAGACTAATAAGACTGCCCTCAGCCTAAAAAATACAACCGAAGCAATTACAACCGGCACTAAAGAAAATACCACCTGCTTCATGACCCAGCCGGTATCGTATTTTTGCTTCAGATGAGGGCTTATCTCTACTAACAATCTCATAATCAATTTTCCATTACGCTTTAGGCTTTGCGGTCTTTTCTCTTAGTTTCTGCTTACCAAGCTTTACATAGTGGACAATAGGAATCTTAGCCGGGCAGACATAACTGCAAGAACCGCATTCTATACAATCAGAAATAAAAAATTCCTCAAGGGACGTCCATAAAGACTTTTTCGCCAGCCTGGCCAGTTCAAGAGGAATAAGTCCCATGGGACAGGTATCTACGCACCTGGCGCATTTAATGCAGCTTTTCTCCTGACCAAGGTCTACATCTTTTTCGGATAAAAAGAGAACGCCGCTTGTGCCTTTAATAATGGGCCAGTCAAGAGAATCCACTGCTACGCCCATCATAGGCCCTCCGAATATAACCTTGCGGGGTTCTGTCTTAAATTCCAAAGCCTCCTTAAGAAAAAGTTCCGACACAAGAGTGCCTACCTTTACCCAAAGATTTTTCGACTCTTTTAGGGCGCTTCCGGCAAAAGTCACGATCCTCTCTATTAAAGGCTTACCTAAGAATACCGCCTCATAGACGGAAAAGCAGGTAGCAACATTATGCACTACGCAACCGATATCTAAAGGAAGCCCTCCGGCCGGAACTTTCCTCCTAGCAAGGCTATAAATCAACTGTTTCTCCGCTCCCTGAGGATACAAACTGTTTAAGACCTTAACCCGGACTTGGGGCAAAGAGTAGTTTCTAGTGTGAAGTTTGGAATTGAATCTTTTAACTGCCTCAGACTTATTATCTTCGATGCCGATAAAAACCTGTTTTACCTCCAATACCCTGGCTAAAATCTCAATGCCCTTGAGAATGCTGTCGGTATGCTCAACCATCATCCTGTAATCGCAGGTTAAATAAGGCTCGCACTCGCAGCCGTTTATTATCAAAACGTCAATTTTCTTGAGTGGCTTTAATTTTACGTGGGTAGGAAATGCCGCCCCGCCAAGACCGACTATGCCGGCATCCCTAATAGCCTCTAGTAAATCATCTTTGGATAAATTATCTAAATTATGCTTGAGACTGAAATCATAGTCGCTTTTAGAGGTTTTAATTATTACGGCCTGAGATTTCTTTAAAACCGGGTGATTATACTGGGTTATATCCTCAACAACCCCTTGACAGGGCGAATGGACATTGGCACAGATAAGACTCTCTGCCCGAGCCAAAAGGCTGCCTGCCTGGACATTATCTTTCTTGTTAACTTTTAAAACCGGACTTATCCCTGTGTGCTGAACTAGGGGTATGACCAGCTTTGAAGGAAGAGGTGCTTTCTGAGTATAGAAGTCTTCCTGGGGATGTTTATTTTCGCTGAGCTTAACCATATTCTTTCTTAAAAAACCTGACTATAAAGATTTAAGGCTATCTTTTCTCAATAGAGAAAATAAGGAAAAAAGGGTTATTATTATACCAACGGAAATAATAATTGAAAACGGTGAAAAAATCTCGGCCAAAATAGAGGTAACGAACATAAAGACAATAAATGAAAAATGCATCACTACTTCTAAATTACTGAAAATTCTCCCCCAGAAATTATTTTCACTTTTTTTATGTATCAAAGAATTGCATCCTACAACAATAGGGGCGGCTAGCCCTCCCAAAACAAAAGAAAATACCCAGCCAAGGAAAGTGTTAGGAATATACTTTATTACCGTGACAAATATGACCAGGAAAAGACTGCTTAAAAAAAGCATGAAATCAACGGTCCTGGTTAAAGAAAACTTGTGGGCAAATCTTCCGTATACAAGAGACCCTGTAAAAAGGCCAATACCTAAGCCTACGGCTAAAAAGCCCAAATCTTTGGTAGCCGTATTAAGCGTCTGTTGTATAAAGACAATGAAAACCACATATAATGCGCCCAGGCACGAAAAAAGAATACTTAAAGTTTTGATGCTGAACATGGTTGACTGCTTTGATAAAAGATATTTTATGCCCTCTTTAAACTCCCTAAACAAGGACTTCTCAACTTCAACCACCTCCTTGCCAAGCTCTAATAAATCGCTGCTTTTAAACAGGCCTTGAGTTTTGAGGGTTATAGAAAGAATTAAAATGCTTGATAGAAAGAAAGTGAAGCTGTCAAGAATAAAGCCGCCTTTAGGCCCCCAGGCTTCGACAATAACGCCTCCTATGCCAAAACCCAAGATGGCCGCTACATTTGCGGTCACAGAAACCAAGGAATTAGCCATAAAGATTTCTTTATCACAAACCAGTAAAGGTATTAAAGACATCTTAGCGGGGATAAAAAAACGACCCACGCAGAAAGCCAAAAATATTATAATATACAGGGGCAAAAAATTACTGAAATTAATAACAAAAGTAGCTAAAATCAAAATCAATATGCCACGGATAAAATCGGATACATACATCGTTCGACGCTTATCCCATCTGTCTACGTAAACTCCGGCCAAGGGATTTATTAAAAATACGGGAAGTATCGTAAAGAACATAATCTTTGCCAAAGCCAAAGAACTTGTCCCTAGACGTTTATAGACCAAGCCGATAAGAGCAATCTGGGTAAGCCTGTCTCCGAATTGAGAAATAACTTGACCCAGCCAAAAAAGAAAAAAGTTTCTGTTTTTTAGGATTTTAATGTAGGAACCAATCATCTTTTATGAAGACACCCTCAAGGACAATAAAAAATAGCTTTATTCCCTAAAGCCAGGCATAAAAAAGCCCACGGTCCGGATTGAACGGACGGCCTGCGATTTACGAAACCGCTGCTCTACCGACTGAGCTACGTGGGCTTAATGGCTTATGGCCTATAGCTTATGGCTAATAGCAACTAGTATTCTACCAGCCAGGCTCTCTAACGGCACACCTACTATAAAGGCTATTTAGCACTTTTTCTAAGGCTGTAGAAATCAACAAATTTTAACAGAATTAAAAGCCTATCTCAAGACTATATTAAGCAAGGAAAGGAAAAGGCAGTAATATCCGAATATATCCAGACGGGATTTTTTTATAAGAAAATTAAGGCAAAAAAGGGCCGCGTACCCTACAATAAAAGAAATTACAAAACCTACTATATAATATCCGAAATCAACCGCCAGGAAATCTCCGCCTTCTATTGTCCATTCAAAAATAAAAGCAAGAAATATAACCGGGATTGCCGCTAAAAACGAAAATCGAAAAGCCTCCTCTTTCTTAACGCCCCTGAAAAGCAAGGCTGATATTGTGACTCCTGAACGCGAAATACCCCCGAGCATTCCAACCACTTGAGCCAAACCTAAAACAAAACAATCCTTAAAAGAAGCTTTATCTTTTTTGCCTAAGCCGATCCTGCGGTTAGCCAATATTAAAATCAAACCGTTTACAAGAAAGGCGAAAATAAGTAAATTCCTGTTTGAAAGAAAATATTTAAAGAAATCCCGGCCAAGAAAACCGAATAGCAAGGATATCCCGGTAACAATCGAAATCTTCTTTAGCGAATCCGGGCTTTGAAGAGCATTTAATATGTCCCGGAAAAAGAAAACAACCAAGGCGAAAGTAGTGCCTAAATGAACGGTTACTATATAAAAAAGGGGCTCTTTAAAAAAGTTAAAAATACTGTTAGCAAGAGCTAAATGCCCCGAGCTTGAAACAGGCAAAAACTCCGTAAGTCCCTGCAATACTGCTAAAATAATATATTTAATCATGTCTTAATTATACCAGAACTTCCCCCCATACTAAAGAAACTCTCTGCAGACTTTATCGCAGAAAAGAAATCCTTTCCTGGTAAGTTTTATACCGAAGATACGGGAGTTTCTCTTTTTTAAGACTATCAATTTTTCCTCCAATAGCTTATCCTTGGCTTTAGCCTCTATTGTTAAAAAATCAAAGCCTGTATTCTTTGCGAACTTAAGAAAATTAATCCCCTTTGCCCTGCGTATATTAAGAGCGGCTGTCTCTTTTGCCCGCCTTAAAGGAGAAAGCTTCTCCTGTTCTACAACCGCCTCATCGCTTAAGCCTCTGGCTTTTTTTACATACTCCTGGACGCTTAGGGTATATTTCTTTCGTACGCCGTTAACATAACTTACTGCAGACGCCCCTAAACCCAGATAGGAGGAATTATCCCAATAGAATAGATTATGCCGGCAATCAAAGCCTCTTTTGGAGAAATTGGATACCTCATATTGAAAAAACTTTTTTTTGCTAAGAAAATCAATGGAATAACTGTACATTTCCGCCTCTTCCTCGTTACCGATAGGGCTGAATTCTCTGCTTTTAAGCCGCGAATAAAGAGGCGTACCCTTTTCATAAGTAAGTGAATATAACGATATGTGCTTTATTTCCAGCGCTGCTGCCTGGCTTAGTTCTTTCTTCCAGAAATCAAGACCCCTTTTGGGCAGGCCAAAAATTAAATCAATGCTTATGTTTTTAAAGCCGGTTTTCTCTGCCAGCTCTACAGCTTTTAAGGCCTGGGCCTTATTATGGACTCGGCCCAGAAAACTCAAGACCTTGTTATCAAAAGACTGGACTCCGATGCTTATGCGGCTTAAACCCAAGTTCCGCATAATCTCTAATTTAGGCCTGGTAAGGCTCTCGGGGTTAGCTTCCAAAGTCGTTTCTTTTACTCCGGGACAGTTTATGGTCTTAAGAAGCCTCTCTAATAAATACTCGTCTAATACGGAAGGGGTCCCCCCTCCTATATAAACGGTTGAAAAAGAAAATCCTTGGTCTTTTAAGGATTTAATCTGGCCGATTAAGGTATTTATATAACTTCTTGCTAATTCTTTACTATAATCTATACTGTAAAAATCACAGTAATCGCATTTCCTGCGGCAAAAAGGTATGTGGATATATAAAGGAAGTTTCATTTGAGTATATTGACTTTATCCTTTTATTGACCTATATTCTATATTGGAAATGGTTGATTTAAAAGCAAAAATAGCCCTGGTAATCAGCCCCCCGTTCTGGATAAAGACTCCGCCTTTAGGCCTTGAGTATCTGAAAAACTACTTAAAAGACTATGCGCAGCCTGATATTTTTGATTTAAATATTTACTTCTATGGACTTTTTAAATACAGCCCAAAAAAATGGCTTGGCTTAAATAAGGACTTTGAAGATAATCTGTTTCGTGATGCCGAAAAAAAATTCGCTAAAGAATTAAACGCCGTCATAAAGAAACTTTCGGCCTATAGCTATGTGGGATTTTCTCTATTTAAAAGAAATCTGAATTTCTCTTCAAACCTGGCTGAACGGATAAAATATAGATCAAAAAAAACCGAAATAATTTTCGGAGGGCCTCAGACAAGGGAGACAAAAAAGCTGCGCCCTAAAGATTCAATAATAGTTGAAGGCGAAGGGGAAATCCCCCTTCTTAAAATACTTAGACAAAATAAAGATAGACATTTCGCCTATCAGGAAATCAAGGACTTGGATGAAATTTACTTTAACGATTTTAAGCAATATGACCTTTCTCTTTATAAGCCTGTCCTTCCTCTGCTCTCCTCGCGGGGCTGTATTAAAAAATGCAGGTTCTGCTCGGAATACACTCTTTACAAGAAGTTCCGGCAACACTCTCAAGACTACATGATCGAACAGATAGAATACCTTATTAAACTATACAAGATACGCCGGTTCAGTTTCCAGGATTCACTCATCAATGCTGACGTAAACTGGCTGGAAATATTCTGTAAAAAAATTATAGAAAAAAGGCTAAATATACAATGGGAAGCCCAGTTGGCAATAAGAGAAGGTATGGATAAAAAACTTTTAAGCCTTATGAAAAAAGCGGGATGTCTAAATCTATTTGTCGGCCTTGAAAGCGGCTCTGACGAGACGCTTAAGAACATGGGTAAAGGCTTTACTTGCCAGGATGCCCGCGGGTTCTTAAGCAATCTTAAACAAGCAGACCTTTCTTTTGAAGTAAGCATTATCGTAGGATACCCGAAGGAAACAGAGCAAGACTTCAAAAAAACACTTCTCTTTCTTAAAGAAAATCGAAACCTGATACCGAGAATAGCCCAGGTAAGCTCCTTCAGTCTTTACAAAAACAGTTCTCTCTGTAACCATAAAAACTTAGAACAAATCGAACCGAAAGTCATAAGCAATAGAATGAAAAAAATAATCCGCTTTATAGAAAAAGAGAAAATAAGGCATAAAAAGGCCTTTATTGACAATCTAAGCTATCACTAATACACTTAAAAGCATCGATGCCACAAAGACACAAAGTCACAGGTTGATTAATTATTTTAGCTAACCAATATATAAACTTGTGCCTTGGTGAAGTTGCACTTTGCTTCACTCAGTGTCCTTCGCCTAAGTTTCCTGGGCGCTAGCGAAGGATAACCCGGTGACTTAACCGACATGGATATTAAAGAAATAAGAACGCAACGCGCACTTTCCCGAACCCAGATCAAACTGGCTGATTTTGTAATAAATCCTTACCGGGGGTGTGAATTTGGGTGTAAATACTGTTATTCCCGGGAAAATAAAAATGTAAAAAAGCGAACTGAGCCCTGGGGCAGCTTCCTGGATGTAAAAATAGACGCGCCCTTTGTCTTAGAAAAAGAGCTTCGATTTAAAAGACCTAAGTGTATCATGCTCGGCTCGACCACTGAATGCTTCCAGCCCCGGGAAGAAGAATTTAAAGTTACCCGGGCTTTGTTGGAGATTATTAAATCAAGGAATATCCCCGTAGTGATACTTACTAAATCAAATTTGATCGAAAAATATGTGGATCTGCTTAATTATAACCCAAATAATAAAATATACTTCACCTTTATGTTTCAAGACAAAGCTGTTAAAGATATACTTGAAAAAGATACCCCCGAGCTCGAAAAAAGAATAAAGGCGATAAAAAAGCTTATTGAAAATAAAATACGGGTAAAAATACACGTAGGCCCCTTTATCCCCTTCATGGAAGACTTACGGAAACTATTTCAATTTATCCCACCGGGAATAAAAGAAGTTGAAATAGAGGTTTACAACTCTAAAATGGGTAATTTTAAAGAAATCGTTTCCCTTATTAAAGAGCGAATATCCAAGGAAAAATCCGCTGCTCTGGCAAAGACTTATTCATCAGGCAAAGATTACAATAATTTCTGCACCTTTCTCCGGAAAGAAGCGCAAAAAATAAATGAAGACTACAATTT
The DNA here is from genome assembly GCA_016932855.1 of Candidatus Omnitrophota bacterium. Taxonomy (GTDB): domain Bacteria; phylum Omnitrophota; class Gorgyraeia; order Duberdicusellales; family Duberdicusellaceae; genus JAFGCB01. Next base: position 4,934 of record JAFGCB010000053.1, on the reverse strand, counting down.
TAAACTTAATTTTATAGTCCCTGAGTTTGACTCCTGGTATACTGATAAAATCAAATATGAATAATATGAAATTTTAAAATTATCATTGCAAAATTAGCATTTTAAAATGTTAATTGATAATTTTGCATTTTGACTTTCGAGTGAAGCGAAGGTGATGTTTTTCAGTGTGATTATACCCACATACAACCGCAAGAATCTTTTAAGACTGGCTCTGGAGTCTGTCCTGAAGCAGACATTCGGCGACCTGGAATTAATCATAGTGGATGACGGTTCAACCGATAAAACCCAAGAACTAGTAAAAAGCTATAAAGATAAAAGAATAAACTATCTGCGTCAAGAAAACAAAGGCCCTTCAGCAGCCAGAAATTTGGGAATCCTAAAAGCCAAGGCTGATTTTATCTGTCTTCTTGATTCCGACGACCGCTTCAGACGTGAAAAACTGGAAAAGACTAAAGAATACATAATAAAAAATCCTGATTATAAAATATTCCACACCGAAGAACTCTGGTACAGAAATAAAAAATACCTGTCACAAAAGAAAGAACATAAAAAACCCCAAGGCTTTGTATTTGAAAATGCCCTGAATATCTGCTGCATAAGCCTTTCCACGGCCTGCCTGCACAAAGATGTCTTTAAAAAAGCGGGGCTCTTTGATGAAAGCTTTCCTGCTTGCGAAGACTATGAGTTTTGGTTAAGAGCTACTCTTTTATATCCTGTAAAATTAATACCCTTATATTTAACTATAAAAGAAGGCGGGCACCTAAGCCAGCAATCAAGTAAGAAAGGCCTTGATAAGTACAGATTCCTGGCAATATATAAAACAATAAAAAATTGCCGGCTTAAGCCTTCATACTTAGAGCCTGCCATTAAAAACCTGGAGGAAAAAGCCGCAATTTATATTCAAGGAGCGAAAAAAAGAGAAAAAAATAAAGAAATCAAGGAAATAACCGATAAGCTTAACCAAATAAAAAATATCTATGACTGCCAAAAATTATCCTGAAGAAATTGGCCCTTCGACTTCGCTTAAAGTCAATCCTGAGTATCCCCGAAGGATTGAAAAAATATTTAATCTTAAGCTTAACAGGAACCAAACCCTTCAAATAAGAAGGCTTATCTACGAAATAAAAAAAACCAGAAAAATAGACTTTAATAAAATAGTGCAATTATTAAAAAGGGACCTGGAAGGAAAAGACCCTCAGGGAAAAGATAAGTTTCGCCACATAAAAAATACCCTGGTAAGCATCAGATATCCTCTTACAACCCCAAAAATAAATATTGATACGCGAACTATTTTCTTGAATGAACTAAAACTGCCCGATAAAAAAACCTATCACCCTAAGAAGGAATTTATTCCCGGAAAGGTCATTGTAGAAAAAGAGGCGCGAAATTCCTACTTATTAAATAACATCCGCAAGAACTTCAAGCATTCAAAAATAGAATACATAGACTACGCCTCTGCTTTCCTTAAAAAATTTAAGCTTACCCCTTACAACTTAAAAGAGCCTTTGCTCTTCATAGTTAAAGAAAGATGGGATTTTATTAAGAAATGCCCCTGCACAAAAAATCATATCGGCTGCGGGTACTGGATATTTAACCTGGGGTTTGGCTGTCCCTTTGACTGTTCTTACTGTTATCTTCAGCAATACCAGAATTTCCCCGGTATAATTCTTCCTTCCAATCTGGAAGATTTTTTTACCAAGTTCGATACCTTCTTCAGAAAAATAAATAAACCCGTAAGAATAGGAAGCGGTGAATTCTGCGACTCTTTAGCCCTGGACCACCTTACCGGATATTCAAGCAAGCTCATAGACTTCTTTTCCGGAAAAAAAGTCCTTTTTGAGCTAAAAACCAAAAGCTCTCAAATAGAAAATATCCTAAATAAAGAACCGGCAAAAAACATTATAATATCCTGGTCTTTAAACCCCCAAAGCCTTATTGACTCCGAAGAATATGCTGTAAGCTCTTTAAAAGAAAGGCTAAAAGCTGCTCAAAGAATCGAGGAAAAAGGATTTAAAGTGGCTTTTCATTTCGACCCTATAATATATTCCGACGGCTGGAAAAAAGAATATAAGAAATTAGTTGAACTTCTTTATCATAAAGCAAAACCTCCCTTTGCCTGGATAAGCTTAGGAACCTTAAGATTTAACCGCCAGCTTAAACCTCTTATGGAAAAACGCTTCCCTAAAAATGAAATAGTGTATGGTGAATTATTTATAGGAGAAGACAAAAAATTAAGATATCCTGAATTTTTAAGGATTGAAATATATCAAAATATGGTAAAATGGATAAGAGAGTTTGATGCTAAAACTCCTGTATATCTGTGCATGGAATCAAAAAAAGTATGGAAGGATTCTCTATTTGAGGTAAATTCGGCAGGGCAAGTCGAAGATTTACTGATTGCTAACAATGTCTAATATCTATAAACATAAAAACTTCAAAGAAAGCCTGCAAAGCGCTATTTCCGGCCTTATCTATACAATAAAAACAGAAAGCAACGCTAGAATAATACTTATTTTGGGGCTGATTTCTTTAGGCCTTTCTATCTGGCTTAAACTTTCTTTGGCTGAATCGGCCATTATCATAATAACTATAGCTCTGGTATTTATATGCGAAACATTCAACACCTTAATAGAAGATATAATGGATTTACTTAAAAAAGAATATGACCCCCGGATAAAAGTACTTAAAGACATGGCCTCAGCCAGCGTCCTTCTTTCCTCTATCGCTTCTCTTGGCATTGGAGCCTTTATATTCCTTCCTAAGATAATCGAATTATTTAGATAATCTGGCTACTGAATTGGGGCAAAGAACATGGGCGTTGAATTTTTTGTGCATCCTGAAGAAAATGCTATAAAACAAAGGTCTAATTTCATGGAAAGTATCGATCAAAAGATGAATACTCATACCAATCGAAAAAAAGAACAAATAATCAAGGCGGAAAATAAGGCTTACGCTCAACAAGATAATAAGAATCTCCCAGGAATGTATAAACATATAGACTTTTCCTGACGCTAGATACTCTACTCCCACAAATTTCCTAAGATTGAATCGAAATCCGTAATACAAAAAATAATCGATAAAATGGTCAAGATCAATAAAGATACTGCCGATAAAGAAGGAAAGGATATAGAAAGGATTCTTGTAGAAAAAATAGATAAGCACAGCGCCGATAACAGACGTGCCTGCATGGACGGAAATATCAATAAGAGAACGCCGGAAATTTTTATTCTTCATATGCCTGAAAATGTTTAACCTAATAATGGATTAAATATAGAGCTAAATTATACCTTTTCCAAATTATCTTGTAAAGACACCAATCAACTTTATATTTACACGCTTTTACTTACTGATATAATATGGAATAAAACTGAATTCTTCAAATGGCCTTTATCTTATAAACTAATAAGGCCTTTTTCAAAGATTCTCTAAAACTATGACTACTCTAAAAAGACTGCTATCTTTTCTATGGAAACATAAAATCTGGTGGATTAGCCCCATTATTATTGTCTTAGCTTTTATAGCTACGGCTATCTGGTTTGCAAAATCGTCGGGTATTGTTCCTTTTGTCTATACTCTTTTTTAAAAAATATGGCTGGGGTTACATTTTTTAAAGACCATGCGTAGAAAAATAATCATGACAGTTATATTGCTTGCCTTAATATCCGCCTCCCTCATTGGCATAGAATTTGCCATGCGCAAAAATCCCAAAAGCAGCAATCATCATTATCTTCTTTTAATGAAATTCTGGTTTCTGGAAAGGCATTCCAATATAATAGGACAGTGGAACAACAAAGAAATCCTACCCTTCCAGCATTCCCCCCTTGAATCAGAAGATATTATTATGAAAAAACCTGAAGGAGCAACAAGGATCATTCTTTTAGGCTCCTCCACTACCCATGGAGGAGAAGTCAATAAAAATGAGCGGTTCTCAAGTTTGCTTCAGGAAAAATTAAATAATTATTACAGCGAAAAAGTATTTGATGTAGTTAATGCGGGGGTCGGCGGATATTCCTCATACCAACTCTTGGTTTTGCTGGAAGAAGTGCTGCAACCGTTTCTATCCCCGGATATAGTCATATTCTATTTCGGAAACAATGACAAAGTTCTTGACGGCTGGATAACTGACCGGGAATATTACCAAAGGGCAAGAAGAATGGCCTCAAAGATTCAAAGGGAAAATAAAGATATCAACTTATTGTTTAAATACGGGATAAACTGCCTTAACCCCTTAAACCGCCTGCTTAATGAAAGCAGACTCTGGGGATATCTATTTAAAAAATACTACTATTGTAATCTAAAACAGCTGCCCAAGAAACAAAAATTGTTTGAAACGAAGCGAATGCCTGCCTCTGACCAGGAATACGTGCTCAGAAAACTTGCTTATTTAAGCCGGGAGCATAATTTCAAACTTATATTTATACCTGAAGTAAATATTAATGATTATGCGAATCTTGCCCACCGCAATTTAATGGAAGAGGTTGCCGGCCAGGAAAACATAGGCTTTGTTGACATAAAAGGATATCTTCAGCAATTTCCCAACCTGAAGGTCTATTGTGACCACCTTCATTTCTCTGCCTTCGGTCATGGAGTAATGGCCGATAAACTATTCGAATTAATCAAAAGCATATATAAATAAAAAGTGCCGAGGCACGGAATCGAACCGCGGACACGGGGATTTTCAGTCCCCTGCTCTACCGACTGAGCTACCTCGGCACTTGGGAAAAAGTTAAAATTAACAATTAGCAATTTAAAATGCTAATTTTGCATTGCTAATTTTACAATTTCAACGCTTTGATATAAATTCTTAAAATTATAGCATAGGAGGCTTAAGAGGCAAGCGTTTTTTCGGGACGCGGAATGAGTAAGGCGTCTTTCACCGCCGGCGGGTCCTGTCGCCGAATTTTCCCCACCGGCACTACCCACGTTCAATAATT
>JAFGCB010000052.1 GCA_016932855.1 Candidatus Omnitrophota bacterium | reverse complement strand
TGCCCTCATTTTTGGGTAACATTAATTATGAGTCAACGATTCAATTTAACTATCGCTTCGGTAACATTTAATGTGAGTCAATTCGCGCTCCAAATCTCCCTTCTTAAGTTTACGAATAAGTGATATAATTATTTTTATTCAATGAAGATATTTATTAGCGATTTACATTTAGGTGACGGCTCAGCTACGGATGATTTCCACCGTGATAGAGAATTTCTCGAATTTCTTGAATTTGTCGAGAGCCAAGCTCAAGAACTAATTATCGTGGGAGATTTTCTTGAATTATGGCAGGCTGATTTAGATAGAGTTCTATTTAGACACAGTAAAGTCATAAAAAAACTTTTATTATTAAGGAGGAAGTTGAAAATAACTTATGTGGTTGGAAACCATGATTACATACCCTTTGCAAAATTTACAGATTTAGATATCGGCATATCTTTGGAATATCGTGATGCAGAAAGTGGTATTGTCGCTGAACATGGCCACAAATATGATATGTTTAATCGCTATAAAAACCCACTAAAGTCAATTAAATGGCCGTCGGGTAAATACTTCACTTTAGCTGTAGCCGGCTTGGAAAGATTAATCCATCCCGATATCGATAAATGGACAAAAAAAGCAATGGAAAATCTGGATGATTTTTTGAAAGAAGCCATATTTGTAAGAAACAAGATTACCCCGGCAACAAAAGAGTATTTAAAATGCGGCGGCCATTTTGGAGAGTTTGAGAAAGCAGTAAAAAATCACATAAATAAAGGGGCTAGAGTAGTTGTTTTTGGACATACGCATAAACCGCAACTGCAAAGTATAGAGAAGGGTATATATGCCAATTGCGGAGCTTGGGTAGATGGGGTAACACCGACATACATTGCATATTCTAAATATAGAATAGAGCTTAAAGAAGCATTAACTCACGAGGTAATTGAGCAGTTAAACTTCTGAACTAAACGAGGTGAAGAATAGCTAAATTAAAACTGGATTTACACGATATTTATAATAAAGGCGGAAAAATTGAGGCAGAGCTTAATCAGATAATCAATGACGCTGTGCGGAAAAAAATCCGGCTGGTTGAGATTATTCCCGGTAAAGGAAGCGGCCAGTTAAAGAAACATGTCTTGCGTTTCCTACAGCAGAAACACATAAAACAGCTTTACTACCGTATAGAAAAAGATAGTAAAAATTTCGGCCGTATTCTTATTCATTTCAGACACTAAAATGGGCGTATATTTATATTGTATAAAGGAGGATTTTAAATATCAATCTTCGATAAAAAGAAGGAAGTTTGAAAATGATTGGTTTAAATTGGAGGAGGACGGACCCCTCACCATAAAAGGAACAAATTATAAAGATTATGCGCCTGGGGCGGCTGTAGCCCGAAACTTAAGATAAAGGATATCTATATAGGAACATTTGAAGGGGTTTTAAATTTCGATACCGGAAAGAGTAAAACCTATTATGTTTCGTTTGTTCACGATGTTTTCTATCAATTCGGTAAGGACGTAAAGAATATTGTTAAGCGCAATGAAGTCGACCGGGAATTCTATATTATCTTAAAACGAGATAAATTCCGCTTCGCCCGTCTCTACTGCCTCGCCGTGCACTTCTTCAGCTGGATCTTCTGGTAAAAAAATAACCCTTAATGCAACATTTTTGTTTGAAACTAAAGTGTTGCATAATGGGCCGAAAGCTCCATAAGTTTTCCTTCTTAGGCCCTTACCAAAGTCGGGCTTTGCGGTAAAAGCTTACTTTCTCTAAGAGGTTTTAAAAACATAAGATATCCGTCTCAAGGAGGCGGATTTTTGCTTTTTGTGGTAGAATAGAAGGAAGTTAATAGAGGATGATTATGGCCGAGAAGATACTTTCAGTTAATAACCTGCGAAAAGCTTTTGGCGATATTATTGCGGTAGATGATGTTTCCTTTGAGGTAGGAAAAAGTGAGATCGTAGGGCTCTTAGGACCTAACGGAGCGGGAAAGACTACCACTATTAATATGATTCTAGGAACCCTTACCCCTACAGCTGGGACTGTAAAAGTAAATGGACTTGATATCGCAACTTGCCGTACAGGGGTTTTGAAACGCACTAACTTTGCTGCAGTCTATGCTCCTTTACCCGGGAATTTAACTACTTATCAGAATCTGCATATTTTCGCCTTGTTATACGGCGTAAAGGACGTGCGAGGGCGCATTGAGATGTTGCTTGAGCGGTTCGACCTTAAAAAATTTCGCAATACTAAAAGCGGTGTGCTTTCTTCAGGAGAGCAAACCCGTTTAAGTCTTGCTAAAGCAATGCTTAACGATCCGGATTTACTTTTGTTGGATGAGCCGACTGCCTCTTTAGATCCCTCAATAGCCCGCGATATCCGTGCTAATATTTGTGAATTTGTAACTAGTAAAGGCTGCGGGGTATTGTGGACTTCGCATAATATGCATGAAATAGAAGCGCTTTGTAATCGCGTGCTTTTTCTTTCTTATGGTAAGATTCTGCTGGCAGGAAGCCCCAAAGACTTGCTTAAGGAATATCACAAGGACAATTTAGAAGAACTTTTTATCGCGGTTGCACGCAAGCCGCTTTCTCTTAAGGATTATTAAACTATGTCTTTCAGGCGCGTGGGAGCAATAGTATTAAGACAGGTTTATCTTATACGGGCAAGTTTCTCCCGTATTTTACCTTTATTTATCTGGGTAGCCGTAGATATTGTTCTTTGGGGTTTTTTGACCCGCTATCTTAATTTAGTTTCTTCAGCGGGTTTTAATTTCGTTCCGGCGATGCTGGGGGCGATTTTATTCTGGGATTTTTTTATCCGGATAATGCACGGGGTCACCATGGCTTTCTTTGAAGATGTTTGGGCGCGCAACTTTCTTAATATCTTTTCGACGCCACTTTCAATAATTGAATACCTTAGCGGTCTTATTTTAACCAGTATCGCGACAAGCTCAATTGGCATAATTGTTATGTTTTTTTTGGCGGTTACGGTTTTCGGCTTTTCATTCGTAAGTTACGGGGTGCTTGTAATACCGTTTCTTACGGTGCTTTTTATGTTCGGTATAGCTTTGGGTATTGCTGCCAGCGCTCTTGTATTGAGGCTGGGGCCGGCGGCGGAATGGTTTATCTGGCCGATACCGGCTATGATTTCGCCGTTTGTAGGAGTTTTGTATCCAGTTTCTATTTTACCGAAATGGATGCAGTTTATCTCGCGCTTATTGCCGCCATCTTATGTTTTTGATTGTCTTAGGGATGTCGTTTTTGGCCGAGCGGTTTCCTGGGTGTCCCTGTGTTGGGGCGCGGGGCTGGCGGTGGTATATATTTTTCTTTCTTGTTTGTTTTTTGTATCCACCTATAAGCATGCAGTGTATACTGGTTTTATAGCCCGCTACAGCGCCGAAAGTTTAGGCTGATAGGGTAATGAAGAAAAATATTTTTTTAACCGGCGCTCCTTCTTCAGGAAAAACCACGCTTATCAAAAAAGTAATCCAAAGGTTACCCAAGGCCGCAAACGGTTTCTATACTCAGGAAGAGAAAAGAGACGGAAAAAGAACAGGTTTTTTAATGATTACGCTTGACGGCGAAAAAGGTTATCTTGCCCACCAGGACATAAACTCGGATTTTCATATAAGGCGTTACGGCGTAAGTATCGAAAACATAGAGACCGTAGCCATACCTTCAATTAAACCCGTCGATAATAATATCATTATTCTTGATGAGATAGGCAAGATGGAGTGTTTTTCTGAAAAGTTCAAGAAAGCAGCCTCTTATGCTCTAGATTCACAAAATATAGTTATCGGCACTATAACTTTAGGTGGTTCGGATTTCATCTCGGAAGTAAAGCTTAGGCCAGATATAGAGATAATAGAGGTAAAGCCCGATAACAGAGACGGTTTATCTTCCATCATATTGGAAAAGATTGATTGCATTTTAAAAGGGCAGTAGCCTTTGGCGGCCTGCCAAGCGGTTCAAAGTACCGGCGGAACCAATCTTAAATAAAATATTGCGAAATTCCAAAAACGAAACTTTAATGCAACACTTTTGTTTAAAACAAAAGTGTTGCATAACGAGCCTAAAGCCCCTATAAGTCTTACGTGAGGAGCCGCTTGACAGGGCATTTAATGCGATGTAACATAATACAAACTGGATTTTTTGCTGGGGGGCGAGAAGTCCGGTTTTTTATTTACAGGACGCTAATTTACGCTAATTGAGAGACGCCAATCATCGCTAATTGGGATGATTAGTTAGACTATTTGGGGATTACGAAAGTCAGATAGGAGGGGTGTTATGAAGACGGCTATTTTTTTAATTTTGGGTTTGGCTTTTTTCTTGCGGGCTTCGGGAGTTTGTTACGGATGGCCGGCAGAGCAAGATAGTTTATCCACGGAAAAATTTGGAGTCATGCCGGATACTACTGCCCGAGCTTCAGCGCCGGTTTTAGAGATTCTTTCACTTCAGGATTTAGAGGGTTTTTCCGAGAAAGAAATTGCCCAGAAGCTTTTAAAAGAATGTTCGATTGAGGAAAGCGCCAGGCTTATTTCTATGATGGATCCTGTTAAGGCAGCTACTATAATAGGCGGTGAAATGCTTGCAATCGATACTCTGGCAGCCCGGGCTATTTTTTACCAGATCAAGGAAGAAAAAAGAAATAAAATACGGGGTGACCTTTCGCCGGACGAGACAAAGGCCCTTGGCAGAAAATAAAATTTACCTGCCGTAAGCTTCCCTATAGAAAAGGGGACGCTTCTATTTATAGACATAAAGCCACCCTATTGACTCATTAAAGAATGTTACCGAAGGGGGCCGTGGTAAGAATTCCGACGGCCAAAGTGAAGATTGAATATTGCCTGAAGT
>JAFGCB010000051.1 GCA_016932855.1 Candidatus Omnitrophota bacterium | reverse complement strand
TGCCCTCATTTTTGGGTAACATTAATTATGAGTCAACGATTCAATTTAACTATCGCTTCGGTAACATTTAATGTGAGTCAATTCGGCGTCGACATTAAGCTTGAAGGGATACTCAGGAAATGATAGAATTAGTAGCCAAAAATGAATTTCGATTATGGTATACCAAGGACCGGAAAGACGAAGGTTTGAACGCGTAGCGGTAGAGCTTACCATAACCTACCATGTACACAAGCCTATAAGCATAAGGATGATGGTCGGTAATACCCAAGTCGGGGCCAAAACCTTCGACTTAAGTGAAGGGGGCATGGCGATTACGACAAGCCGTGATATACCGATATCAAGCATTCTCTTGATGAAATTCACCCTGGTCGATAAAACTCAGACTCCGCATGCAATGAGCATAACCGGCCAGGTCCGCTACAACATACTCATCAAGCACGAAGAGCATCGTCTGGGAATAGACTTTACGCAAATAAAAAAAGAAGATAAAACAATAATAGCTGATTTTGTAAAAACCGCCCTTAACGATAAAAAAACTTCCTGAAAAACCCTTGCCTTTCTAAAGTCAAAAAAACTAAACAGAAACGCCGATAAAAGCCTAAGAGAAGTATTGAATTTATTTTCGAACCTTGTATAATTAGCCTATGACTATCTGCATAGTAGGCCCGGGAGCTATTGGGAGTCTGTTTTATTTCTTTTTATCCAAAAAGATAAAAGATTTACAACTTTTAGATAAAGACAAGGAACGGGCCTCGTGCTTAAAAGCAAAAGGGCTCACGATATTAAAAGAAAATAAATCCTACAAAATACCCCTGAATATAACTGCCCAGGCCTCGGAGATAACAAAAGTCGATCTATTTATAATCAGCGTTAAATCCTACGATACGCTCTCGGCCGCAAAACTAATAAAGCCTCTCTGCGGTAAAGATACCTTCGTGCTTTCTCTGCAGAACGGCCTGGGAAACCTGGAGGTGCTCTCGGAGGTTTTAGGCGAGGAGAAAGTCCTGGGGGCGGTAACTCACAACGCTTCAACCCTAATCGAAGACGGTATAATCCGCTACGCGGCTAGCGGACAAACAATCATAGGCAAAAAAGGCAACAAGCTTCCGGCGGTACTTCGCCAAATTCGCACGCTTTTTAACTCCTGCGGGATCTCAACCAACCTGTCCAAAGACCTTGATTCGGTTATCTGGTCAAAGCTTGTTATAAATATCGCCATAAACCCTCTAACTGCTGTTTTACGGGTTAAAAACGGCGACTTGCTTAAGACTGAAGAAGCCCGCACGCTCCTTCAGATGGCCTCATCAGAAGCAGAAAGAATCGCAAGGAAAAAAAGAATAAAGCTTCTTTACGACGACACCCAGACTAAAGTCGAAGCTGTATGCAGGGCAACTTCAAACAACGTCTCCTCAATGCTTCAGGATACACTCAAAAGAAATAAAACCGAAATTGATTTCTTAAACGGAGCGATCTGCCGCTTAGGCCAAAACCTAAAGATCGCTACGCCCGTAAACTTTATGCTTTACCAGCTCGTAAAAACCATCGAACAAAGCTATTCACAGTTAGTTCAAGCAGATCAATAATGATTCACGACGACCGGACAACATCCAGGATTGAAAAAAAAGCTAAAAAAACGCAGGGAAAAACCTTTTTTCCCGCTGATATTGATGCCTCTATTCTTGAAACTTTTAACTACGAATACCCTAAGCAACCGATAAACATCGAGCATAAGACTTCCGAATTTACCTGCGTGTGCCCCTATTCGGGACTTCCTGACTTCGCGGTCCTTACTATCACCTACACCCCTGACAAAAAATGCATTGAATTAAAATCTCTAAAGTATTATCTCTATGCCTTTCGGCAGGTAAAGATATTTAACGAACATGCCGTAAATAAAATCCTTAAAGACCTCACAAAGGCATTAAATCCGCGCCGGATGGAAATAATAGGTGAATTTAGTCTCCGCGGAGGAATAAGCAATAAAGTAACCGCTTCATACAAAAAACCCAAACGCTAATCTTCGCGAATTTCTCGTAAGCTGATTACCACCGAAACTCTGATTATGAGGCGTGAATTTACGCTAATCATAATTCGCGAAAATTAGTCTTTCATTCGCGGTAATTGGCGCTTTTTTAATTTAAATCAAAATGGAAAATCAGGAAATCGCCCAAGTCTTTCGGGAAATTGCAACGATTTTAGAACTCAAAGGAGATAACCCTTTCCGAATCCGCGCCTATCAAAAAGCCGCCCAAAACATAGAAAGCCTAACGGAAAATCTCTCTGATTTAGTAAAACGAAACTCCCTTGAAAATATTTCCGGCATCGGCAAAGACTTAGCGGCTAAAATAAAAGAAATAATCGAGACCGGAAGACTGCGTAAATACGAAAAACTTAAAAAAAGCCTGCCTTCCGGTCTCATCGAAATGCTTAATATACCCGGCCTAGGCCCAAAAACAGTAAAACTAATATACGAAAGCCTTAAAATAAAAACCATTAAATCTCTGGAAAAAGCCGCCCAAAAAGGTAAATTAAGAAACCTGCCGGGCATACAGCAAAAAACCGAAGAAAACATCATAAAAGGAATAGCTATCTTGAAAGAAGGCCGGGCCCGGATTGCCTTATATGACGCCTTGGAAATTGGCGATATATTCATTGAAGCTCTCAAGAAACTCAAAGAAATAAAAATAATCGAACCGGCCGGCTCCCTGCGCAGAAAAAAAGAAACCGTAAAAGACATCGATATCCTGGCAATCTCTTCTGATCCGAAAAAAGTTATGGACACCTTCACGACAGTGCCCAAAGTAAAAGAAATTATTGCTTGCGGCCACACTAAATCTTCTATTCTCTCAAACGAAAATATACAAGTCGACTTAAGGGTGGTAGAAAAAGAATCCTTCGGAGCGGCCTTGCTTTATTTTACAGGCTCGAAAAATTTCAATATTTCTCTACGCCAGCATGCCATAAGAAACGGATATAAAATAAACGAGTACGGGGTATTTAAAACCGGAAAGAAAAACGAGCGGCGGGTAGCGGGAAAAACCGAAGAAGAGATATTTAATTTATTCGGAATGGATCCGATTCCTCCGGTTTTAAGAGAGGATAGAGGCGAAATATCCAAAGCTTTAAAACATAACTTGCCTAAGCTGATAGAGATTGGGGATATAAAAGGGGATTTTCATGTACACTCCAGCTACAGTGACGGAGAAAATACAGTAGAGCAATTAGCCATGGCCTCTCGCGAAAAAGGCTACCATTATTTAGGCGTCTGCGACCATTCCCAAAGCCTTAAGATCGCCGGCGGCCTGGATAAAGCTACGCTCACTAAAAAAATAAGCGAAATTAAAAATCTGAACAAAAAGTTTAAAAAAATCCGCTTATTATGCGGTGCGGAAGTGGATATCCTGTCCGACGGATCTCTGGATTATCCCGATTCAATCTTAAAGGAACTGGATCTGGTTATTGCCGCTATTCATACGGGGTTCAAACAATCACGCAAACAATTAACTTCAAGAATTATCTCGGCAATTAAAAATAAACTCGTCCATGTGATTGCCCATCCCACCGGGAGACTCTTCGGGGTAAGAGAAGCCTATGATATTGACTTCGACCAAATCCTTTCAGCCTGCGGAGATTATGACGTGGCACTGGAACTTAACGCCTTCGCCCAGCGAATCGACTTAAACGATATAAACTGCATGAAAGCCAAAGAAAAAAAAGTAAAAATTGCAATCGGCACAGACTCGCATAGCCTTAAGGGGCTTTCTCTGATGAAACTCGGCGTATGGACCAGCCAAAGAGGCTGGCTTGAAAAAAATGATATCCTTAATACAATGCAAACCACGCAGTTATTGAGCTGGCTTAGTAAAAAAAGATGATTAAAGGGCCCAAAGAACATATTGCAGAGACCAGAAAAAAGAGAACAGAAAGCTTATTCTGCGGAATACAAATAGCTGTTCTGATTTTTTCTGTTTTATTCTCCGGATGCGCCCAAAAAGAAAAATACTATAAGAATACTTTCCTTGTCGCCGGAACCTTTGTAGAAGTGACCTCAAACCATAAAGAAGCTTTCAAAATAGTCCGCGCCACCATGGAAGACTTAGAAAAAAGATTCAATCTCTACGATAAAAACTCTGAAATTTCGCGCCTAAATTCACTGGCCGGGATAGAGCCGCTTGAAGTAAGTGATTCGCTTTTAGAAATACTTAAATTATCAAAAACGCTTAACCAACTTACTGACGGCGCCTTCGATCCTTCGATAGGCGCGGCTATTGCATTCTGGAAGGAAAAAATAAAAAATAAAAAACTAGAAAAATTTCCCGATAATTCCGAAATAAAAAAACTCTCGGAACTCAAAGGAATGAATTATATCGAATTTGATGAAAACAAAGGGACTGCTTTTATAACAAAAAAAGGGGTAAGTATTGATCTAGGCGGTATTGCCAAGGGATACATGATAGATAAGGCGGCCTTGGCCTTAAGAAAAAACTCTATCGACTCAGCTCTTATAAACGCTGGGGGAGACATGTTCTGCTTGGGCCAAAAAGACTTAAAACCCTGGCGCATAGGAATACGCGATCCCAAGGCTGTTTCCGATATACTCGATACGCTAAAAATAGTTGATGAAGCGGTCGCTACTTCCGGCGATTACGAGCAATTCTTTGAATACGACCGAAAAAAATATTCCCACATTATCGACCCGGCAACCTGCCTTCCCAGCCAGAGCCCTTTAAGGAGCGTAACGGTAATCGCCCACAATGCCACTACGGCTGACGGCTTAGCTACAGCCTTCTTTATTATGGGCAAGGAAAAAATACAGCAATTTCTAAACGCCAATAGATCTAATCTCAAAATCTTTCTGGTGGAAGATGACAATGATAAACTCTCGATACACTGTCTGGGTCCCATTTTCTAATCTGCCCCCGCCTTACTCTACGCTCTGTTCTCTCTACCTATTGACTCATTAAAGAATGTTACCGAAGGGGGCCGTGGTAAGAATTCCGACGGCCAAAGTGAAGATTGAATATTGCCTGAAGT
>JAFGCB010000050.1 GCA_016932855.1 Candidatus Omnitrophota bacterium | reverse complement strand
TAATCCTATCTTAATAAGTCAAAAACCAAAAGGCAAAAGCAAAAGTTCAAGTTAAAATTCAAAATTTTTAAAAATCCTGATATTTTAGACGTTTTTAAATATGTACCAATTCTTCCCTGGGTTTTGAATTTTGACTTTTGAATTTCCTGCCTCCTTGTATGAAAGATAGTCCCTTAAAATCAACGGGTTTTTTCTCTCTCATCCTTTTATACAAGCTTTGACCTTGCTCTAAATTATCTGGCAAGAAATTTAAGGGCTTTATTCGCTATATCCTTACGATAATGCATATTCTCAAAAGATATGTTTTCTATTGCTTTATAGACTTTCGCCTGGGTCTCTTCAATGGTATCTGCCAGGCCCACTACATTTAAGACTCTTCCTCCGTCGGTAAGAAAATTACCCTGTGAATCTTGTTTTGTTCCGGCGTGAAAAATAAAGATATCCCGGCAATTTCGCAGGCTTTCAAGACCGCTTATGGCTTTGCCTTTCCGGTAGCTTCCCGGATAGCCGCCCGAGGCAAGCACGACACATACGCAGAAACGCTCATCCCATTCTAAATTTACAGTGCTAAGCCTTCCCCCTACGATAGCAAGAATTACTTCCACTAAATCCGTCTTTAGCTTAGGCAAAACAGCTTGGGTCTCGGGATCTCCGAATCTTACATTAAATTCCAGGACATTCATCTGATTATCTTTTATCATAAGGCCTGCGTACAATATACCTTTAAATATTTTTTGCTCTTTCTTAAGACCGAAAATAAGAGGTTTAAATACTTCGGTTATAATTTTATCAAAAACATCCTTATTTACTATGGGCGCTGGAGAATAAGCTCCCATGCCGCCGGTATTAGGACCCTGGTCAGAATCAAATACTCTCTTGTGATCCTGAGAAGAAACCAAAGGGACAATTGTCTCGCCGTCGCTAAAGACCAGAATAGAGGCTTCCTGCCCTTCTAAGCAGTCTTCTATTACTATCTTTTCTCCCGAAGAGCCGAACTGCTTTTCAACCATAATTAAATCTACCGCCGCAAAAGCCTCGTCACTGGTCTTACAAACCACCACTCCTTTGCCGGCCGCCAAGCCGTCGGCTTTAACGACTAAAGGAGCTTCTTTCTTTCGTATATAATCTTTTGCCTCGCTGGCCTTGCTAAAAACCTTAAAATCAGCGGTCGGCACACCGTACTTCTTCATTAACTCCTTAGCAAACACTTTGCTGCCCTCGAGCCTGGCAAGGTCTTTACGGGGGCCGAAGACTTTCAATCCTTCCTGTTCAAATAAATCTACTATACCTGCTACCAGAGGGATCTCCGGGCCGACAACCGTCAAATCAACCTTTTCTGTCTTGGCAAACCCAAGAAGAGATTGCAAATCATCGGCTTTAATATCTAAATTCCGGCCTAAAAGGGCTGTTCCGGCATTGCCGGGCGCAATATAGATCTCATCTACAAGAGGCGATTGCTTAACCTTCCAAACAAGACAGCTTTCCCTTCCTCCCGAACCGACAATTAAAACTTTCATATCCTCACCCTAGACTAATATAGTCTTTTTTGCTCTGCTTCTTACGACCTTGCCTATGACAAACGACTTGTATCCTTTGGACTTAAGAAAATTTACCGTGTGGGTTGCATATCTGTTTCCTACTACAATAACCATGCCAATCCCCATATTGAAAGTAGAATACATCTCTTTATCTTTCAGGCCTGATTTTTTTTGGATTATCCTGAAAATCTTAGGGACCGGCCATGAATCTTTGTCAATCCTAAAAGCCAATCCCCGTGGTAAAATCTTAGTTATTTTAGTATAAAAAGCGCCTCCGGTATTGTGAGCGATGCCCTTAATAGCCGAAAGAGTATAGCAACGGGCCTCAAGAAGCGCGAGAACCGGCTTTACATAGATACGCGTGGGTTTTAGTAATTGTTTTGAATATTTTTTAATTTCTTTCCGGGAGAATATTTTTCTTACCAGGGAAAAACCGTTGGAATGCAGGCCGCTTGAAGCTATCCCGATTACGATATCGCCGGGCTTAATTTTTTTTCCGTCGATTATCTTATCTTTATCCGCAATGCCTACGCAAAATCCTGCCAAATCATATTCACCTTTTCTATACATGCCGGGCATCTCAGCTGTTTCGCCGCCTAAAAGTAGACACTCCGACTGCCTAAGACCCTTGGCAATGCCTCTTACCACGCGGGTCAAGACCAGGGGCTTAAGGCTTCCGCAGGCGATATAATCTAAAAAAAACAACGGCTTTGCCCCTAAGCAGACTATATCATTGGTATTCATTGCTACCAAATCCACGCCGACTGTGTTATGGACTTGCAGCTGCTGAGCTATTTTAAGTTTTGTTCCCACTCCGTCCGAAGAAGAAACAAGCACCGGCTTTTTATATTTCTTAAGCGCTTTCTCTAAATCAAAGAGAGAACCGAATGCCTCCATATGACTTAAAGAAGGGCGGATAAAATGCCTTATTGCTTTTAAGAACTGCTCCGCCTTATCAATATCCACGCCGGCTTTTCTATAAGTTATTTTCATATAAGCTATACTTAAAGACCGCGGACAAGACTAGGTCCTCGATACTGGATACTCGATCCTCGTTATTAATCCGGGCATCGAGAATCAAGTAAGCTGGTCTTGGATCTGTTATCTAATACCTAATCTCTTATAAATAGTGTTTATATTCTTTAAATAGGTTTGAGGCAAGAATATTTTCTTAATTTCCTGAGAGGACAGATATTTTAAAATATTTTTATCTTTTAAGAGCTCATCCTTAAGATTTTTCTTATCTTTCAAAGCCCGGAAGGCGGCCTTTTGTATTAAATCATAGGCCTTCTGGCGTATTAAGCCTTTCTCCATGAGTCCCAGCAAAACCCCCTGCGAAAAAATAAGGCCCTGGGTTTTCTCAAGATTTAAGCGCATCTGCGAAACTGACACCGACAAGTCCTTAATAACATTTTTAAATTTCCTAAGCATGTAGACAGTTATGATGACGGAATCCGGTAAAATAACCCTTTCAACCGAGGAATGAGATATGTCTCTTTCATGCCACAAATTTATATTCTCAAATGCCGAAAGCATGTTTGAGCGAAGAAGTCTTGCCAGGCCGCAAATTCTTTCGCAGACTATGGGATTCCTCTTATGAGGCATAGCTGATGAACCTTTTTGCCCTTTGTAGAAAGGCTCCTCAGCCTCTTTTACCTCGGTCTTCTGGAGGTGTCTAATTTCCGTGGCGAATCTCTCCGTAACCGATCCCAGAAGAGAAAGTAGGCTCAAAAAATAAGCGAACCGGTCGCGGGATACAACTTGCGTGGAAACCTTGGCAGTGTTTATCCCCAGATTCTTGCAGATATATTCCTCTACATCCGGAGAAAGATAAGCGAAGTTTCCCACTGCTCCGGAAATTTTCCCGCAGCAGACAATCGCCTGCGACTCAGCCAGAAGGCTTCTTAAGCGGGCTAACTCGTCATAGAAAAGGGCGAATTTTAGTCCAAAGCTATAGACCTCGGCATGGACGCCGTGGGTCCTGCCTGCGCAAATAGTATTTTTATACTTTAAAGCCTTTTTTCCCACCTCTTTAATTAAAGAATCCAAATCTTTAAGGATAACGGCTATTGAATCTTTTATCTGCCAGGCTAAGGTCGTATCCAAAAGATCGGAAGAAGTTAGGCCCCAATGAATAAATTTAGCGTCTTGGCCGATAGACTCGGAAAGATTCCATATAAAAGCCACAACATCATGATGGGTCTTTTCTTCTATTTTTTTAATCTTTTCAATAGAAATGCTGGCTTTCTTGCGGATATTTTTAACTGAGCTTAAGGGGATTTTGCCCAGTTTTGATAGAGCCTGGCAGGCAAGAATCTCTATCTCTAGAAATCTCTTAAACTTAGACTCCTCGCTCCAAATACTGCTGATATCTTTAGGGCTGTATCTTTCTATCATAGCGATTGAACATATTATCAAAAGACGCTTTTTTCGTCAAATAAAAAGACGTTTTTTGCCTAGACGCCAGATCCTGGATCCCAAATCTTAAGATCCCGGATGCTGTATATAATATTCAATAGTATATGTTTCTTAAGTAAAAGGGAGGGGTTAAATCAAGCCTTCTTTTCTCTTGCTCAGAACGTTATTTATCTGCCGAAGCAGCATATGAGTATCCAGGGGTTTAGCTATATATTCATAAGCTCCGAGCTCCAAGGCCCGTATCCTGTCAGGCTGGGTATCTTTAGCTGTAAGCATGACAACAGGGATATTCTTGGTATCCTTACTTTTTTTAAGTTCATTAAGAACCTCTATGCCGTCCATGTCAGGCATCATAATATCTAAAATCACTAAATCCGGCTTTTCTTCTCTTATTACTTCCAGGCCTCTGCGCCCGTCATTAGCGGTAGTTACCAGAAAATCGCGTCTTTGGAGGAAATTCTGAATGAATTCCACTAGATCCTGGTCATCTTCGATTATAGTTATTTTAGTCTTCTCGCTCATACGCCTTTGCCCTCATCCATGCTCGGATATCTTCCGCGCAGACTTCTAATCCATAATTTTTGCGGTAAGAAATATTGCTGTCTTAGTTAAAGAACTGCTTTTAGTCTTCGATAAGGGAATGCCTAAGATTACCGACCGGCTCTGATCCCTATCCTGCCCGGAGTCCACGCCTCCTAGAACTATGGTATCCTGGTCATTTATAACTACCCGGCTATACATTGACCTCTCCAAAGGCAAAACACTTTGGTCATCAAGCGTGCTTAGGAAAGGCTTAATAGTTAAAGTAATGGTGTTATCGCTATTTACTGAAGGCAAAACTTCCAAAATACTGCCAACCGGCGTTGTTACAGGCTCAACAACCCTGTGACCCGAGGGATAATAAACAGTGTGGTGCTCGCCTATTACTGCGTCTTCGGTAACCTGAATACGGGCAGGCTGGTTGCTTAAAGTAGTTAAAGTGGACTTCGAGCGTATATGGGTATCCTGGCTATTCTCAAGAAGACTCATCGATGCCGCCAGGTCTGCTTTAGGCAAAATAAAATAAGAGCTCTTAAGCCCGATATCGTCAAGAATCTGGCTTGCGGTCTCGATAATGCTTACTTCTATCTGGACCATTTTCAGATCTATGTCCATCTCTTGAATTACCTTTTGTATTCGGTCTACATTCTGAGGCGTATCTACTACAACCAAAAGATTTGTCCTGGGATCAAAGGTAACCTTTCCTTTTTCGCTCTTTAGACTTTCAGCAATAGACTCTACAGCCCTGGGGTCAGCGGATTTTATCGGGAACGTCTTTACTATTAACTCCGCAGAAAAACCACTGCTTAGGCCTAACGCAAAAATAAGTAAAATAAGATAAAAAATAAAATTCTTCACATCTGTGCTAGAAACCGATTTATTCTTGAATAAAATAATTGCCTTAGGTTAAATCCTGTAAAGCCTAAGATTAGACAAAGATACCCTTTGGCTTAAGAAGAAATATTATCGGGTCAGATTAAGCCTCGACAAAAGAGCTCTCCCTAGTACGCCTTAGCCTTACATCTGGCTCTCTGGCAAAAGGAACGGCTTTTACTCTGCCGCAGCCGGGCTCTCCTGCTCTATGGGGGCAGACGTATTTTAAATAAATATTCCTTCCGTCAATGGACTTAAGGACCTCGTCGGCAAATACCATCTGAACGCCGCAAGTTTCGCAGATTATAGGCTTGCGCTTTTCGATCTTTATTTTTGTATCTGGCATAATCACCCCCTATTTAATGAAATTATCTTTTTTAGCACTAGATATAATACTACTCTAAAAATATAAGTCAACCCTTGGCTTTTGCTTAAAATAAACCCTGAATATAGCCTAAAGCTATAGAGCCGATATTAAAGAAATAAGCCAAAATAATATATAAAAAGGCTGATTTTTTAGAATTATCCGGCCATTTGCAAGAAAAATAACTGCGGTAAGAAAAGGCTTTTTATTTGATAAAGACGTAGAATTGGGCGAAACTAAAAAAGATATTAATATAATAAAGAATCTTATCTTGCTCCGGCAAGAAGCAGTCTGAGTTTAGCTCCCGGTTCAGCTGATTTTAAGAGCCCATATGCCGGCTATTATCAACGAAACGCCCACTAGCTTAACCGGGTTAAGAGACTCTCCTAAAAAGAAAACTCCTAAAATAAAGGAAATAAGAGGAAAGCTACCAGCAATAGGAACAACCTTTGAGACTTCACCCAATTTCAAGCCATTATAAAAGCAAATCTGGGCGATTACACTTGCAAAGATACCTGCCGTAACAATTAAAACAGCCGAACGTAAATCTACAGACTTAATTTCCTGCGGCTTAAGAAAAAATATACCCAGGGCCGTAATTCCGATTAGCACGCCTAAGCATCTATAAAACAAACCCACGAGAGGATCTATCTTAGCGAGGCCTATCTTCTCAATCAAAGGCACAATCCCCCAGATCAAAGCAGCTAAAATAGACCAAATAAGATAACCCATAACAACTCCTTTCTTATTCCTATTCGCAATTGGACAGTCTGCCCGGGCTCATTATACTATAAACTATATCCTCCAGGAATTGATCTGCGCAACAAAAAGCAATTCTTTTAAGACGGAATTTCTGAGGTCATGTCAGCGGGAAAAAAGCAGGACAAAAATATATGGCTTTATCGCTGCATAGCATAAAGCAATAGAACCCCTATAATTGCCGTTGTAACAGTTATAACAATCCATATCTTCCTAGGCAACTTGCTATTAATCGATTCCGCGGGCAATTCCTTAAGAAAGACAAGTATCAACAAACCCATTAAATTGAAAATTCCTAATAAACCCCACATCCAATGCCGGCCTTTTCCTTTAGCATACATGCAAAGACCGTAGATAAATAAGACTGTTCCTAATAGAAATGTAAACACTCCTATTAACTTTACGCTAGGGTTATACATAGAATCATCAAATACTAACGAGATAGCCAGTATTTGCGACAATAAGCCTATGCCGGCACCTGTGTTTACTCTCTTTCTATACCCCTCTAGCATGTTTTTTCTCCGCTTAGCCTAAGAATCACCAATAGTATTATACATCAAAGTTATATACTTGCTAAGTAAAATTAACTCGAAAACGAACATACGGATTAAGACTTGTATCATTAAGGATTCTTACCGAGCGCCGCAGCAGACTTTTTTAATAAATACTTAGAGCACATCAGGGAATTCTATTAGGTCTTTATATCTTGCCGGTTACGCGCTGCCAAGCATCAATTAAAGCCTCGTAAAAAATAGGGCCGTCGTTAAAAGGGGCAATCTCGACCTTAAACCTTATTCCGCTTCTGCCTTTAACATCTATGATGTCCCCAAGCAAGTTTTCGTAACGGTGCTGTATATCCTCAATCTCCTTAAGATCAATGGAAGAAGTCCTTCCGTCTTTATGATACATAAGACGCTGGGTGGTAAGAATCGCCGCTTCCCTGCCATTAAGCGTGACTGTTGCGTCATAATAAGCGATAAGCTCTTCACTGTCGTTTAGCAGATTGTGCTTCTCTATGTATTCCAAAGCATAAGCATCCATTTCATTTATCATTTTAACTCCGCCGCTAGGGCCGCTGGAAAGCCAGACAAACAAACCTATTAAAAGAACTCCCAAAATGAACAAGCTAATGCCGATTACCTTAAGTTTGCCGGGTTTTGATCTCTGCATAAACTTACTTAATCCTCCAATGCGGGCAAAGAATATTTCTCGAATATTTTCTTATATGATTCAAGCTTAGAATCCAGGGGCTTTAAAAATTCTTCGGGAGCCCCGTACTTAATATATGTTTCTCTTAGCGCTTTAATTGCTTGCATGTTAGACCCTGCCGCCGAAAGAGTGCAATCCAAGATATAAGCGCCGTCTTTGACCAATAATGCCTCAATATGCTTTTTAAGATACTTTTGAACATCTATCATTCTTTTATGAAAATCAAGCAGCTGCGCGGGATACTCTAAGCTTTCCGATTGCTGGATAACAGCGGAAAGCTCCCTGCCTGCCTGAGAAACAATCTTTTCCTTGTCTGCCGGCGATACATCCTTTTTATCCATCGCCTGGGTTAAGTCTTTAAGGCATTGTCTGTCAATATTTCTTGCTTCGGCATCCAAAGCCTTAATCTTTTCTATATAACTGCTTACGCCTTCATACCATTGCTGCCACACCTTAGGATCTAAGGGTTTAGGAGCTGCCTTCTCTAGGCCGAAAAACGACATGGGGTCTTTGCCGTCAATGCTTTCAATATTCTCAAAATAATAAGTTATGGGCAGGCCCAAGAAATCAACTTTAATATACTCATCGCCTTTCTCGATTATTTGAGCCTCCATGGTCTTGCCGGACTTAAAGACAATGCTTTCAGCAAACCCGAAAGGGCTAAGAAAAAAACCTGATAGAACCGCCGAGAAGACTATGAACTTTTTCACTTTCATTACCCTTCTATTTCTTAAGCCTGCTACTGTTATACTGCGGAATAAAACTCTCGATGGGTAAATCCACTTTCATATCCGCCTCTTTTCAATTTGTAATTATATTACCCAGCTAACAGGCTTTAGGCAAGATTTTTTAACCATAGATTAAAAAAGCCTTTCTTATATTCAATTATTAAAACATTCCTCCAGCACCGCCTTAGCGATATTTTCGGCCAAGAGACGGTTTCCTTTCTCGGTGCAGTGGCCGAAGTCGCCGCCAAAAGCGTCCGTAAAATAACTGCTGTATCCTTCAGCTTTAACTCCTTGCCTGAAAACCTTCCCATTATCTACAAAGATAATCCCTTTTTCCGTGCCTAACATCTTTTTTAACCCTTCCAAACTCCTGCAGGGATACTGCACGCAGACAAGCTTAATTCCTCTTTCATCCAGGATTTTCTTAAGCGTTAGGTAGTTATTTTTTGTTACCGGGTTGTAGTTTTCCAAGGCTGCTTTTTCCGCCCTCATAAAATATTCTTCGGCTAAGGCCTCGTTGCCCTGCTCTTGGTAACAGAAAGCCAAAGCCCGGTATGAACCTTCATAAAGAGGATAGATTTCTATGACTTTTTTATAGATTTGCTCAGCTTGTAAATATTTATGGTTTTCTCTGTAATGCCTGGCTAAAGCAAGATACCTTCTGTAGTACCGCGGCCTTAAATCTATCATCTTTCTAAGCATCTTCTCCTCGTCGTCATATTTTCCTAAACTTCGATAAAAGTCACCTAATCTTACATATGCCACAAGGCAATAAGGATCTATTTCTATGGCCTTTTTATATGCTTCTTCTTGCGCCCCTAGGTCCTTCTCTTGAGCATGGACATCTCCTAAGCCGATATAAATCTCATAGCAGTCTGGACTTATCTTTAGGGCATTCTTATATAGTTCTTTCATCTCTTGATGTCGTCCTTGTTTTTTCAAAACTTCCCCTAACTCAGCATGGGCTTCGCAACCTTGAGGATACTTAATTAAAGCCTCTCTTAAGACCTCTTCAGCTTCTTTATAGCGCGCCTGTTCAATATACGCCTTGGCTAAATCGATATATTCTTCATAATTTGATAAAACCTCTTTACCCTCTGCTTCGGAAATCCCTATCTCTATAGCTTTATTCAAAATATAGGAACCTAAAAACCTGGCTAATTTGTATATCTTAAGCTTCCTGAAAAAGGATTCACCTCCTCCGGACGCTGATGCTCCATAAGGCATAATAACCAATTCGGACTCAGTATCATTTATACCCATCATAGCAACTACCATGTCAGGGTTGTATTCATCCAGATGATTTTCTACATACTTTAATATATTGACTGTATCGATTCCCGGGCATCCTTTATCAATAACGCTGAATCGAATACCTAGATCATTTCGATTCAGAATCTCCCTAAGGATAGGCGGCCACTGGTTAAAAGTCGTAGATTCCCCCAAGCACATAATCCGGTATGTGCCTTTTTCTTGAATTGCGGCCCTGTTACGGTATTCCTGTAAAGACAATAAGGCCCATCCTCCCAGGCGAAGGCCGGCTTCAAGAAGGACCAGGGAAAAGATAAGACCGAAGAATACGAGGGTTATTTTTTTCATTAGTCTTAATCTCATAATAAACTTTATAATACTATAATATAAGAAAATTCATAACTAAATAATAAATAAACCTGGAGAAATAGATAGCAGAGAAAATCTTAAAGGCAAATATTATAAATCCATGCCGGCAATTCTTTTCTTTAAAAAATAATACAGTTTCCATTCCGCGGGAAATCGGTAAAAAGTAACCGAAAAAACCAGGAATTTATTTATCAAGGCTAAGTTTATATTACGGTAATCACTGCCGCAAATCCTTGAAAAAATCCCGGATCTTCTTCTGGGAAGAGATAAATACCGGCTTCATGCTATAATCCGGCTTATCGAAAGCGCCCTGCACTTCAATTACCAATCCCGCATCCCCTAAAAACTTGGTGGTTATTTTCCGCAAGCCCTCAGATGCGGCAACGAGCTTCGGGTTAAACTCGGGAAAGAATATGAAATGCACCTTTCGATCCGACGAAATTTTTCCCCCTCCGTTTAAATCCATCTTCCACGAGTGCAAGGCTAGGTTTTCAAAAATAATATTACCGTCTTTTAAATGCATGTCGCTATAGCATTCTTCAAACTTTATATCATCGAATTCGGGTATAAAAAGAAACTCACCCAAGCCTTCGAGAAAACTTATCTGCCATATAAACCCATCTTTAATTACAACTCTGCCGCTACCTTGTGAATCTTTCAATTTAAATACGCCGTTGCTCTTTACCGAGCCTTCTAAAGAAAGTTTTCCGGCTAGCTTTTCCTGCTTAAGATCAAACTGCTCTTTTAACAAGCTTAACTCGAGGTCATTAACCGTAAGATTAAAAACGCTCTTATCATCCAAAAGTTCAGCCTGCCAGCGAAAATCAGCCTTACCCCGGCCCAGCTGCAACACCAGAGGGCTAAGGATAAAACTTTTTTCGTCTTTGAAAAAATTTAGGCGCAGTACGTCTGCTTCCAGATTAAATACCTTTACCGGTCCGCCCTGTCCGGCAAGTTCAATCTTCCATGTCTTTGGATCGAGGCTGCCGTTGATTGTGAATTCTACACTCAAGGCGCCGCAGGGATTGAGTTTGTCCAAAAAAACATGCTCTGTGAAAAACAGCCCCAAGGCTTTTCTGGCATCAACCAGGCCGGCTGTTCCTGAACCCTTCAAGTTCAAATAAAGGCTTTTTTTACGATCGATAGCCCCCTTAGATGAAATCTCCGTACTTTCACCTCTTAGCTTAAACGCTGCTATATCAATACTATCTTTACTGCAGGCAAGCGATGCCTCGGCAGACAAAGAACCACCCTTAAATCTTGCGTCTATCTTAGGCGACTCAAAATTCTTAAGGCTTCCCTCAAAACCCAAAGGAACGTTTCGGTAACGGGCCTGGCCTTCTTCAACGACAAGTTCATCTACAGCAACAGTCCCTTGCGCGCTTATATCGACTAAGTTCTGGAAAGAAGCGTCTTCGATGCTGTACTTTCCAAAATAATTAAACTTATTCTTGCGCGGTTGGGCATTAACTTCCAGCTCGAAATCAATAAAACCCTTTCCCTTATAATCAAAAGTAAAAGGCGTGATTCTGCCGCATACCGCCAGAAAATCCTTAAGATCACAGATTGTATTAATATAGGCTGTGATTTCCAACTCCGGGGTATGCTGCAATATTCCTTCTGCGCTTACAAGCTGATCCTCGATCACAGCTTCGATATCACTTAAATAAAGGGCTTCTTCATCAAGCCGGAAACGGGCCTGGCGAAGCGAAATCACATCAACATAGGGAGCGTTCCTAATCTGACCCTTATCTACATTGCCGTTAATATAATAAAAAAAACTCCCCTGGCTATATACGGCGTGGGGCACAAGCTTAAGGTCGCCCCTGAATTCTATGCCATCTTTAATAATATAACAATTGTTGATCTGCGCCCTGCCGCTTAATGAATACTCCCGTTTGCCGTCTATATGCAACCTGGCGCTGGCAATCGATCCTTCTTTCAAGGCAAAGTTTTTTATCGGAAAACCGTAGTCGGATAGATCTATATTTTCCAGAGAAAGATCGACGCTAAAATAACTATTCAACAAATCATAATCAGCCCTGCCGGAAACCGCCTTGCCCCAATCAAAGGCCGCATAGACCTTGCACAGCAGGGAAAAATCAACAAGGCAGCTGACCCCGGCTAATACTTTTTTAAAACCTTTCTTCTGGTCTTCAAAATCAAGACTAAGATTATTGACCCTGACGCTGTCAAGAAAAGAAGCGTAGTGAACCGCAAGAGGCTTGGCTGCGGGAAAATGCCATCTTCCTTCTTTATCTCTTAAAAGGCTTAAATCGACATCATCAAGATATATCCGAAAGGTAAGCCGCATCTGCGAGAAAAGGTCTTTTAGAGAAGGTAAAATCCGCGCCTGGCCTATGGTCATAAAAGGAATTTCCTCATCTGCTTGGCTCAATATGACCTCATCCAACAGAATACCTTTGAAGACGTTTAACCGTACTCGCCCGATAGTAATTTCACTGTTAAGCTCCCGGCAGGCAAATTCCTCTGCCGCTGTCTTTATCTTTCCCGGCAAAAAGCTATTTGCCGCATATATAACTGCCGCGAGGACAACAATAAATAACGAACCAGCGACTAGGTATCTTTTCATATACTATAAAAGTTGTAAAAGTTAGTAATTACAGGCTAATTCTACTACTGTTATCAATTTTTACAACATAATAGGTAGTTAAACGGGCGATACGGACCAAAATAAAAAACCCCACAACTTATTAGGTTGTGGGGTCTATTCTGTTTCGCTGGCCGGCGGGTCCTGCCGCCGAATTTTCCCCACCCTCCTCGTTGACGCTCGTCGGACGGGGATACCCCTATTCGGCGTCACCCGCCGGCCAGCGAAACAGACCTGCTTAGGTTTGATTACAAAATAAAGGGGATTGCCCTACTTCGCCCTAGAATTTGAATTAAGCCGGGCTTTCTACGGGTTTCGTAGGGGCAAAAAAATAACCCCAGCATTTAATTGCCGGGGATTATTTTTTTTGGTTGCGGGGGTCCGATTTGAACGGACGACCTCAAGGTTATGAGCCTTGCGAGCTACCTGACTGCTCCACCCCGCGAATTATTCGGGCATCGGGCATCGCGTCTCGGGTGTCGTAATATTTCCCGACACCCGAGAACTATTCTTCGATCTTAATGACTACTTCGTTGTCTTTTGCCGCGCCTAACTGGTCACGGGCAACTTTTTCCAGATAAAAAGGGTCGTCCTTAAGCGATTCTATATCGTTTCTTAAGGTGCCAACTTCCTTTTCAGCCTGGCTAATTTTCTCCGAAAGAGCCTGTTCTTCCTCAGCGAGCTCCTTTATTTTAGTATACTTTGGCAAAAATGTAAAAGAAATTATGAATAATATTATACAGCCTAAAACAAGAAAAACAATAAGCTTAAGGGAATCTATTTTTGGGCCCTTTATCATTTTCTTTAAAAAAGTAATAATTACAGGGGTTTATTGCTTAGAATAGCCTCGTTTATCTCTACTCAATATCCTCAATCATAAACTTTCGATATTCTTATTTAAGAGAAAGCTTATTTTTAAGGATTTTTCCTGCATATACCGCTTTTTTGCCAAGCTCTTCTTCAATCCTCAAAAGCTCATTGTATTTGGCAATCCTATCCGAACGTGAAAGCGAACCTGTTTTAATCTGACCGCAGGAAGTTGCTACCGCCAGGTGAGCAATGGTAGTATCTTCAGTTTCGCCTGAACGGTGAGAAATCACCGCTGTGTAATTATTCTTAAAAGCCAGATCTATGGCCGCGAGCGTCTCGCTTAAAGTGCCGATTTGATTTACCTTAATAAGAATGGAGTTAGCGACTCCTCTTTCAATTCCCATCTTAAGCCTCTCGGTATTAGTAACGAATATATCGTCGCCTACCAGCTGAATTTTCTTGCCTAACTTTGCAGTCAAATCCTGCCAGCCTGGCCAGTCATCCTCGGCTAAGCCGTCTTCAATCGAAATAATCGGAAACTTCCTTACCATCCGGGAATAAAAATCAATCATAAAAGGAAAATCGACTTTCTTGCCCTCAAACTTATATTTTCCCTCTAGATAAAATGAACTGGATGCCGGATCAAGAGCCAGAGCAATTTCTTTTTCCGGTTTATAGCCTGCCTCGCTTATCGCCTTAATAACTAGTTCCAAGGCCTGCTCGTTTTTATCCAAATTAGGAGCAAAACCGCCCTCGTCACCAACGGCGGTCGACAAACCTTTACTATGCAATATCTTCTTTAGAGTATGGAAGACTTCGCAGGCTGCCTGGATAGCCCTTGAGAAAGTATTAAAACCTACGGGCATAATCATAAATTCCTGAATATCCAAATTATTATCGGCATGAAGGCCTCCGTTTAAAATATTCATTAAAGGTACCGGCAGTATCTTTGCCTTAGCCTTACCTAAATATTTATAGAAAGAGACTCCTAGGTCCTGGGCCTGGGCTTTGGCAACTGCTAAAGACACCGCCAGGATAGCGTTTGCGCCTAGACGGGATTTGTTCTTGGTTCCGTCTAAATCTAATAACAGCTTATCTATCTTTCTAAAGTCCGGCTCAAGACCGCTTACTTTCTTAGCTATAATCTTATTAACATTGTTTACAGCCTTTAATACGCCTTTACCTAAAAATCTATCCTTAACCTTATCCCTTAACTCAATCGCTTCGTGTTCGCCCGTAGAAGCCCCGGAAGGAACAGCGGCTCTGGCCCAGGCGCCGTTACTCAAAAAAACGTCAGCCTCAACAGTGGGATTACCCCGTGAATCAATAATCTCTCTGGCTACAACTTTTTTAATCTTGGCCATCAAATTCCTCCTTTTTTTTCGCTCTTAAATCAGCAAAAAACTATTTTTATGCTGAAATTTGTAAATTATTATACCTTTGTCCCTTGATAAGTCAAGGTCGATATTGCCCCCGAATTGACTCACATTAAATGTTACCGAAGCGATAGTTAAATTGAATCGTTGACTCATAATTAATGTTACCCAAAAATGAGGGC